>CAZNEV010000008.1:0-93711 GCA_964572085.1 uncultured Maribellus sp. | reverse complement strand
AAACGCTCCGCCATGCCCGATCAAAAATATTAGTGGCTAAGTACCTATTTCAATAGAATGAATACTTTTCTCAACCATATTTACTTCACGGTCAACCGTTGCGATTTGTCTTGCTATAAATTCAATATTCATTTTCCTAAGTGATTTCGTTCAGGTTTATCTATATATTTTTTAAATATCCAACCGGTCTGTGGTAAGCTGTCTTTTGGGCTAATGTAGCTTACATAAATCCATTTATGATTCATCCGTAAAACAACAATTTCAAAGTTAATAGGTAATTTTTCAATTACTAATGACTTACTTTTTGGTTTTAGTAAGACCTTACTTTCTCTGTTGGTAATTCTAAATTCCTTTTCTTGTTTTAGTTTTCTCTGGTAAAGTGTGAATTGGTCTTTTATTACGGTTTCAACTTCTTGCCTGGTTGCGTATTCAGGTTGTGGCATCCAATTTCTCGCTTCACTAAAAACAGCAAGAACAAAACTTAAAATTACCAACAACTTCCACAATATGGCATTTGCATTTGCATCAATTTTGTCAACCTTAATTTCAAGTCTTTGGAAAAACTCTTTGAGTTCGATTAGACCTTCTTTGGTAACACCATTTTCATCAAATATTCTTTCATTTAAAGAAACTGCTTCTTCAGTAATTTCTTCATAATCCTCTATCAAATCCCATTTCCCTTGGCTTGATGCAAATGCTGCCAATTGACCAGAAATTCCACTGATGGCAAACTGCCAATTATTAATTTGAGAGAATGCCGCTTGGTGCTTATTTAAAGTTCCTGTTATGCTTCTTAAGTTCCCAAATAGCTGTTCGTGTTGTTTGTTTATTGAATTGATTGCATCAAGTGTTGTTTGTGGAATAACGAATTTTGATTGAAAACTCATCGTTTTTTTTATTGCTTCAATTGCCAATAAATTTGGGGTTGCAAACGATTTATGATGCTGCATGCTTTTCGTAATTTCAGCAATCATACTAATACCGCTTAAACTTTTTGAAGTGCTTTCCTGTGCCTTGAACATTTTAGAAAGATAAGAACTTAATCCCAACGATTTCTGATTGTTTTGGCTCCATTGAACCGATTTTAATATGTCGTCAAAATCTGCCATTAATTATTTTCAATGATTTCAATTTCTTCTTCGGTTAAATCGTAAAGCTGGTAAACCAATTGGTCGATTTGGGTTTCGAGGTTAGTAGTGTCGGCAGAAGGATTTTGTTTTTTTATTTGAACAATGCTATTTACCAATTTCTCTATTTCTTCTTCCTGATTTTCAGTAGGAATTTTTATGGGCAGCATTTCAATTTTATATTTTTTCCAACGGTTCGTCCCCATTCCAGTAGTTGTGCCAATCAGATTGAAATACCATTCAGAAACCCTGGAATTAAGAATAGCCAATAGAAATTTCAATTTTTCACCCGTCATTAAAAAGGTGGTCGCTTCTGCATAATAGCTGTCTTCATCGTAAGCAAATTTGGGCTTATCCGATATTTCGCCCCAAATTATTTTAGGCTTTTCGAAATCTTTCCAATAACTAATGGAGTCTTGAGTTTCAAACCACTGATTTGAGGTCTTCTTTCTGCTCCCAGTTTCACCAGTCTGTTCAAGCCTTTTTTTTCCAACTTCTAAAAAATACTTTTCAATTTCAGGGAATTTTTCAATCTCAACTTTTAAACTTGGGAAAGAACAAATTGCCCATAATCGGTTAAATTCATAACTATATTTCTTTAAATCCCTACCTCGTAAAATGGGTTTGATGATTTCAGCATTTTTCGCATCAAGCTCTATTAATTCGTCTTTCTTTTGCTCATCAATAATAAAGGCTTGATTATAACCTGTTAAAAAACCTCTATTAATATCAATACTAAACTCCTTCAAAAGCTTACTATTTGCTTCTATTTTTATTTTTAAAGCACCTTCGGCCTGATTTCCTATAAACCATTCGGATGTTTCAGGTACGGTAAATTCAAAATGATGAGAATCAAAATACTCCGACAAAGAGCTTCCTAAACTATAATCATCGGATAGGTTTACTACCGGGAAAGATTCAGTCAGCCTTCTTTTTTGCAGCGTAATAATATTTGATTCTACAGTTGCTTCCTCAAATATTTGAATGTCTTCAATATTCAATAAAGTAATGGGCTGGAGATTTTTGATAAAATATTTTTTCAGCAATTCTCCATAAATAGCACGAAGCCATGAATTGGACGTGATATAGGTTAAAAAGCCTTCCTGTTTAAGGATACGACCTCCTAATTCATAAAACAGAGCGTAAATATCTGTGCCTTTTGAATAGGTTTCAAAACCGGCATTTGAAAAATAATCAGAATCTGTTTTTATTTTTGAGAGTGAAATATACGGCGGGTTCCCAATCACCACATCAAAACCCATAAAATCGCCGTCGTCATTCAGCACTTCGGGAAATTCAAAACGCCATTCAAAAGCATTTTCATAAATTTTGTTGGATTTTATTTCTTCTATTTCGGCTCCTAACTTTTTGGTTTGTTGGGCCAGTGTTTCAACCTTTTGGTTCCAAACTGCCTTTTCTTTTTTCGACATTTCGAAAAGCTGCTGCTGATTGGTCAGTTGAAACAAATCGCCCGATAGCTTGCGCAGCTTTTTCGCTTTTGGATCGTTCATGGAAATTTCGCTTCTGAAATCCGATTTAATGTCGGCAATCAGGCGTTCCATGGCCCTTTTTTGCTCTTTATTTTCAGCGTTACGGTAGGTGGCAACGGCTATCCGGTAGCTGTCGATAGACCATTTGCTGCTTCTGAGCGCTTGTTTCAGGTCGGCATCCAGGGCAAAACGGCTCACCAAAGAGTTTCCGCATTTGATGTTGATGTCGATGTTGGGAAGGGTTTCAAAAGCCTCTCCCCCCGCCCTCTCCAAGAGAGAGGGAGCTTTGTAATACGCATTTTTCAACAGTTCGATCCACAAACGCAAACGGCAGATTTTAACCGAATTCGGGTTGATGTCCACACCAAACAGGCAGTTTTCGATAATGGTCTGCTTTTCGTGAAAAAGCGTTTCCTGTATGCGCTGGCTTTCTTTGTTGCCGGGATTGTATTCAAAGAGTTCGCCGTCTTCATCGGTTACAATCAGTTCATCGTTCACCACTTCTACGTGATATTCTTTCAGGCGTCTGCCGTTGCGGTCCTGCAACACTTTCAAATCGTTTTTCACCGCAATAATTTCATTCAGCGCCGAAACCAAAAAGTGCCCCGAGCCTACTGCCGGATCGCAAATTTTAATGCTATTGATGATGGTATTGGCCTCTTTCCGGTCGTCAATTTTATCGTAGAGTTCATCGAAATTGGTACAGTTCCAGGCCTTGGTTTCATTAAACTTTTGCAGCACCGCCTTGCGAATCGTTTCGCGGCACATGTACATGGTGATGAAACCGGGCGTGAAAAATGAACCGTCTTTGTAGCCGTTTATTTTCTCGAAAATCAACCCAAGAACCGAAGCGTTAATCAGCGTTTTATTCTCTTCCTGAATGGCTTCCGAACCTTCGCTGCTGAAATCGTAAGCGCTCAAAAACTCAAATAAATACTCCAGCGTGGTAAGGCGTCCTGTCCTCTTTTTGCCCTGTTCGTTTTTCAAAACCGTGGACGAAATAATAGGAATTGTTTTATCGTCCCTCAGATTGCTGATGAATAACGTAGTATGTTCCAGGTTAGTGGGCTCAAAAAGCGAGGAGTTGAGGTACGGGACTTTCTGGAAAATTTGCTTTACGTCGGGGTTTCGTTCATCCAACTTTCTGGCCAATACCTGAAAAAACAAACTGTTCAGATCATCGTAACTCTTGATTTTGTTGCTATTAAGAAAGGCATACGACTCATCGCGTTTATGATAGGTGAAGAGTTGGGCTTCCAGCAACTTCAAAAACAGAATCCGGTTCATCCAGGTAATGGAAAGTTCCAGCGCAACGTTAAAAAGCCGTTCCTGATGCGTTTCCCCATATTGGCGCGGCCTTTCCAAACGGCTGATTTTGTCCAGACTATCCAACTGAATGATGGCATCTTCGAGAATGCTTCCCGTATTTCGTTCGCCTTCTTTGTTTCGTCCAATCAGTTTTTTGCTGCCTTCTTTGGTTTCCGTTAACCCGAGGATGTGCAGCATTTCGCTGTAAAAACGTTTGTCGAGGGTGTTGCTGTCGTTGGCAAACGGGAGTTTTAAAAGATGCTCGGGCGACAGTAATTTAAAAAGCGCAATCAGCTCGTTATCATCTTTTTTATTTTCATTTCGAAGTGGTTTCTGATAATCCTGCAAATTGAAATACGTATATTCAATTTCGGTTGTGATGCCGGCAATAAACGGTTCTGCAATTTGAGTATAGAAAAAATCGGTTTTAACGCCTGCCAGTCGCCCGCCTTCAAATTCGTTGAATTGCTGCACCAGGTTCTTATTTTGTGCAAAAAGCCGATCGAAAGTATTGGCGTCGAAAATGAACCACTCATTGATGTTGGTAATCGCCAAATGCCGCACTTCCAGGTTTTTGTGGCTTATCCGTTCACGCAAATAGTAAAGTACCAATTCGTGAAACGCTTTTACGTTCAGCTTGGCAATTCGTTGCTCCGGCGTGTCGCCCTCAGTTAGTGGCCGCACCATTTCCCATTTGTTGGTCGGCTTTTTTGCTTCCAGAATTACGCCCACCGAACTTTTTGCTTTGTCGCCATTGTGGATTACAAGGTCATTCCGCCCTTTGGTGTTGATAAAATGATTGGGATCGTAATAGGTCTTTTTCAGAAAGTCGATGACGAGGTTTTTATGAAACTCCTCCGATTCCGTGTCATTGGTACGGTCTAACAACTGGATAAGGTTCGCTTTGAAACGCTCAATTTCAGTCCTGTTCGGTTTTACTTTTAAAAAGGCTTTGTTCAAAGCCTTCTTTGGTTTCAGTCTGTTTATCGTCATTTGCGCTATGTCTTTCTTTTCAGCCGGTTAATTTACTTTATTCTGTTGATTATTCCTTCGGAAGGTTGGAAAACCTCTGAACATAACGTCCATGTTTTTCTTCAACTAACCCGAATGAAATAGAACCTATTTATAGTTTTTGCTAATTTGATGTAAAAATTGTAATCCCCCAAATAACGGTTAGTGAAAGCTCTGAAAAAATATTGAAAATACAAATTTTTGGGGAAGCCAAACGGCGAACTCCGGTCCTGACGGACAGCCACGTAGTGATGCCCATGGCAAAACTGGATGCGAGGCTTAATAAACCGGTGCTATTAGCCTATTTTGTCATTTCCCGCATAGCTATGCTAATGGCAGACGAAGCATGAGGAGAAATCCCGAACAAATTTGCAGAGATTTCTCCTCGCTCACTCGGCGGAATGACAAGAAAAAAAACTGTGGCTGTTAACTTACAACTAATTTAAACATCGGTTACGCACAATTACAAAAACAAAACTTTCTATGGATTTATCGGGTTTTATCGAATCCCTATTCTCCCAAAGCGCAATAAAACTTTCCTGGATAAGGTCATCCACCTGGCTTTCATCCTTAATAAAAAGCTTGCAATATTCTTTCAAGCGCGGATACAGCAACTGGAATACTTCCTTAAAAGCAGCGGGGTTTCCTTTTTTTAGCTCTAATTTGGTTTGAATATCGAACATGAAGGCCAAATATAAAGGAAAATTAGATAGCGATGGTAATATCTACTGGAGATAGTGAATTTCTATTTTCGCACCAACTTTGAAATCTCCACCACTTCCACGAAGGTGAAAATCAAATACAGCAGCATCAAACAAATAACAAAAACAAGGGCATTTGCCGGGTTGAAAGCGATGTAGGCAATAGCCACAACGGAATACAAAACCAGTTTCAAAAAAGTGACCAGCATGTTGCTGGTGGTAAATTTGGCAGGTTTTTTCTTTAATAGATTTAGTTGATACGCGTGGATTGTCAGCGTGACCGTGAAAAAGAAAAGCAGCAAAAAAGGCAAAACGGGCAAATAATATTGCGGCAAGAATAGCGAAAAAACCAACCAGCCAATTAGTGCCAACCCAAGAGTTAGTACCGTGAGTTTTAAGACAAATTGTTTCATTTTTTAACTGTAAGGAATTAGTATTGAGTAGTGAGACTTGAGTAGTGAGCGGTGTGAGATATGAGAAATGAGCGGTGAGAAATGAGAAATGAGCGGTGAGATGTGAGATTTGAGCAATACATGGTTCGTGTTTCGTGTTTTTTTGTTTATACTTCTTGCTTCCGTCTCCCGTCTTCCCACTTCCGTCTTCCGTCTTCCCGCTTCGAGCTTCCCGCTTCCCTCTACTTCTTATTATTCTTCAATAATTTTCTCGTTCCGTAAACGGTAGCGAGGATGACCGACAAAACCATCAACCCGAAAGTGAAGCCCATAAAATCGTTTTCCATCCATTGGTCGATTTTGTAACCGGCGAAGGTGAATAGGCCGATGATGGCCATCATTTCGAAGCCAAGGCTGGAATAACGGATAAAATTATCGAAGCCGGATTTGATATTTTTATTTTTCTGCTTCATAGCCTGCTGCAGAAGTACTCATTTTGCAAGTTCCGGAGAACACAGAGCCGGGTTCCACCGAAAGTTTACCGACAACAATGTCTCCATCGATTTGCGAAGTTGATTTCATGTTCATCAATTCGCTGGCATTTACTTTACCTTTGATTGCGCCAGAAATTTCGATATTGTTGCAGTTCACCTCTCCTGTAATTTTACCGTTCGGGCCCACTACCAACCTGCCTTTCGCTGATATGTTCCCAATTAGTTCGCCATCGATGCGGATGTCGCCGCTTGCAATGATGTCGCCCTTTATTTTTGTGCCTTCGCAGATGATGTTGATGACCTGATTCTGAACATCGTCAATTAATTTTGTGGTTTGTTTTGCCATTTTATCCGACTTTGATTTAAGAAATGCCATTTGAAATTTTATTCTTTATTCGCTATCGTAAGCCCATTTCAAATATACGCTTCCCCAGGTAAAACCTGCTCCAAAAGCAGCGAGGATGATATTATCGCCTTTTTTTAGCTTTTTCTCGTAATCCCACAAGCAGAGGGGTATGGTGGCGGCAGTGGTGTTTCCGTATTTTTGGATGTTAATCATCACCTGGTCTTTGCTCACCCCCATGCGGCGCGCAGTAGCTTCGATGATACGCATATTTGCCTGATGAGGCACTAACCAGTCGATATCTTTAGGTTCAAGCTGGTTTTTTTTCATCACTTCAACGGCAACGTCGGCCATGCTCGAAACCGCGGCTTTAAACACCGCCTGTCCTTCCTGATATACAAAATGCTCTTGCTTTTCCACCGTTTCGTGGGAGGCGGGGCTGAGCGAACCACCCGATTTAATATGCAAATGACTTCTTCCCAATCCATCAACACGATTGATGTAATCGATCACTCCAACATTTTCGGTGGTAGGTTCGAGCAAAATGGCTGTGGCTGCATCGCCAAAAAGGGGACAAGTAGAGCGGTCACTGTAGTTGGTTATTGCCGACATCATATCGGCTCCCACAATGATCACCTTTTTGTATCGCCCCGATTCTATAAACTGCACCCCGGTTGAAAGTGCAAAAATGAAACCCGAACAAGCTGCATTGATGTCATAACTCCATGCATTGCGAATTCCTGCTTTGTTTGTAATGATATTTGCAGTAGCCGGGAAGGGCATGTCCGGTGTAATGGTGGCGCAAATCAGCATATCGATTTCGTCGGGCGAAGTATTGGTTTTTTCGAGCAATTGTCGTACAGCAGCGGTCCCCATGTCGCTTGTAGCCTTCCCTTTTTCCTTGAAAATCCGCCGTTCTTTAATTCCGATGCGTTGCATAATCCACTCGTCGGTGGTGTCAACCATCGTACTGATTTCTTCGTTGGTCAGTATGTAATCGGGTAAAAATGCTCCAACCCCGGTTATCGCCGCTTTTAATTTCGTCATTGTAAACAGTGTTTAAAAAGACCAATAAAAAAGCCAGGTTATTTGCCTGGCCTTATGTGTCGTTAAACTGCAATTTCTTTTACAATGACCTGCTTTCCGCGGTAATATCCGCATTCGGGGCAGATAGTGTGGTACTTCACCGTTGTGCCACAGTTTGAACAGGTAGCCAAGGTGGGAGCAACTGCTTTGTAGTGCGTGCGCCTTTTGTCTCTTCTCGTTTTCGAGATTCTATGCTTTGGATGTGCCATTTTTTATTTTTTAATTGTTATTGTTTTTCAAATTTCTTAACGTCTCCCAACGCGGGTCAATCAGTGTTTGCTGCTCCGCGGCGGTATGCGTATATTCTTTCAGTTTTTTAATCATTTCGGGGGTACAGTCCCGGATGCCCATTTTATTCTTTGGGTGAACGTGCCGTAAAGGAATGCTCAACGAAATGTATTCATACATAATTTGAGCCAGGTTAATTTGGTGCTCTTCGGGTAAAACCCAAATGATATTTTCTCCTTCGTCGAACTCTTTTTCACCAAATTTGACGAATAATTCCGTTTCGCTTTTTACTTTTTGCGGGTATTCTTCCAGGCAACGGTCGCAGGTTTGTTCTAACCATCCTTTAATTTTTAGGTGAAGTTTAATAAAAGCATCCCGTTTTTCAAGCACAACTTTCACTATAACATCCCCCTTTTCAACTAAGCTCTCCTCAAAATGTGCAAAGAACGAATCGTCCACTCCGAACCTGAAATCATGCAGGCCTTCACTAAGGCCTTTGAATTCAATATTATATTTCGATTTCCAGCTCACGATTTTAAAAAGTGTTGCAAAAGTATAAATATTTTATCAACACGTGAAAGAAACCGATTGTTTTTCCATTATCAATTTTATGTGTAGAACACAATTGCTTATTTGTTCAGCACAATCCTAAACATTGTCCCTTTTCCGATTTCAGACCATTTGATGAAGATTTTCCCGTTATGATAGTTTTCGATAATCCTTTTGGCAAGGGAAAGCCCGAGTCCCCATCCCCGTTTTTTGGTGGAGTATCCGGGTTGGAAAATGGTTTTGAATTGCGATTTATTAACCCCTTTGCCCGTGTCGGCGATATCAATATATACTTGTTCCTCTTTTTGTTTTAAGGCAATAGATATTTTTCCGCCGTTGCCCATCGCATCGATGGCATTTTTAGCTATGTTTTCGATAACCCAAGAGAAAAGTGCCTCGTTCAGTGGTACTTCTGCTATCTCGGTTTCGGGAAACGAGACCTCAAAAACTACCTTGTTCGAAGAGCGGGTTTTAAGATAGTTAATTGTGGAAAGAAGTACATCCGCTACATTTGTGAGCAGCAATTCGGGTTTCGACCCGATTTTAGAGAACCGTTCTGTAATCCTTTCCAGCCGTTCCGTGTCTTTTTCGAATTCTTTCACCAATCCTTCGTCAACGCCTTTCAACTTCAGAATTTCAATCCAGGCCATTAAGGATGAAATGGGTGTCCCTAATTGATGTGCAGTTTCTTTTGACATGCCCACCCACACCTGGTTTTGTTCGGCGCGCTGTGTGGCATTGAATGCAAAATACGCCACCATAATAAAAACCATGATGACAAAAAGTTGTACAAATGGGTAGAAACGCAGATTGCGCAAGATGTTTGATTCGCGAAAATATAGAAGAAGGATGTTGTCTTCGTCCAACTTAATAGGTATTGGTTCCGAATATTTCTTCATTTTTTCCAGCTCGTTTTTCAGTACTTGCTGTTTCCGTGCAGAGCTATATCGGATATTAAAATCGTCGTTCACCGTGCCGCCTTCAAGAATAATTACCGGGATAGTTGTGTTTTGTTCGAGGATGGCCATTATCAAGGTCAGGTAGGAGGTATTCAACGCGGCATGGTCCATTTCGCTTATCGCTTCGTCAACAGGTTCTACATAACGTTTCGTGGCTTCGGCCCAAAGCTCCACTTTTTTGCGTTCTTCGAGTGCCATTTTCCGGGTGAGCCAGTTGGTATATAACAGTGAAGCCACACCGATGAGTATGGCTGTTGTTAGGAGTAGAATTTTCCCGCGGCGGCGTTTCAGGTAAATATCCAATTTGAAATGGTTTTTGTTACAACAGGAGAAACGGTAGATTGCCCACTATATTATTTCAAGGATGAATAACTTTTGGTGCTTTGATTTCTGACGGGTTTTCGGCTTCCGGCTTTGGCTCATCTTTTCCCAGCATTTTCAAAACCGATTGCGTAATTCCTTGTGCGTCTATTCCACATTCACGGTACAAATCGTTGGGCGAACCATGTTCAATAAACTTGTCGGGGATTCCGAGGATTTTCACCTTCGATGAGAAATTATTTTCGGCCATAAACTCCAGAACTGCACTGCCAAAGCCGCCTTGCACCGTTCCGTCTTCCACTGTCACCACTTGGCCGAAAATTTCAAAAACTTCAGTCAGCAGCAATTTGTCAAGCGGTTTCACAAAACGCAGGTCATAATGTGCGGCGGAAACTCCATGCCTTCTAAGGTTTCTAACTGCTTCTTTTGCAAAAACCCCACCTTTCCCAATGCTCAGCAAAGCCACATCTTTTCCATCGGAAAGTTTTCGGCCCCTGCCAATTTCTATTTTCTTAAAAGGATGTTTCCAGTTGGGTTCTATGCCGCTACCACGCGGATAGCGAATTGAGAATGGACGTTTGTTTTCAGGCAATTGGGCGGTGTACATGAGGTTGCGCAACTCAATTTCGTCCATGGGCGCCGCCACCACCATGTTGGGGATGGAACGCATATAAGCTATATCGAATGCTCCGTGGTGTGTGGGGCCGTCTTCGCCCACCAGGCCACCGCGGTCGAGGCAAAATATAACGTGCAGGTTTTGTATTGCTACATCGTGAATGATCTGATCGTAGGCCCTTTGCATGAATGTGGAGTAGATGTTACAAAACGCCACCATGCCTTGTGTTGCCAATCCTGCCGAAAAAGTAACGGCATGTTGTTCGGCAATGCCCACATCAAAAGCGCGGTCGGGCATTTTTTCAAACATCAGATTCATGGAGCAACCGGTTGGCATGGCAGGAGTGATGCCAATAATTTTTTCGTTTTGTTCTGCAAGTTCCACCAAGGTTTCGCCAAACACATTTTGGAATTTGGGCGCATTTTCAGTAGGGCCGTTGCATGAAAATATTTCGCCGGTTTCTTTGTTGAACAAGCCGGGGGCGTGATACCGGGTTTGATTCTGTTCTGCCAGCTTAAAGCCTTTTCCTTTTTGGGTTATTACGTGCAGCAATTTTGGCCCGCCAATTTCTTTTAAATCGTTCAGCACCTTGGCAAGATACACCACATCGTGTCCATCAATCGGCCCGAAATACCTGAAATCGAAGGATTCAAAAAGGTTGTTCTGTTTCAGCAATATATTTTTAAGGGCGTGTTGGTTTTTCTGAAGAAACCTTCGGATTTTGCGGCCAAATTCGTCTAATTTACCCAGCCCGTCCCAAACATCATTTTTGAACCGATTGTAGGTTTGCGATTTAGAGATATTTAGCAAGTATTGGTTAATTCCACCCACATTGGGGTCAATGGCCATGTTGTTGTCGTTGAGGATGACCAATAAATCTGAATTATTGCCGCGTGCGTTGTTCAGGGCCTCGAATGCCATTCCTCCGGTCATTGCCCCGTCGCCAATCACGGCCACTACTTTTCTTTCCTTTTCATTTTTGAGCCTCGAAGCCACGGCCATTCCCAAGGCTGCCGAAATAGAAGTTGAGGCATGGCCCACGCCAAAGGTATCGTATTCGCTTTCATCCCTTTTCGGAAATCCGCTGATTCCTTTATATTTCCGGTTGGTGTGAAATTGCTTGCGCCGTCCGGTTAATATTTTATGCCCGTAGGCTTGATGTCCTACATCCCAAACCAACTGGTCGTATGGGGTATTATACACATAATGCAACGCAACGGTAAGCTCTACTACGCCTAAGCTGGCTCCAAGATGCCCCGGATTAGTCGATACTTCATCAATAATAAAATCCCGCAAATCATTGCAGACTTCAGGGAGCTGGTGAACTTCCAGCTTCTTCAAATCCGATGGATACGCTATTTCTTCTAATAATCTTCCTTTTCTATCGTCCATTTTGCGAAAAAATATTGCCAAATATAAATAAATCTTTTAGTACCGCTATTTTAAGCGAAGTTAATAGTTAATCAATTGAGTGTTGCTATTTGTTCACTTTTTGGAAAATCGAAATCGCTTTAATGCTGTTGCACAGGCTTCACAAAATCCTTATTTTTGAACTTTATAAAAAAAATCGTATCAACATGAAAACAAAAAGCATTAAAATAATCATGGTTTTATTTGTTTTGTCGTTCACCTCCTGTGTTTCGACAAAAAAGTTCAACGAAGTCAGGGGTAACTTGGAGCAAAAGGTAGATGCACTGACTAAAACCAAAATGGAACTCGAAGCCTCCCGTACTGAGTTAATGGGCAGAAATGATTTACTGGAGCTGAAACTTAAAAATGCAGAAAAGAAATTGGCGGATGCGGAATATTCCCTTTCTGTTCAACAACAAAAAGCAGTAGCGCTTGAAAAGGAAATTGCTGATTTGCAGCATCAAATGGAAGCACTGAACTCGGGCAGTTCGTCAGAAATTGAAAAGCTGCTGCGCGATTTGCAAACGGCGCAAAACAACCTGAATATCAGAGAAGATAAACTCCGCGAAGCGGAGAAAGAACTTGAAAACAAAAATGCCCGTCTGATTGAACTGCAAAATGTGTTGGCTCAAAAAGAACAGGCGGTGAAAGACCTGAAAAATAAAGTGATGAATGCACTCACAGGTTTCAATAACAAGGGGTTGACGGTGCACGAAAAAAATGGGAAAGTATATGTCTCGCTCGATGAAAAGCTGCTTTTTAAAACCGGGAAATGGAATGTGGATCCCAACGGACAGAGGGCTTTGAAGGAATTGGGCATTGTGTTGGCACAAAATCCTGATATTAGCGTAATGGTGGAAGGGCATACCGACGACGTGCCGATGCATGGTTCGGGCGATGTGAAAGACAACTGGGATTTGAGCGTGATGCGCGCAACCGCCGTAACCAAAATATTAACGGAGAACCAGCAGATCGATCCGGTTCGCATTATTGCCGCCGGGCGTAGCGAATATCTGCCGCTTTCGTCGGATAAAACCCCCGAGGGCCGGCAAATGAACCGCCGGACGGAAATCATACTTACACCAAAAATCGATGAATTACTGAAACTGATCGAGGTAAACTAAGTGCGCTTAACTGCAAAACGAATGGATTAATGCCAATCCGTCAAGCGTAAGCATCGGTTCCACGATTTTAATGTGTTTCGTGAGTGGTGCGATAATGGAACTCAAACCTCCCGTAGCAACAACGGTGAGCTTTTCGTTCAGTTCATTTTGTGTGCGTTCGATAATCGAATCCACTAATCCGGCAAAACCATAAACTACTCCGGCCTGAATGGCATGCACAGTATTGCTGCCCAAAACTGATGGCGGGGGAGTTAAATGGATTTGCGGCAACTGGGCTGTTTTTCGGGCTAAGGCACTAACAGCAGTTTGTAAGCCGGGGGCTATGGCAACGCCCAAAATCTGGGCGTCTTTACCGATGGTTGTAAAGGTGAGTGCCGTGCCGAAATCAATTACGGTGGTTAAAGTTCCAAATTTGTGATAAGCTGCTACGGTATTCGACACCAAATCGGCTCCAATTTGATAAGGATTTAAAATCTTAACAGGCAGTTTCGGGTATATGTCCGGACCAACCAGAATGATTTTGGCTTTGGGGAACAATACCGAAAACATTTCAGAAAAGGGGTGCACCAACGAAGGGACTACGCTGCTCACCACAATCTTTAAAATTTCGTCGTTTTGAATGCTACCGCCATTTAAAAGCGAGCGAAAGATAACCTCATACTCATCTGCCATTTTTAAAGGGTCGGTTTGAATACGCCAGGAATTCAGCCATTCCAGTTCGTTTTTTACACCAAAAACGGTGTTCGTATTACCTATGTCAATTGCCAATAACATAACCTGTGATTTTTTGGCGAAGCTGTGCCTTTAAATTTCCGGAAACAAACTTAACGCAATTTTTGGAAATACTGAATACAAGTCATGCAATGAAGAATTCGGAATAACTTTTTATAATCGGATGCAGCACGGTTGTCAGAAACTAGCTGGAAATCAAGTGAAAATAATTGTTGGGGCAGTGTTTGTCTTTGTTTGTTGCAATTTGACCGGAAAATATTGTAAAATATCCACATAACATTCTATACCTGTTAGTTTTTGGTGGTTTGTGTTGGTTTGTGTTGGCAGGAATTGTTGTACCCGTCTAAAAAACGAAAGGCACCTTCATTTCTGAAAGTGCCTCGTTTATTATGGTCGGCTTGCAGGGGATCGAACCCTGGACCCGCTGATTAAGAGTCAACTGCTCTACCAACTGAGCTACAAGCCGTTTATACCAATACTTCGCAAAATTAATTTTTTATTCCCATCACATCACTTTGTGGGGAACAAAATCCCATTCACTTAACAAAATTTAAGATGCC
The DNA here is from genome assembly GCA_964572085.1 of uncultured Maribellus sp. GTDB lineage: Bacteria > Bacteroidota > Bacteroidia > Bacteroidales > Prolixibacteraceae > Draconibacterium. The sequence continues at coordinate 79,260 of CAZNEV010000008.1, read as the reverse complement.
TTCTATAATTTTATTTTCACCGCTTTGCTCAATTGGCTTTCGTTATTCAGGCGGTCGAGCACCGATACCCGTATCTCGTATTTCTTCTTTTTTCGGTTGGAGCGTTTAAATTTTATTTTGTGGTCCTTGGAAATTTGCCATAAAAACTCAGGATTTTCGTAGTCGAAATTAGCTCCTTTTTCACAACCATAAATTACAAATTGTGCCGGACGATTCATTTCATCCATGCAGTCTTCGGTTTTCCACTTCACTTTCTTGCCCGACTTTTTAATTTTTGAAACGGGCATGGGAGGAATGGAGTCCAGCCATTTCATTGGTGGAACAATGGTTTGCCGTTTATAATCGCGGTTTATTAAACTATCCTGAAATCCAAATAAATCGCGTTTGAAATGTTTGCTGCTGTAAAAAGCCGACCCGTCAATCCCCTGTATGGAGCGCAATAATTTAATCTGTTTTGGCAGCTCTTCAGGCCGTGTCCATTCCTTAACCGGAGATGTGGCTTCGCTTTTGTAAACTGCATGACCAATGTACATGGCGCGGTTGTGCGCATTATTCGCCCACCAATGCGCCAGGGTTTCAAAGTCCACGGTAGGGTGGCCAATTTGCCAATACAGTTGTGGGAGCAGATAATCAATCCAACCTTTTTCCTGCCATTTTATTACGTCAGCATAAAGTTGATCGTAGTTAGATGTTCCGGCTTTTGTGTTTGAACCGCGCGCATCATCACTACTGTTGCGCCATACACCAAAGGGGCTAATGCCGAATTTCACCCAGGGTTTTACTGATTTTATGGTGTCGTTTAGCATTTTAATAATAATGTCCACATTTTCGCGTCGCCAATCGGCTTTGTTTTCGGGGCAAGACCCACGGTTGTAACGTGAAAACGAAACGTTGTCCGGAAATTCTTCCGCCAAAGGATAAGGATAAAAATAATCGTCGAAATGAATGGCGTCCACATCGTAGCGCGAAACAATGTCTTTCACTACACTGGTCACAAATTCACGGGTTTGCGGCAATCCGGGGTCGAAGTAAAGTTTGTCGCCATATTTCAAAACCCATTCGGAATGTTCAAATGCAATGTGGTTTCCGGCCAAGGGCTGGTTAGCGTTTTGCGCCACCCGGTAGGGGTTCAGCCAGGCATGAAATTCCATTCCGCGCTGGTGCGATTGTTCGATCCAAAATGCTAAGGGGTCATAAAAAGGGTCAGGAGCTTTACCGGGAGTTCCGGTCAAATACCGGCTCCAGGGTTCTAATTCCGAAGGGTAAAAAGCATCGGCAGCGGGGCGTACCTGAAAGATTACGGCATTCATTCCCAGTTTTTGATGAAGATCCAAAATTTCGATCACCTCCTGCTGCTGTTGTTCGTTGGTCAACCCCGGTTTCGAGGGCCAGTCGATGTTGGCCACCGTGGCCACCCACACCGCCCGGAACTCGTATTTTGGCTGAGCGCATACACTTAAAATAAACGTTGCAAGCAGCATTGCAAGGAAAACCTTCTTCATGTGATTTTTTTCTGAAATTGAACCGCAAAAGTAAGGATTCCGTATAAAATCCCGCCTATCTTATTTGGAAGATATTTTTTAACTTTGAAATAAAAATTTGCGATGAACGAATCAGAACTAAAAATTGAATTAATCCATCAAATTGATTCGCTTGATGAGGAGCGGGTAATTGAGTTGTATGTATTGTACGGGATTTCATAAATGGAAATGACGATACTGAAAACTGGGATAGTTTAACTACCGCCCAGAAGAAGGATTTGGAATACGGTGTAGCTGAATTAGAGAAAGGGGATGCAATTGAACACAGTGTGGTTATGGAAGGATTGAAAAAAAAGTATGGAATCTTCTAAAAACCTCAAATAGTTATCTTCTGCGGAGGCTGACATTGAGAACATTTAGAAACATATAATGCTTGAAAGGGAAAAAATCGTATTGAAAAAATTTCTTTTGAAAGTGGATCGTAAATAAATCGTATAAAAATAATTTTTACATTAAAAACTATATAGCTATGATATGGAGATGGGATCAAGGTCGACTCTTATATTTTCAATTTGATGTTTTAAAGAAAATGGCATCTGTGATATATGATTTGAATGGATCAGATATGACAGTTGGAGAGGATATTTTACGGAATGAACTTGAAGAAATCACTGGAATGCCATTTGCTCCTGCAAATTATACTGTATGGAGAAATTATAAAAGGGTTTTTGAATGTTCATTTTTAGCTACCAAAATTGACGGGAGACTCCAAGCAACTGATTTTTGTCGTGAATTAAGAAAAGAATCAAGTAGTATTAAAGATGCAGATGATTGTTTTTCAATGTATTTGCCAAGATTTCGATTTCCATTTCCTGCCTTTCAAGAATATAATGTAAAAGATAAAGTTGTTTATCCATTTTGTGCTATATTAAAATATCTTGCTGCGAAGAAAATAAGCAGTGTTAATCCCTCAATAGCATTAGACGAAGTTTTTTACGTAATAATTGGAAATAATTGCACCGGTTTTGAAAGTATAGAAAGTTATAAAACTTTACTACCAAAAAATTATGCAATCGGTGGCGACCAAAAAAGACAAGTAAGAGAAATGCTTATCTTCATTAGTCAAATGAGTATATTAAAATGGTTTAACAACTCCTTACATTTAGATATTGATATTGAAGATATAGACTCGCCTGAATTCAAGAAATTGATTTCGCCATTAGTACTTTTGCCAAGTGTTCACAAAGAAGAAGACTTTTTGAAACTTACAAAAATTAAAGAGGGTATAATTATTCCTACTAAAATCAGAAGTAGAGAAAATGCTTCAGATGAGACTTTTATTGAAGGCAGAAAATCACGTGTTACACATTTGAAAATTGAGCGAAGTCCACTTTTGAGAAAAATATTTCTTGAAAGCAATCCAGAACCCTTTTGCAATATGTGTGAAATAAATATGAGTTGCAAATATCCATGGACATCATACCTGTTAGAAATGCACCATATTTTGCCACTTTCATCTCCAATTGCAATTTCAAGCAAAGGAACATCTCTGCATGATTTAATTGGACTTTGTCCATCATGCCACAAAAGTGTTCATTTATATTACAAAACGTGGCTTGACTCTCAAAGCAAAGATGATTTTTTTGACAAAAGTGAAGCTAAAGATGTATATTTACAGGCCAAAGATAGAATGGTTGTATGAAAGAATTAAAAGATAAATTAGACATTAAAGAACAGCTTAAATTGCTTAACACGTGCGTCTTAGAAGAATTGCCACTAAACGAAGAATTAGGGAGGCGTGGTCTTACATACGACAATTTAAGATACAATAACTATATGAATGGGTTTAGTCGACAAGGTAAAGCTGAAACCCTTGACAATATTAAACCTTCATCGGAAGAAATCCCGGCTATTAGTTTTTTCTCGGGAGCAGGCGGGCTTGAAATTGGGTTTAAGTATGCAGGTTTTAAAAATTTAGCGTCAATTGAAAACAATGAATTATTTTGTGATACTTTAAGATTGAATAATCCAAATCAGATCATTGTTGGACCCCCTGATTTTTCTGGAGATGTTCGTTCAAGAGAGGAAATAAAAGATGTTTTAGAGAAAACCGTTGGAATAAAAGCTAATTTTGAGGGAGTGTTCCATGGTGGCCCACCCTGCCAACCTTTTAGCATTGCATCTAACCAAAGGTTTAAAAAACAAGATGATAATTTTAAACGTTTGGGGTTCGAGGACAAAGAAAAAGGTAATCTATTGTTTGACTATTTATGGTATATTGAATATTTTCAGCCTCGTGCTTTTTTAATTGAAAACGTTCCTGGTCTTGAAGAATTAGATGAAGCTGATTTAATAAAAAAACATTTAAAAATCCTTACAAAACTAGGATATTCAATAACGAAGCCAACAATTTTAAATGCAGCTGATTTTGGTATTCCACAAAGTAGGAAGAGATTGTTTATAATTGGGGTTAAAGGCTCTCAATTTTATGAATTCCCTACGCCAAATATATTTCAGGCTGAAAGTTATGATGTGTTTCAAGCTGATTTAGAAAGCGTGGATAATCATGTCACGAGAAATCATACAGCAGAATCAATATTAAGGTATATAAATTTAGATTTTGGAATGCGTGATAAACTTGGTCGGGTTGATAGATTGAATCCATTTTTGCCTTCAAAAACGGTAATTGCAGGCGGTACAAAAGGTGGTGGTCGTTCTCATTTACACCCTTATTCTCCAAGGACTTTGTCAGTAAGAGAATCTGCTAGAATCCAGACATTTCCAGACGATTATATTTTTACTGGTTCTTCTGCAAGACAATTCACACAAGTTGGAAATGCAGTTCCTCCTCTTTTAGCGTATAAATTGGCACTAAAACTAAAAAGTAAGTTAGTGTAAGATTGATAGAATTGTAAAAGTTTATAGAAATCTACAAGATTTAAGCTTTCAACCAAAACCAATACTTTCTTTCCTAATTTTACCCCATGATTTTAATTGCAGATAGCGGCTCCACAAAAACCAGTTGGTGTTTAGCGGGTGGGAAGAGTGAGATTGAATATTTTTCCACCGGCGGCATTAACCCTTTTTTTCGGTCAACGGATGACATCGAAAAAGAATTGCGTGAAAAACTGGTTCCCGAAATCAAAACAGAAATCTCTCATATTCATTTCTACGGTGCAGGAATCATCAACACCGAAAAAGGGAATGTAGTGAAGCAGGCCTTGCAAAATCTCTTTCCGGCTGCCGAAATTGAAGTGGAGAGCGATTTGCTGGCTGCGGCACGGGCCACTTTGCAACGCGAAAAAGGGATTGCCTGCATTCTCGGTACAGGTTCCAATTCGTGTTTATACGATGGGAATAAAATAGTGGAACACGTTCGCCCTTTGGGGTTTATCCTTGGCGATGAGGGAAGCGGGGCTGTGCTTGGGCGAAAATTGCTGGGCGATTGCCTAAAAGGAATTTTGCCCGCGCAACTATCCGAAAAGTTTCAAAATAAGTTCCCGTTAAGTTATCCGGAATTTTTGGAAGGCGTTTACAAACGCAAAACGCCAAACCGGTTTTTAGCACAATTTGTTCCTTTCTTAAAGGAAAATATAAAGGAGGAACACTGCAAGGATGTGGTTGAAAGCTCGTTTGATGAATTTGTGCAGCGCAACATTTCGCAATATTCCGGTTTTGGGCAACTGCCGATATGCTTTATAGGTTCCGTAGCTTTTCATTTTCAGGAGCAGTTAAAAAATGTGTTGAAAAAACACCATCTTCATTATGAAATTGTTCTTAAAGAGCCATTAACCGGATTATTGAACTATCATACAGAAAATAAACTATGAACATCACCGAATCGAGCTCGAACTACAACAACCTTGGACAAATGAGCGTGCGGGAGCTGTTGGAAGGAATCCACAACGAAGATAAAAAAGTGTTGCCTGCAGTTGAAAAAGTGATTCCACAAATCGAAAAACTGGTTTCTGAAATTGTGCCAAGGGTAAAAAAAGGGGGGCGATTGTTTTATATTGGTGCCGGCACCAGCGGACGGCTTGGGATACTGGATGCATCCGAAATTCCGCCCACCTATGGCGTAGGCTACGGGCTGGTAATCGGTTTGATTGCCGGTGGCGACCAGGCCATTCGCAAAGCAGTTGAAAGTGCTGAAGACGACGAAAACCTTTCGTGGGAGATTTTAAAAGAACACAAAATCAGTGCATTGGATACGGTAGTGGGAATTGCGGCCTCGGGGAGAACACCCTATGTAATCGGAGCGGTGAAAAATGCGCGTGAAAATGGGATTCTGACTTCATGCATTACCAATAACCCTGATTCTGTTTTAGCCCAAAATGTTGATATTCCCATTGAGGCAGTCGTAGGCCCGGAGTTCGTAACCGGAAGCACGCGCATGAAATCGGGCACGGCACAAAAATTAATCCTGAACATGATCACCACTACTTTGATGATTCAACTCGGCCGGGTAAAAGGGAATAAAATGGTAAACATGCAGCTCACCAACGAAAAATTAGTGCAACGCGGAACACGGATGATTATGGACGAACTGGGTTATTCCGAGTCAAAAGCAAAACGTTTGCTGCTGCTGCACGGTTCTGTGCAAAAGGTGTTGAGCATATTCATCTAATGGGGATGAATAGGTTTTCGTTAAACGATCAGAAATCGGTGTTGGGCTCTTCTAAATCAAGTTCCTGAATCCAAATGTTCCGGTACAGCACATCATGTCCTTCGGCCTGCAATTTTATTCCGCCGGGCTGATCGGTAATCCCTTTGCCACCGTCGTTTCCGCCATCGAGACCGGAATACTGTCCGCCCCACACTTGATTAATTTTAACGTTAGTATGTGCTTTTTCTCCGTTAAAATATACGGTAACCATTGCTTTTTCGGTGAGCGTTCCGTTTTCAAAACGTGCTGCACGGAATTTTATATCGTATGCATTCCATTTCATAACGCCATTGTATAAATGGTAGGGTGAAGGGGTTTCGTTGATCACTGCGCCCATGCCGTGGGTGGTGGTATCGCCGTCGAGAATTTGAATTTCGTAGCGGTTTTGCAGGTAAACCCCACTGTTTCCGCCCGGCTTCTCAATCAGAAATTCAACATGAAGCCGGAAATCGCGGTATGCTTTTTTCGTAACAATGTCAGCAGATCCGTACTTTCCGTCCACCACATTTGGGTCGTTGCTATTGACTGCCGTTCCTTGGTCAACGGGGTCGTTCACAATTTCCCATTTTATTGGCAGTTCCGACGAAAAGCGGGGGCCTTCCCAATATGTCCATTTTTCGTCGAGCATTTTTCGTGAACCGTCAAAAATTACTTCTGCGTTTTTAGGAGCTTTTGCTCCAACGCCTGTTTTTTCTGTTGACTGAAAATTGCAACTCGTCAGCAGTATCGAAACAAAAAGTGTTGAAAGTAGAAATGTAGTTGTTTTCATAATGAATTGATTTTATTGTTTTAAATCGAGCAATGCTTCGATTTGATGATTTATTTCAACATGAGTCGGACCGAAAGCGTTGCGTTGGAATCGCCACCAACAAAAACGGTAAAATCGCCCGGCTCGGCATAAAACTCCAAATTTTGATGATAAAATGCAAATGCGTCGGGCGGTAAAATTAGCGTTATTTTCTGTGTCTCCCCTTTTTTGACGAATATCTTTTTGAAGCCTTTCAATTCGCGCAAGGGGCGGGTAACCGAAGCCACTTCGTCGCGAACATAAAGCTGCACCACATCTTCGCCATCATAATTTCCGATGTTGGCAACTTCCACTGAAACGCGAATTGAATCATTTTTGGTAAAAGATTTTTTGTCTGTAATGAGGTTGGCAAATTCAAAATTGGTGTAGCTCAACCCATGGCCAAACGCGAACAGCGGCGTATTGGGCGCATCGAGGTAATTGGATTTAAACTTACTGAACTTATCACCGTCTTGTGGCCTTCCGGTGTTTCGCAAGGCATAATAAATCGGGATTTGCCCCACGTTCCGCGGAAAAGTAGCTGTCAGTTTTCCCGAGGGGTTGTAGTCGCCAAAAAGCACATCGGCCAAGGCATTTCCGGTTTCCACTCCGGCATGCCAAACCTGAAGCAATGCATCAGCCAGTTCGTTTTCTTCCACAAGCGTCATTGGCCGGCCGCTCATGTTCACCAGCACCAGTGGTTTCCCGGTTTGTGCCAGTGCCCTCACCAGCTTTTTCTGACTTTCGGGAAGTGAAATGTCGGTTCGGCTGGAGGATTCTCCCGTCATTTCGGTAGCTTCGCCAACAACAGCCACAATCACATCCGCCTTTTTGCTCGTGGAAATCGCTTCATTTAACAATACTTCCGGCGTGCGTTCATCAATTTCGATACGGGGCCCAAACACGTTGATTTTGGCCGCAAATTCAGGATCATCGGAAATGTTGGCCCCTTTCGCATAAAGAATGTTTACGTGTTCGCCCACAACATTCTTAAAACCCTGCAAAACCGGAACGGCCAGTTTTGTATCGCCCGTTGGCGCCCAGGTTCCCAACATGTTGTTTTGGCTGTCGGCCAATGGACCGATGAGCGCAACAGTTCCCGATTTTTTCAGCGGTAAAGTCCGACTTTGCTGACCCGATAATTCAGCATTTTTTAACAGAACCATGGAACGGCTTGCGGCTTCACGGGCTACTTTTCTGTTTTCCGGGGTTGAAATATCTTTTGCAGGCCGGGCATCATCAAAATACCGATAGGCGTCGTTGAACAAGCCCAGTTTGTATTTGGCTTCCAGAATCCTGCGACAAGCGGTGTTGATATCCTTTTCAGAGACCATACCTTCTTCCAGCGATTTTTCGAGTGTGGTTAAAAACCCTTCGCCCACCATGTCCATATCCAGTCCGGCTTTCAGCGATAAAGCCGAAACGGTTTGCAGGTCGCCCAGCCCGTGGGCAATCATTTCGTTCACCGACGTGTAATCGGAGACCACAAAACCATCAAAACCCCAGCGCTCGCGCAGTATGTCGGTGAGCAGCCATTTGTTGCCCGACGCGGGTACACCGTCCACATCATTAAACGACGTCATTACACAACCCACACCGGCATCCACCGCCGCTTTGTACGGAGGGAAGTAGTCGTTGAACATCTTTGTACAGCTCATATCTACCGAATTATAGTCGCGCCCCGCTTCGGAAGCACCATATAGGGCAAAGTGTTTCACGGTTGCCATCATAGTGTTGGCTTGGCTAAAATCCTCGCCCTGATAGCCTCTCACCATCGCTTTGGCAATTTGCGAACCGAGGAAAGGATCTTCGCCCGAACCTTCAGAAATACGCCCCCATCGCGGATCGCGTGAAACATCCACCATGGGCGAAAAGTTCCAGAATATGCCGTCGGCAGTTGCTTCGCTTGCAGCAACGCGGGCTGTGCGTTCAATCAATTCCATGTCCCAGGTGCTGGCCAGGCCGATAGGCAAAGGGAAAGTTGTTTTGTAGCCGTGAATTACATCCGAACCAAACAGCAGCGGAATTCCGAGGCGGCTTTCTTCTACGGCCAGTTTTTGCGCCTGACGGGTTTTCTCCGGACCATAAACACCAAAAATTCCGCCCACTTTGCCATCTTTTATTTTTGATTCTACATCGGTGCTTACCACCGAGCCGGTTAATATCCCTCCGCCGGGTGTAACTAAATTTAGCTGGCCAATTTTTTCCTGAACGGTCATTTTTGCCATTAAATCGCCAATAAAAGCATTCATCCCGGAATCTACCGAACCGGAGTCCGTATTTTGGCAAGCCGCCAAAAAGAACAAAACCGGGATAATGATTACAAATCGTTTCATAATGATATCGTTTTGATTTTACTGAATGGTATTCAGGAATATTTACGTGAATATACCGATAGAAGTTGTTTAAAGTGAAATCTTCAAGGAAATTATTATCTAAACGTCACTCGCACTCTTCCATTAATCTCTGCGTTCTTCGCCATTTAGGCAACCTTCAGCTATGGCCTGAAAACAGTTTGGTTCACTAATTTTTGACAATCAAAATTATCGTTTCGCTGATTTAATAGTGAAATAAAAAGCTCAATCATCACGAACCGAATAACATGAACAACTTCATACAACAATACGATAATCGCCATATAATGAGCACCCTATACAGGGGCATAGACGGCGATTATCTCCCCGTTGTGCAACATTTGGCAAAACCAACAAAATTTACGAATTTTACAGTAAATATAATATGGGTAATCTCTAAATCTAAATTCTTCAAACCTGAAGGGTTAGATGATTATAGAATGTGAGTTCTTCCGAGTTCTAAACCGCGAAGTGGTGGTATTATCCTGTCATGCCTTCGGCATTTTCCCCTTTGCCACACACCTTTTTACTATAATCATTTCATGCCTTTCGGCATTAAAGAAGTTTTTTATCTACCCACATTATACGTTATAGAACCTGATTTCATACAAATACTGGAAGAATAAATTTTCTTTTTAAAAACCGTTCTTTGAGCTAAATTTTCAAAAAGATGGAGTATCTATCGCATAACTTATGGTGCAAATAAAAAAGACCTGCAATTCTCCTTTTGCAAGTCTTTGATTTTCAGAGCGGGAAATGGGGATCGAACCCACGACCCTCAGCTTGGGAAGCTGATGCTCTACCCCTGAGCTACTCCCGCTTTTGCCAAAATCCCATTTTTTGGGCTGGCAAATCTAATTAAAAAATTAATTCCCTGAACTTTTGCTAAAGTAATTTCTTTACACTTTCGGCAACTTCCAGTTTTCGCTGTAGTTTAATTTTGCCAGTTGGTTGGCTTCGTCTTCCAGAAAGCGTTTCGCGTTATTGTCCCAATGGATGCGCTGTCCTACGCGATAAGCGATGTTCCCCATTTCGGAAACGATGGCGGTTTTCGCACCAATTTCAACGCTTGCGTTGGGTGTTCCGCCTTCACGGATGCACTTCAAGAAGTTTTGAATGTGCTCATTCATTCCGTCGCCGTAATTTTTTTGTTGTTTCCCCTCAAAAAAAGGTCCTTTCTTCTCATCGCTGCGGTCGGGCATAGTTTCCCAGCCACTGCGGTCAACCACCAAGGTTCCTTTTTGTCCCACAAAAGCAACGCCGTGTCCTCGGCCATAAGGACCAATGCCTGGATTTAGGCCACATTCCCAAACCATGGAATGTTTTGGGTAATTGTACAAGGCCTGTTGAATATCGGGGGTTTCGATAGCCCCTTTTTCATGATAAAAAATACCGCCACCGGGAGAAATCGATTCGGGCATGTCCGCGTCCATAGCGTAAAGTGCAAAATCGAGCAAATGCACTCCCCAGTCGGTCATGGCGCCACCGGCATAATCCCACCACCAGCGGAAGTTATAATGAAAGCGGTTGGCGTTGAACGGTCGTTTGGGTGCTGGCCCTAACCACATATCGTAATCAACATAATCGGGAGCTTCCGAATCGGGCAGCGAAGGATAGGGATTGTCGTACCCCTTATAAATCCATGCTTTCACCAAATGGACATCGCCCAAAAGTCCGGATTTAACTACATCCGAAGCTTCAAACCAATGTTTCGAGCTGCGCTGCCACATGTTCACCTGAACTTTCAATTTTGGATATTTAGCTGCCATTGCCACCATGGCATTACACTCTTCGATGCTGTGCCCCATTGGTTTTTCAACAAACACATGTTTGCCGGCTTCCAGGGCCATCATCATCATTATGGCATGCCAATGGTCGGGCGTGCCAATAATTACCGCATCGATGTCGGGGTTTTCCAATACACGGCGGAAGTCGGCGTGTGTTTGCGGTCGTTTGCCGGTTTGCTTTTCCAACTCGGCAGCTCTTTCTTCCAGAATGTGCGCGTCAACATCGCAAATCGCGGCACATTCCACATTTTCCTGTTTCAGAAATCCGGTAAGATCACTCCAGCCCATGGAGCGACAACCTAATAAGGCTACGGTGATTTTTTCTGAAGGTGATGCACAGGCGTTTAAAATTGATGGGGCAACACTGACAGCCGCAGCCGCAACTGCTGTGTTTTTGATGAAATTTCGTCGGTTCGTACTCATATAAATTCGTTTTATAATATTTTGCGGCGTAAAGTTAACCCTTATCATAGAAAATCAAGGAGAATTCATGACAAAATTAGATTGAATTGATTGCCGATAGGTATTATTGAAAGCGCTTTTTCAAACTAAACTGAAATTAGCGTTGTTATTTTGGCATGGATGTAAAAGAATTTATTCGAAACAAACGCCTGCAATTAATATTTTTATTGATTGGGGCTATCGGCGGTTTCCTGTATTGGAAATATGTGGGTTGTTTGAGCGGTACATGCCCAATTCAATCGGTTTGGTATTGGACGGTTTTGTGGGGATCTGCCATGGGCTATCTTGTAGGCGATTTTATTAGTGATATTTTGAAAAAACGTAAAAAGAAAGAGGGGCTGCAATGAATGGAAAATTTTTAAACATCATCAATTCGGACAAACCGGTTTTAGTTGACTTTTATGCCGATTGGTGTGCCCCGTGCAAACAAATGCCGCCCATTTTGAAAGATGTTAAGTCGGAATTGAAAGAAAGCGTCCGAATCATTAAGGTGGATGTGGACAAAAATCCGGTGATTGCGTCCAAATACCAAATCAGAAGCATTCCTACAGTTATTATTTTCAAAAACGGACAAGCGCTCTGGACCGGCGTGGGATTGCGGCCTGCGCACGAGTTGAAATCCATCCTTCGCCAGCATATCGAGGATTCCCCCACCCCATCCTAAACTTCTCATCTCTCACATCTCATCTCTCACTTCTCATCTCTCACTTCTCATCCCAGTCATCCCACCCCTCATTCCACAGCCCTCAAATTCACCATCACAAAGCAAAATTATCCGGATAATCAGGGCAGCAGAATTAAAAATATATTCCCTTCCAGCAAAAAAACATCCCGCTCATTGGCTTTACATAAATGGAAAGTTATCTTTGTTTCGGATAAACGATAAACCTGAAATGAATATTCTTTCGCTGATTGGTGCCTTAGTAATTACCCTCTCGTTTCTTTCGTACGGTATTGGAAGTATTACGCTACAGCGTTTTAAGGTATTAAGTCCGGGCATTTTGGTTTTCATTACCATAGGTGTGCTCCTGGATATAGTTGCAATTGCTTTTATGATTGCGGGAGCCGGTAAGATCAAATTCTCGTTGCACAGTATTTTGGGATTCACCGCGACATTCACAATGATGGTGAATTTGCTCCTTGTTTTGAGGTTGTATGAACAAAAAGGAATGCGTGCGGGCATCAGCAGATCTTTATTTAACTTTTCCCGTATTGCATACTTTTGGTGGGTGATCGCGTATTTAACGGGTAGTTTATTGGTTTTATGGTAAAATAATTGGGTAAAATGGCAAACGATTGGAAAGACAGATTGGGTGTGGTGTATTCCACCAACTCCGATTTTAATTACGACAAAGAAGAACATCCTGAACAGGAAACCTTGCCGCCGCAGCAACAGAATTTGAAAGTAAGCCTCGATCGTAAAAAGCGAAAAGGGAAAAGCGTTACCTTAGTGACAGGCTTCGTGGGAAGCGAAGAGGATTTGAAATCAATGGGCAAACTGCTTAAAACCAAATGTGGCGTGGGTGGAACGACAAAAGATGGCGAAATTATGGTGCAAGGCGATTTTTGTACCAAAATCATCGAAATCCTGCAACGCGAAGGATATAAAGTGAAACGATCGGGAGGATAGGTGATTTATTATTTATTATTTACTATTTATTATTTATTAGTGGTAGTGGTTATTCATTAATGATTGCTCGTAAAACTAAAGAACACAAATTGATCATTTTGATCGGCTTTTAAATCAATCTTAAAATTACAATGATAGAAATTGGAAGGATAAATACACTCGAAGTGGTGCGGGAAACCGACAACGGTTTGTATTTGGACGGGGAAGAGCTGGGTGAAATTCTAATGCCCCAAAAATTCGTAACTCCCGAAGTGAAAAGTGCGGGCTGGGCGGATGTTTTTGTTTATACCGACTCGGAAGACCGCTTAGTGGCCACCACGGAAAAACCTTTCGTCAAAGTGGGCGAATTCGCGCAATTGAAAGTAGTTGCAACCAGCCGTTTTGGCGCCTTTCTGGATTGGGGCCTGCCCAAAGATTTATTGGTGCCTTTCCGCGAGCAGAAGGCGGAAATGGTTGAAGGACGCAGTTATATCGTACATGTCTTTTTGGATGTGCAAACCAACCGGCTTGCAGCTTCCGCCAAACTCGACAAGTTCCTGGACAACACCCCTCCTGAATATGAGCACGGCGAAGAAGTTCAATTGCTCATTGCCGATGAAACCGAACTCGGCTATAAAGCAATTGTGAACAACGAACATTGGGGGATGCTGTATAAAAACCAGACATTTAAACCATTAGAAATTGGGCAAGCAACTTTAGGCTATATCAACAAAGTGCGCGACGATGAAAAAATCGATCTGCTTTTGGAGAAACCAGGCTACGAGAAAGTGGATGCCATTTCACAAAAAATACTGGATGCCCTAAAAGAAAGTCGTGGATTCCTTGCCGTTTCCGACAAAACCTCGCCCGAAATGATACAAGCCATGTTCGGTATCAGCAAAAAGAATTTCAAAAAAGCCATCGGAGGCTTATACAAAAAACGCTTGATTACCTTCGATTCGGATGGAGTAAGGCTGACTGAATGATTGTTAAGTAAAGCTATTGTTAATAATTTCAATGCAAAACATACTTTTTCACATGAAATCATAAAAAAAAATCACAAAATAATTTTAAATCTTTTGGTTTTTAATTTGTTTTTTTACATTTGCCATCAGATTAATAAAAAATGAAATCATTCTCTACATACATTCTAGTCCTCGTGGTCGTCATTCTTGAATTTTCAGGAAAGGGCTAGCTATTGGTGTAGATGAAAGTATATTTACAAGCCTTTTCCGCAATCGGAAAAGGCTTTTTTAATTAATAAAAACAAATAAAGAATTGGAAAGTATGCAAATTCCATTACGAAGCAACACAACAACGCAAGGCCGCAGGATGGCAGGAGCCCGGAGCTTATGGCGCGCCAACGGAATGAAAGAAGAACATTTTGGCCGGCCGGTTATTGCCGTGGTCAACTCGTTTACCCAATTTGTGCCGGGTCACGCGCATTTGCACGACATCGGCCAGTATCTTAAAGGATTGATTGAACAGCATGGCTTTTTCGCCGCAGAATTCAATACCATTGCCATCGATGACGGAATTGCCATGGGGCACGACGGGATGCTGTATTCCCTCCCCTCGCGCGATGTAATTGCCGACAGTGTGGAATACATGTGCAACGGGCATAAGGTAGATGCCATGGTTTGCATCTCCAACTGTGATAAAATTACGCCCGGTATGTTAATGGCCGCCATGCGCCTGAACATCCCCGCCGTATTTGTATCGGGAGGGCCTATGGAAGCCGGAACCATCGGTACTCAGAAATATGATCTGGTGGACGCCATGGTGATGGCTGCCGACGATTCTGTTTCGGACGCCGATTTGGAAGCTATTGAGCAAAACGCTTGCCCCACTTGCGGTTCCTGTTCCGGAATGTTCACCGCAAACTCGATGAACTGCCTTGCCGAAGCCATCGGTTTGGCACTGCCCGGTAACGGTACCATTGTCGCCACCCATGTCAACCGCACAAAACTTTTCGAAGAAGCAGTGCAAAAAATTGTGGCCGCTACAAAATCCTATTATTTTGAAGGCAACGAAAAAGTACTTCCCCGAAATATTGCCACCCGCGAGGCCTTTATGAATGCTATGAAGCTGGACATTGCCATGGGCGGCTCTACCAACACCGTATTGCATTTGCTCGCCATTGCCCACGAAGCCGAAGTGGATTTTACCATGGAAGACATCGACCGGCTTTCGCGCATTACACCCAACCTTTGCAAAGTTTCTCCCAGCTCCAGCTATCATGTTCAGGATGTGAATCGGGCAGGAGGAATTCTATCAATTTTAGGTGAGCTCGACCGCGGAGGATTAATGGATACTTCAGTGAACCGAATTGACAGGAAAACCCTGAAGGAAGCCATTGCAGAATTCGATATCACCTTAGAAACGGTGACTGACGATGCAAAACGCCGCTATCTTTCATCTCCCGGCGACGGGAGGAGGAATTTAGTGTTAGGCTCGCAGGACAACTATTATACAGCCTTGGACAACGACCGCGAAACGGGTTGCATCCGCAATGTGGAAAATGCTTACAGCAAAGACGGTGGTTTGGCAGTGCTCTACGGAAACATTGCCGAAGATGGCTGTATTGTGAAAACCGCAGGCGTAGATCCTTCTATTTTCAAATTCACGGGAACGGCAAAAGTTTTCGATTCGCAGGATGACGCGGTAAACGGCATCTTAGGAAGTACAGTAAAAAAAGGCGATTTAATCGTCATTCGCTACGAAGGACCAAAAGGCGGCCCCGGGATGCAGGAAATGCTCTACCCTACTTCATACCTGAAATCGATGCAGCTGGATAAATATTGTGCATTGCTTACCGATGGACGATTTTCAGGAGGAACCTCGGGATTATCTATCGGCCACGTTTCGCCGGAAGCGGCAGGCGGTGGCGCTATCGCACTAATTCAGAACAACGATGAAATTGAAATCGACATCAGCAGCCGTTCTATCAATTTGTTGATTTCGGATGAAGAACTTGCCGAGCGAAGGAAAGCAGAAGAAGCCAAAGGCGAAAAAGCATTTCGACCAGCTCACCGAAAACGAAATATCTCGAAGGCTTTGAAAGCCTACGCAAGTTTGGTTTCCTCGGCCGACAAAGGTGCGGTGCGCGTGATAGATTGAAGAAGTGGGAAGACGGAAGTCGGAAGTGGGAAGACGGAAGACGGAAGCTCGAAGTCGGAAGAGGGGAGACCGAAGACGGAGGTATAAGCCCGGAGGGCTGGCAGGATTATAGCAAACACGGCATGACGCACTACTAAACCCGGAACGGGTGGCATGATGGAAGACGGAAGCTCGAAGTCGGAAGAGGGGAGACCGAAGACGGAGGTATAAGCCCGGAGGGCTGGCAGGATTATAGCAAACACGGCATGACGCACTACTAAACCCGGAACGGGTGGCATGATGGAAGATGGAAAACAGAAGCAGGAAGACCGAAGTCGGAAGACGGAAGACGGAAGTCGGAAGTCGGAAGGTTAGTTGAGCGGACTTGTCAGCGTGCAAAGCACCTGGCAACGTCGAAATAGAGGAAAAACAATGTAATAACAAAGAATAAAGCTAAATTTTAAAAAGATGACAACAAAAAAAGTAACTGGTTCGCAAGCAGTAATCCTTTCTCTTTTAGAAGAAGGAGTGGATACCATTTTTGGTTATCCGGGTGGTGCAATTATGCCCATTTACGATGCTTTGTATGATTATGAAAAAAACGTTAAACACATTTTAACGCGACACGAACAGGGCGCAGTCCATGCTGCCGAAGGCTACGCTAAAGTAACCGGAAAACCGGGGATTTGCTTCGTAACCTCCGGGCCGGGCGCAACCAACCTAATTACCGGAATTGCTAATGCCATGATTGACTCAACACCATTAGTGTGTTTATCAGGGCAGGTTACTTCGCCGCTGCTCGGAACGGATGCCTTTCAGGAATCGGATGTAATAAACATTTCAATGCCTGTTACCAAATGGAATTACCAGATTACCATGCCCGAAGAAATTCCGGAAGTGATAGCCAAGGCTTTTTACATTGCCCAATCTGGACGACCGGGCCCGGTTCTGATCGACATCACAAAAGATGCTCAATTTGGCGAATTGGATTTCGAGTATAAAAAATGTACGAAAATCAGAAGTTACGTTCCCGAAATGCCCGTCGATCCTTTCAAAGTAAAAGAAGCCGCCGCGATTATCAACGAAGCAAAACGCCCCTTGATCCTGTTCGGACAAGGCACCCTTATCGGAAATGCCGAAGAAGAGCTCAGGGCCTTCATCGAAAAAACGGGAATTCCGGCCGCATGGACATTGTTAGGCCTTTCCGCCATGCCTACCGACCATCCGCTGAATGTAGGAATGTTAGGAATGCACGGAAACTATGGCCCCAACTTCCTGACCAACGAAGCTGATGTAATCATCGCCGTAGGTATGCGCTTCGATGACCGTGTGACAGGAACAACCAGTACATACGTGAAAAAAGCCAAGGTAATCCATCTGGAAATCGATCCGGCAGAAATCAATAAGATTATAAAAACGGACGTAGCCATTTTGGGCAGCGCTAAAAAATCGTTGAAAATGCTCACCGACAACGTGAAGGAAAACAAACACGACGAATGGCTGCAACGATTCCGCGATTGCGACAAAATAGAAGAGGAGAAAGTTATCCATAAAGAGCTCTTCCCTGAAAAACCGGGGTTGACTATGGGCGAAGTTATCCGCATCACTGGCGACAAAACCAACCACAAAGCCATTTTGGTGACCGATGTGGGACAGCATCAAATGGTAGCTTCCCGGTATTTCAAGTTTCGCAAACCAAAAAGCAACGTTACCTCGGGCGGGCTCGGCACGATGGGCTTTGGGCTGCCGGCAAGTGTGGGCGCGCAGTTGGGGCAACCCGATCGCACCGTGATAGCAGTTATTGGCGACGGTGGTTTTCAAATGACGATCCAGGAATTGGGTACCATTGCACAAAACAAATTACCGGTAAAAATCATTATCCTCAACAATAACTTCCTTGGAATGGTGCGTCAGTGGCAGCAACTGTTCTTTAAAAAACGGTATTCGTTTACCGAACTTCAGAACCCCGATTTCATTATGATATCAAAAGGCTTTGGCATTGAAGGGCATAAAGTGGAAGTTCGTGAAGATTTGGAAGAAAGTATCCAAAAAATGATTGATCATCCCGGCCCCTATGTTCTGGAAGTGGTGATTGAAAAAGAAGACAACGTTTTCCCCATGGTGCCTTCCGGAGCTTCGGTATCAGAGGTAATTCTGGAGCCGTAAAGAAAGATGGAAGACGGAAGTCCGAAGACCCCTGCCTGCGACAGGCAAAGAAGTTGTAAGACATAAGTACAGGTGCCCGAAGGCAGAAGTTCGCAGAGGGAAGCTAATCCCTATTCACACTTAAATTAAGACATAAAAAATATTTCGGAAAATTAGTTGACTTTTTGTTTGGAATTTTACTTCCGACTTCGGTCTTCCAACTTCCGACTAATCTTAACAAAATGAAACAAGAATTTATAATCACAGTTTATTCCGAAAACCATATCGGATTGTTGACACGCATTACTATTGTTTTTACCCGTAGGAAAGTGAACATCGAAAGTTTAACAGTTTCTGAATCTGCCATACCCGGAGTGTTTAAATTCACCATTGTGGTGGAAGAAACCCGTGAACGGATAGTTAAAATGGTGGGACAAATTGAAAAACTAATTGATGTTTTAAAAGCCTTTTACCACACCAATGATGAGATGATCTACCAGGAAATAGCCTTGTACAAAGTTCCCATAGAAGCTTTGTATGAAAACGATACGGTAGAAAAAACAGTTCGCAAAGCCGGGGCGAAAATCCTCGAAATCACGCGCGAATATGTGGTGGTGGAAAAAACGGGGCACAAAGACGAAACACAGGCGCTTTTCGAGGAACTAAACCAGTTCAAAGTTTTACAGTTTATCCGTTCGGGGCGTGTGGCCATCACCCGCGACCCCATCGAACGTCTTTCTGAGTTCCTAAAAGAACGCGACACGTTTCTGGACACGCTGGATTAAGGCTGAAGCTTAAAACAAATAACAAATAAATGCCGGGTGCTTGCCTATCAATTAGGCAGGTTCCCGGCAATTAGGAATGAGAGCGGACGAAAATCAAAGCTGTTTTTTCTTGAAAGTTCGTACCTTCAACAAAGATTTTGCTGGCTATAATGATAAGTTTACAAATTGCCCGTCAACGCATAAGGCACGTTGTTCTTCATACAAAAACGAACATTATGGAAAAAGGGAATTATTTCAAGGATAGTGAGCGACCCGAAAGGTAAACGGAAGTTCTAAAGCCCTACATTTCATATAGGGTGAGATAGAATCTCCCAGGATTAAATATTGGCTGTGTGCATGCAGTTGTACCATCCTGCCCTTGTTTTCAAGTATTCACAAAAGAGGGGCTGGCCTGAGGCCTACCATTGCTTCATGGAAATTCACCAAACAAATTATGCCCCTGCTCGCCATTGGTGTTTTAGTTGCAGGCTTTCTGCTGGGCTCAACCCACGACGACACCGCAATGGCCGGAGTAATCCCGAATGAATGGATTGCAAACCTTGTAGGCGGCAATTCAGTGTTCTCTAATTTCTTTGTATCTATTGTCGGGGCTTTTATGTATTTTGCCACATTAACCGAGGTGTCAATTTTACAGGGACTAATTGCCGCTGGAATGGGTAAAGTCCCTGCACTGGCGCTGTTGCTTGCCGGCCCTTCGTTGTCACTGCCGAACATGCTGGTTATCCGTGGAATAATCGGCACTCAAAAACAGTGGTTTATGTGCTTCTTGTAGTGGTTATGGCAACGGTTACCGGATTGATTTATGGAACAATTAAAAACAAATAACGTCTAACAAATACATATAAAGTATAAATTAAAATTGAAAGAGATGAAAACAAAAAAGTTGATTGTCGCTGTGCTCTTTGTTGCAGCATCCGTTTCAGGGTTTTCTCAAACACCGAATGAAACAAGTGATTCAAGATTTTCGTTGGGCGCTTTCGGGGGCCTAAATACGCCCCGACTTACCGGTGGTGGCGGGAATCCACTGAGCGACGGGTGGACTTCGCGTACGGGTGGAGCATATGGCTTAACATTGGATTGGACAACGGGAAAACACTTTGCATGGCGAACCGACGTTCTTTATTCGAGCGAAGGAGGTCAGCGGGGCGGGATGCAGGCATTGGACGGTTCTTCGTTTAATCCACAGGTACCCCCGGGAACTTATTTTTATGCCGATTACAACAACGAGTCCATCATGAATTATTTGGAAGTGCCCGTAATGGCCAAATATATAATTCCTTTCAACCGTTCCACTAAATTCTATGTTGATTTGGGCCCGTATATCGGCTTTTTACTGAATGCCAATCAAAAAACCGGAGGGTCAAGTATCGTTTATGCCGATGCCGGCGGAAATCAGCCTGTATCAATTGACCCGCAAACCGG
Source organism: uncultured Maribellus sp. (assembly GCA_964572085.1). Lineage (GTDB taxonomy): Bacteria > Bacteroidota > Bacteroidia > Bacteroidales > Prolixibacteraceae > Draconibacterium. Next base: position 58,663 of record CAZNEV010000008.1, on the reverse strand, counting down.
ACAGGCTTTCCCGGTTTCTTTTGATGCCGATATCGACATAACCAACGATATAAAGTCGGTCAATTTTGGAATAACCGGGGGTATTGGCTTCACACAAGGCGTTGGCTTTGGCAACCTATTTGTCGATTTTCGCGGAGCTTACGGGCTTACCACCGTGCAAAAGGATACCAAAAACGGAAGCAGCCACATTGGAAACCTGCTTATTGCACTGGGATATTCTATCCCTTTATGAAAAAGAGCCCTAACCTTTAAAATGCGTATCATGAAATCAAAATCAATTGGTTTTATCGGTGGGGGAAGAATCACGCGGATTTTCCTCCAGGGGCTTTCCAACAAAAAAGCAATCCCCGAAAATGTAAAAGTATTTGAACCCAATGCCGAAACACTCCAGGCATTGCAAACAAGTTTTCCTGAAATTGTGCCTGCAAATTCGGCTGCTGATGCTACCAAGCAGGATGTCATTTTTATTGCCGTACACCCGCCCGTGATGATGGAAACCTTGCAGGCGATTAAAGAAACCGCTACCGAATCGACCATTGTTGTTTCGCTGGCGCCAAAAATCACGCTTGCAAAAATGGCTTCCGCCCTGCCAACAAAAAAACTGGCGCGGATGATACCCAACGCCACATCTTTTATCAACGAAGGATTTAATCCGGTAACATTTTCCGCCGGGTTCGATAAAAAAGATAAGAAGCAGTTATTGAAGCTCTTGAAAAAACTGGGAAAGACCTTTGAAACAGAAGAGCCCAAACTCGAAAGTTATGCTGTGGTTTCGGCCATGTTGCCTACTTATTTCTGGTTTCAGTGGCTGGAGATGGAAAACATTGCCATAGAAACCGGGCTATCTGCAGAAGAAGCCCAAAAAGCCATTTCTTCAACGCTAAAAAAAGCATTGAAATTGTACTACGAAACGGACTTAAAGCCGGAAGAAGTGATGGATTTAATCCCGGTTAAACCCATTGGCGAGAACGAACCGGAAATTAAAAATATTCTGAACACCAAATTGACAGGGCTTTTTACAAAAATCAAACCCTAACCTGGACAAGCCAGAAGAGATTGAAATGATTGAAGAGATTGATTAGGTTCCGAAATCAATCTATATCAATCCTATCAATCTAATATTCAATCTTGTTAGTGGAAAGGAATATTTTGCCAAAAACAACACGAATATTATTAGTAAGACACTAAGAATGGTTAATTTTGTATTCTGTTACTAATCACCGCCCTAAAGCCTGCCCCTCTTATGCAGGCAGGGATAAGTCAATCAATTTTCGCACCACAGATTTCCCGGATTTTCACAGATTTTTGATTCTCAATCTGTGTCCATCTGTGTAATCTGTGGTTGATTATATTTTCAAGTAAAATATTTTCTTAATCCAACTTAGATAAATCATCAAGGATAAATCTCCCCGGCCTTCCTTAGCGAAATTTTTGCTGCAACAGGCCCCAATAATTCATGAATGACCGTTGCTCCCAAAACAATGTTCAGAATGATGTCTGAAAAATGGGAAAATGCAGGGTTTTGTTTCATGATCAATGCAAGCCCAATCACGATTCCACCTTGTGGCAATAATCCCCCGGTTACATATTTTCGTACTTTGTGTGGCGAGTTGGCAATAACTCCACCTGTAAACACACCCAGCGCCTTGCCGGCAAACCGGGCAATAATAAAAATCAGAATAAGTAAATAACCCGAAGTAAGCGATTGAAAATTCAGCATCAGCCCGCTGATTGTGAAAAACAGGGTGAAAATTATTTCATCGGTGTAGCGTTCTAATACTTTGAAAATTATTTCCTGGCGTGGGTTGAAATTGACCACAATCACACCCACCGCCATTGTTGCCAATAATGGATCCCATCCTATCAGGGAAGTTACTCCAAATGTAAGCAACAAAATGCCCGATATAATTACCAGCAAAACACTGTCTTCTTCTTTTTTTACCAGGTTGGTAATAAAGTTCAGAAGCAATCCGAACAATGCCCCAATAATAATAGAGCCGCTAATCGACAGCAATGGCTCGGCAACGGTTGAAAGCGCAATGGGTTCCTGTTTTATAAAGGCAAGTGCAAGCCCGGTTGCAATACTGTAATTAATTATTCCCAAAACATCGTCGAATGCTGCTACTCCCATAATGGTTGACATTACACTCCCACTGGCTTTATATTCGGTTTTTACGGCCAGCGTTGCCGAAGGGTCAGTTGGTGACGCAAGCGAACCTAGTAAAACAACCACAGGAAGATAAAAACCATAAAAACTGGAGCCTGGAAAAATATCGAAGAAGTATAAAAATGCCAGCAATCCCCCTGCTGTTAGCAAGAATGCAAATTCGGACTCAAACAGCGTAATGTACAAAATTCCTTTTCCCAGCTTTTTCATTTTTGAATACAACAACGAACCTCCCACCGAAAAAGTAATGAACGATAACGCAACATTCGTGAGCACATTTACATTGTTGTTGAACTCAACAGGTATAATTCCCAAAAATCCCGGATTTAAGAATATTCCGGCGAGAATGTAACCCGTTACTTTTGGAAGCTTTATTGATTTCGCCAGTTCACCGCCTATAAAACCGGCAAACAATAATAATCCGAATATTAATGTGGTATTCATCGCAATAAATTTTACCTTCCTGCCAATGAAAAACTTTCTAAGCAGTTTAGTTTAGTGACTGTCTATTCCAAATAGCATCCGAAATGAATGTTCCAAAGTCGGTAGGATTTCGGTCATGTATTCGGTAACTGCTTTTACGCTGCCCGGCAAACAATAAACAAGCGAGTTGTTAATTGTTCCTGCAATGCTCCGGCTAATTACCGCGTTCGGATTTTGCATCCCATATTTTACACGAACCAATTCCATAATTCCGGTAATTTCCTTAGTGAGCAGCGGTTTAACAACATCCGGTGTTATATCACGCTGGCCAATTCCTGTACCTCCGGTTGTAATGATGATATCAAAATCATTTTCATGAGCCGCAATTACCTCCTTTTCAAGCCTGCTTTCATTATCGGGCAGAATAATATTTTCGATGTTAAAATGCCGGTTTATCGATTCAAAATGCGACGACATCATTTTACGAATGTGCGGTCCGCTCTTATCGGAATAAATTCCTTTAAATGCACGGTCGCTAAGCGTAATAATTTTAACTTTTATTACCCGAGGCCGATAATTAAAAACGGTGCCCGGTTTTACTTCCCCGCCTTTTATTACCCGGCAAAAAATTCCTTCGAGCGGCATTATGCAATTGCCAATTTGTTTGCCAATGGCACAAGTGCTGTGGCATTTTTTACCAATCTGTGTCACTTCGAGTTCAATATTCGCATTCACAAACTTGTCGAATAATGCCGTTTTATGCAACTCAATTCCGCTGGTAGTGAGGTTTTCTGCAAAAGTTCCGGGAGGAAACTCAATGCCTGCCTCTTCTTCGGCCCTTTCAATACTTTCCCGGGCCAGCAAACTTATTTGTCGGTGCCAATCGCCGGCATGGGCATCGCCAACAATTCCGGTTTCGTTAATAGCTATTTTATCAACGGGTTTCTTTATTACACCTTTTTTTTCAGAAATATTGACCGACAAAACTTTTAAGGTATTCATGGTTTAGTTTTTTTCTTTAAAATCCAGCTTAATATCGGTTATTACCATTTGTTTGTCAACAGCTTTGCACATATCGTAAATGGTTAACAAAGCTAAACTTACAGCGGTAAGTGCTTCCATTTCAACACCGGTTTGCCCTGTGCATTTTACTGTGCTTTCGATATATACCCCCGTATCTTTTACGGTTGATTTTACCTCCACTTTTGTGAGCAACAAATTGTGGCACAAGGGGATTAAGCTCGGTGTTTTTTTTGCAGCCTGAATCCCGGCTATCTCAGCAACGGTTAAAACATCCCCTTTTTTTATCTGGTTTTCATGGATTAGTTTCAATGTTTCCGGTTGAAGTTGGATAAAGCCGGAAGCTTTGGCCACCCTTGTTTGTTCGGGCTTGCTTCCAACGTCCACCATATTTGCTTTTCCTGTTTTGTCGATGTGCGAAAACTGATTCATAATTTATCCTCCAATAGTTGAAAATTCATGCGATGTAGTTCCAATTCCTTTTTCAGGTTTTAATTCAATCGCCCGGCGAAAAGCTTCCTCAATCCCTAACTCCCGGATATTGTACCGAAGTTCGGAATGCAGACAGGGGACGATAAACCCATCGGCGGTTAAGCGTAAGCGGTTACAGATTTTGCAATTTCCGCCCACACCTCCTTCAACAATGGAAAATTCACCGGTTTTAAGGTTCATCTGCCGGATAAACCGAAGTTGCAGATTTTTCGCTTCACAAAATTTGCGTACTTCTTTTTCATCCGCTTCATTTTCTCCTGGAATTCTAACAAAATTGATTTTTACCGGGAGCAATTCGGCATGAATTGCAGCATCAATCCCTTTTAAAACATCTTCAAGATTTCCTGTTCGTGAAATTTTTCTGAATTTTTCAGGATCCAGGGTATCCAAGCTGATATTAACACGGTTTAAACCCGCTTCTTTTAATTGAATCGCCAATTGGGGAAGAAACACGCCGTTTGTTGTCAATCCCAAATCATTGATGCCCCCGATGCCGGCAATCATTTTTACAAGTTTTGGCAAATCTTTTCGCACCAGCGGTTCGCCGCCGGTGAAACGTATTTTCGAAAGGCCGATTTTGGTTCCGGCTTTTACGATTTCCGTAATCTCATCGAAGCTTAAAATGTCTTTACGCTTTTTCAGCGGTACACCTTCTGCCGGCATACAATACGTACAGCGGAAATTGCAACGGTCGGTTACCGATATTCGTAAATAGTTGATTTTCCGATTATAAGGGTCTAACATAAACTAAATCTCCTTTTTTAAATTCGGTTTGTCCTTCCGGGATTTCCATTAATGCATTGGATAGAACCAGCGCGTTGATGTGTGCCGATCCATGAAACGGAACCCGCTCAACCCGTCCGTCCGGATCAATAATTACCGGTATCAATATCAATCGGTCTGTTTTTCTTTGCTGAAAACCAAGGGACAAGGGAGCTTTTATTCTGAAAGGAATGTAATTGGCGCCCAGCAATTTGTAGATGACCGGTTTGGCAATCATTTCGAACTGAACCAACGACGAAACCGGGTTTCCGGATAATCCAAAACAATATTTATTTCCTTTTTGCGAAAATGTCATCGGATTGCCCGGTTTAATTCCTGTACGGTCCCAAAAAATATGGAATCCCTGATTTTTCAAAATCTCAGGAATAAAATCAAAATCCCCAACCGACGCGCCTCCCGTAAAAATTAAAAAATCACTTTCTTCCAACGTTTTAATAAAAAGGTGAGTCAGGCTCTCGAAATCGTCTTTGGCCAGCCCGACGTACTTCACATCGAGGTTCATTTTCCGAAGTTGGGAAATAACTTGGCTCGCATTGCTGTTTCTTATCTTTCCTTTTTCCGGTTTTTCATGCGGTTCAACCAGTTCGTTTCCGGTTGCGATAAGTGCAATCCGTGGCGAAACAGAAACTTTTACCCGGTATTTTCCAACCCCTGCCAAAACCGCCATTTGCGAAACATTGATTACCGTGCCCTTTTGTAGCAATACTTCTCCGATTTTATAATCTTCCCCCTGGCAACAAATGTTTTTATTTGTTTCAGGATTTGTACAGCGGACGTGATTTTCATCAATCGGTTCCGATTCTTCCACCTTAAAAACGCAATCGCAACCTGCCGGAACTACAGCTCCGGTCATAATTTTGGAGCATTGGTTTTTGCCCACTGGTTTTGTAGGCCACATTCCGGCCTGGATGGTTTCCAAAACTTCCAGCGTGTTTTCAATATCTTCAAAGCGGCAGGCGAAACCATCCATTGCCGATTTGTGGAAAGGCGGCATATCCCTATCGGCAGCTACATCCTCCTGAAGCACCCGGTTAAAGGCATCTTTCAACTCTATTTCTTCGGTTTTAAAGTCGGTTGGGAGTGCTTTTATTTTTTCCAGTATTTCGTTAAATGTTCCCATTCTAATTTTTTAAGCTGAATTTATGGTTTTGAAATGCAATATTTTGAATGTCGAAGTCAAAATTTTCCCCATCGTTGTTTACAATAATGGGGGAGTATTCGATTAAATGCGTTTTTACAATATCATCGCCGGTTCGTCTTACAAACAAAAACAAGCCCGGAGTCACAAATTTATGCAATCCGCCCGACTCGCAAATTACTGTTTTTTCTGATAGCTGATTTTTCAGGTATTCAAACGCCTCTTCTAAATTTTCTTTTTCAACCATAACAAAAAACACCCTTTTTGACCCGGCCTGCAACATCAATGAACTGTCTTTTGTGTTGATTTGTTTTTCGTCGATAATAATAAATCTGTCATTTTTGAAAATTAAATCCGATTCATTAAAGGCATGAAAATGAGATGATATTTTCAAACCAACCACCTCTTCTTTTTGCGATAAATGACGAATGATTTTGCAAGCAAGAAATGTTTTCCCAACATTTCGCCCGTTGCCTGCAAGCAATAAAAGATTGGGCATAGAAAAAGCCCCCAAAGCCCCGAAGTGGGCTTCGCAACAATTTGGAATTGCTATTTTATTTTTAAGCTGTAATGTATGGTTTAAATTTTCCATTTCTTTTATTCCTTATACAAACAGTAATTTATAGCTTGCAAATGTTAAAACCACGGAAAGTGCATATTTTAAGGCTTTGTCGGTTATTTTGTAGCTGCCCATATAAGAGCCAAGCACACCTCCTGCAATTGCGGCCACCAGCATGTACCCTATTTCCGGGGCCAGTTGTATGCCTTGAGAAAATTGCCCGATTAAACCAAAAACTGAATTTACCAAAATAAATGCTGCGGAAGCTGCGGCGGTTTGTTTTATGGTTCCCCATTTCAACAGTAGAATTATCGGACTGAGGATTATCCCCCCTCCAATCCCGATTAACCCGCTAAAAAATCCGAGGAAAATACCAATTGCATAAGCGGCGGGTTTATTAATCTCTTTAATTTCATCTTTTTGATTTTTAGGCCGGTAGGTCATCCGCACAATGGCAATGATCAGAAAAATGCCAAGAATAATTTTATAGGCATTTGGGTTAACTGTAATTATTCCTCCCAAAAATGCAAAAGGTACAGAGGTGACGATAAATGGAAGTAATAGTTTCAACCGGAAATGACCGTTTTTGTAATAGGTAAATAGGGCAATCGACGAAACAAAGACATTTAGTACCAATGCCGAAGGGCGCATAAATTCAGGCGAGAAGCTAAAAATGGCCATCAATGCCAAATAGCCGCTGGCGCCTCCGTGCCCAACCGAAGAATAAAGAACCGCCATTAAAAACACCAATCCCAAAAATAAAAAAACTGTCATCCCTAAAATTTCAATTCTTACACATTCTATTTTTTAAATTGAAAAAGATGACAGATTTTACAACATCTAAAAGATATGTATCTACCGTCTCCTTTCCAATTTGCCCCAACTCTGCCGGGGCTCGGGAGGACAACCTGTTTCCGGATTATCCTATCGACCATTTTACCATTGACATTCCAGGTAAAACAGTTCGGAGAACTCTATTAAATATCCGATTTACTTCATCGTAAATAACTGAATATGATTTCACAAAAATAAAAAATAAATCGGGGTTAAAGCCGGAAGAAGTGATGGATTTAATTCCTGTAAAATCCATTGGCAAGAACGAACCGGAAGAGATATGTTGAACCTACCCAAGGCGAGAAGATTGCGGAAGATAAAGAAAGCCTGGAAATTAAATTAGAATATAGAGAAAAGGAGAAATTTGCAGTAGGAGGCGAGATTAAGGAAATATTGTATGTGGTCAATGAAAAGATTATTTCAAAGGCTGAATTTGGCAGCATAAATCCGAAAAACATTGAATCGGTTAACGTACTAAAGCATAAAGAAGACTTCAAACAATATTCATCCGGCGATTATGATGGAGCTATAATTATTACACTCAAGAAAAGAGCAGAATAGCGACAGACAGAACATCTCTTACATTTTCGTTTTGAACTGTTTCCAAAATGGAAACAGTTTTTATTAGCAAATGTGCTTTCTTACTTTGGTAATTTAAAGATTCTTTTGTTAAAGGTCTTTACCCGTGTCAGTCAGTTCTCCGGGCTAAGCTACTTCCCAAAATGCCTTTTAATAGCCGATTTTAAAATTTCGTCGATGATTTGCTGGTATGAAATTCCGCCGAGGCGGCAAAGGATGGGCAAATCGGAGGTGACCGGATTTAAGCCTGCCAGCGGGTTCACTTCGATGAAACTCATTCGCCCGTGCTTGTCGATTTTTACATCAACACGGCCGCCGTCTAAGCAATTCAATGCGTTCCAGGCACGCAAAGCAAGATGTTTGCACTCGTCCAGGAGTTCGCCGCTTACAGGGACATAATCAATGATATCCTCGTAATTCTCTTTGTTGTCGAAGGAATAAATGGCGTTTTCGTTTTTGATGAACACAATTTCCATGGCACCGGGAACGCGGGCATGTTCGCCACTTCCCAACACCCCGACCGTAAACTCACGACCGGGCAAGTATTCCTCCACCAAAACGGGCTGGTTAAATCTGGTGAGTAAATTAATGCAAACGCTTTCCAATTCTTCCTTCGAATAAATCACCGAAGCCGAATCGATTCCTTTTCCCGTTCCTTCGGAAATGGGTTTGGCAAAAAGCGGGTATTCGAGTTGCACCGCTTCGATGTCGGCAAATTGAGCCACCACATGAAAAATCGGAGTGTTCACGCCGCTCTCGCGCACAATTTGTTTGGCAAATGCTTTGTTCAGCGAAATGCCTAAGGTTACCGGCCCCGAAAAAACATAGGGGATTTTGTAGGCATCTAACAATGCCGGCACCAAGGATTCGCGGCCTTCGCCATAAAGCCCTTCGGCAATGTTAAACACCATGTCCCATTTTTTGCCCTGCAACAATTCGCGCATCAAACTTTGGGCGTTTCCAATCCGAAATGTTTCGTGCCCTGCAATTTGAATTGCCTGCTCAATTCCTTCAATGGTGCTTTCCTTGTCGAATTCGGCGGTTTCTTCCAGCGAATATCCTTGTTTCAAATAATCGGTCCGGAGGTCGTATGTCAGTCCAATCCTCATGCTTTCTTAACCGTTCTTGTTGATAGGTAACCTTCAAAAAAGTTTCGCGCGTTAATCCCCAGGGTCCGGTTTTTATAGCCGCCTTCCTGAACAAACAAAACTGGATAAGGCAGTTTGCCGAGTTCGGCTCCATTATTTTTAAAATCACCGGCAGACAGCGACCAAGTTCCTGTGGGGTCACCTTTTGCAGGGTCCAGGCCGAGGCTCACAATGAAATATTCGGGTTTGTAATTTTTTATTTCTTTAATGGCCTTTTTTAAATAGACCAGGTACTCTTCGCCATTAATCAGCTCTTTCAAAGGGTAATTCAAATTGAAGCCCTCCCCTGCCCCTTCGCCTTTTTCATCGGCAAAACCGGTAAAGTAGGGATAGGCAAAATCAGGTTTTCCGTGAATGGAAACTGTAAAAACATCCTTGCGTTCATAAAATATTTGCTGATGTCCGTTTCCGTGGTGGTAATCGATGTCGAGAATGGCCACTTTGCCGTATTTCGAAAGGAAATTGGCAGCAATCGATGCATTGTTGAAATAGCAAAAGCCGCCAAATACGTCGCGTTCGGCGTGATGCCCCGGCGGACGGACCAAAGCATAGGCGGTGTGATAGCCTTCCAACAACAATTCGGCGCCGGTTAAAGCACAATTTACGCCGGAACGTGCTGCCAAAAATGCGTTTTTATTGAGCGGCGTGAAGGTGTCGATGCAATAATAGCCGGCCAAAACCGATAAGTCGTGGGGCGGACGAGTGGCATTGCGCACCGGAAAAACGTAGGGATAAATGGATTTGCCTTCGGGCATTTTCTCGCAAATCGTTTTAAAATAGTTATAGTATTTCGGGTTGTGTACCTGCGTAATGTACTTATCGGAATATCCGCGCGAAGGTTTGATTTTAAACGCATTTAACTTTTCAATTTCCTTCACAATACTTTTTATGCGAACCGGCGACTCGATGTAGCCCACTTCTTTTACATGATGAATATCGTGCTTGTCGTTGATAATCAATGCAATTTCATCTTTTACCGCATACGAGATCTCATGCGGGCGGTCCTTCGCCGTATATTTGAACTCACGCAATTGAACCGGATTGTCACGAATGGAAGCAACCACCATTTTCACATAATCCTCCGGACAAAACACCGGATATTTCCGCTCCAAAATTGCCCGTACAATTTTCTTCAATTTGCTGGCAGGCAATTGAATGTTATTTCCCAAATCGTCGTAAACTAAGTAGGGCGGACAATCATCGTCGGGCTTAACTTTGGTTTCGTATTTTGTATTGATGATCGGCCGTGCGCCGTAACGCTCGTAAAATGCCAAACGCGCTTTATTTTGTTTGATTTCGCTTTTGTCGCGGCAGAGCGTTTCGTCGTCGGGCAAACATTCCATAAAAATACCGTCCGACTTCAACATTTGAGCTTCTTCGCGGATGCGTTGATAAATGGCTCCGCCAACACCCGAGGATGTCCGGCCCGGTTTCACGGCAATGTAGTCTAAGTAGCAAAAGTTAATGTCGGACATATAAAACAGAATGGCGAATCCTTTTACGTTCGAGCGCCCGTCTTCGGCAACAAACAAATTGGATGAAAAACCATATTTAATCGGATTTTTCATCTGCTCCAGGATTTCGCTTATTTTTTCCTCTTTAACAGAAGGAAAATGCAGTTTTAAAATGCTCATTACCTGCTGAATGGCGCTGGCGTTGGAAGGAAGGTAAGTATCGCTTATCTTCCTTATTTTGAATATGGACGACATTAGATGGGATCGTAATATTTGTACGTTTTGCCTTCAAAGTTCTTCAAAATCACGTTATCGCCCTCGCGTCCCTGATAATATTCGGGAACAAGCGGGATTTTACCGCCACCGCCGGGTGCATCAATAACGTAATGCGGCACACCATATCCGCTGGTGAAACCACGCAATCCTTGAATAATTTCCAATCCTTTGGTTATTGGTGTGCGGAAATGCGAAGACCCCGGAATGGGATCGCATTGGTAAATATAGTAGGGACGGACTCTGATTTTCAGCAGCTTGTGCATTAACTGCTTCATGGTTTCCACCTTGTCGTTAATGTCTTTCAGCAACACGGTTTGGCTTCCCATAACAATTCCGGCATCGGCAATGCGGGTGCAAGCTTCGGTCACTTCGGGTGTAATTTCGTCAGGATGCGTGAAATGTATGCTCATGTAAAGCGGGTGGTATTTCCGCAACATTTTCACCAAACCGGTGGTGATTCGTTGTGGCAGCACAACAGGAACTTTGGAACCAATACGGATAATTTCGACATGCGGGACGGCTCGCAGCGATGACAGCAAAAACTCCAAATGTTTATCGGGCAGCGTTAAGGGGTCGCCGCCTGATATAATTACGTCGCGCACGTTCGGATTGCTTTTTACGTATTCAATCGATTTTTCCCATGCCTTCACACCGTAGTGCTTTTTATCTTTCAAAACCATGTGCGAACGCGTGCAATAACGGCAATATACCGAGCAAAAACCGGTAGAAAGCATCAGCACACGGTCGGGATAGCGGTGCACCAAATTTTCAACCGGGCACATCGTTTCTTCGTGCAGCGGATCATTTTCTTCGCCCGGAGAAACCAACAGTTCCAGTTTGTTGGGCACCACCGACTTGCTCAAGGCGTAACTGGCGGGTTTTTCATACAACAAACTGGCATAGTAGGGAGTAATGCGAAGCGGTAATTTCCTCGATTTCGACAGAAAGTCCACGTCATCGATGCTGCTGACATCCAATATCTCCGAAAGCTTCTTGAAATTGGAATAACTGTTCTGAATTTGCCAGCGCCAACTGTTCCACTGCTTGTCCGTAGCTTGCGGAAAAAACTCTTCCCTGAATCGTGCGGCTTCGGGGCTGATGGTTTTAAAATCGGAGGTTGGAATTTCGGTTGAACGAAAGAGCTCATCTTCGTTGGCCGTGGTACCCAAAACCACTTCAATAGTTGATAGCTCCTGCCCTGCAGGGGGTTCGTATTCGGGTTGAAAAGGATCGTTCATTACTCTTTGTTTACCAAATTTAGTGTGTCAAAAATTAAACTATTTATTCAAAAACTTTCTTTCAAAAGTCAAACAAATTTATGGATTAAATTTCGATAATTGTTCATTTTTTTCTCTTCATTAAGAGAAATCATATTTGAATTTATGAACGATTTTCCGGTAGGGCATAATGAGGAAAAGGCAGGCTGTTCGAAGCCAGCATTCCCATGAAAATGGGAATCCCTGACCCTTGTTCTGAGATTCCCACTTTCGTGGGAATGAAGAGCGTTTAAATCGGTCATTGGCAGTTTTTATCCAATTTTGGGATTGGGCATAATGAGGGAATGACAGGCTACTCGAAGCCACCATTCCCACGCAAGTGGGAATCCCTGCCCCTTATACTGGGATTCCCACTTTCGTGGGAATGAAGAGCGTTTAAGTTGTATCCACACAATTCGTTATTAGAACCAACGTCTCCCCCATAAAAAAGGCCCGGTAAATACCGGACCTTTCTTAGCAAATTGTATGTTTTATTGGGATCTATCTCAACGTCGTACTTTCTGTATTGGGTTTTGCCACGATATCGAAAGTAATTTCAAATTCGTCATATATCATTTTATCGCCCAACCCTGCAAAGAATTTGCCCGAACCGTATTGAATATTCCATTTTGTGCGGTCTAATTTGGCAGTTCCCTTGGCTTTCACCATTCCGTCAGTCGCTTCAATGGTAGCCGGAAATGAAATTTCATTGCTTATGCCCTTTATGGTTAAAGTGCCTTTTACTTCATAAATTCCTGCTTTGTTCCCTGCTTTAACTGAAGTGATGTTAAAATGTGCGTTGGCATGTTTATCGACCGAAAAGAAATCGTCAGACTTTAAATGGCCTACCAATTTATCATTCCATTCGCCGGCTTCGAGGTCGGTGCAAACAATGCTGTTCATGTCCATGTTCACTCTGGCATCTGTCACTATTTTGTTGTTCAGCGAAACGGTGCCACTTTCCAGGGATAGGTATCCGGTATGTTCGCCGCCAACTTTTTTACCGTTCCAAAAAACTTTACTAGCCTTCGTGTCAATGACAAACTCTTTTTTTTCACTTTCCAATTCTCCGGCAAATACTGTGGAGAATGACACTAAAATTCCCAATAATAATCCAATTGATTTTTTCATTTTTTTCGTTTTTATCTGTTTCTATGGCGCAAAAATACGGACATTGAGCAACGAAAAAAATAAACTAGTTTAAGAAAAAAGAGTTTACTGTCTTTTGTTGGCTTTTTTAGAGCGAATTTTACTTAAAAACACTGGAGTAACGCCAAGATACGATGAAATGTGGTACTGGGGCAACCTGCGCACCAGGTTGGGATATTGTTGGCGAAGCTCGTCGTAGTTTTCTTCGGCAGTATTGACAAGGATGGACACCAGCCTTTTCTGAAGAAAAATGTAGGAACGTTTGATGTATCTCACGAAGGATGAAAAGTCCTCGGTTAACTCACTTAGGTTTTCGTCACTAATCGAAAACACGACACTTTTTTCAACTGCATCCAGATAAAATGCGGTTTCATCGGGTGTGGCCAAATCGCCAATCCATTGGTTCTCGGAGGCGAACAGAATATTAAATTCTTTTCCGCCCGAATCAATAACATACAGGCGTAACAAGCCTTTTTCAATAAAATAGTGACGCGTATTTTTCTGACCGCTACTAAAAATCAATTCCTTCTTTTTAAAGATTTCTTTTCGGAAAGATGAAGTGATGAATTCATGCTCGTCAGCATTTACCGGGCGTTCATAAAAACGTTCGTAGTAATTAATGATATGGGAAAAATCATCCATTAAGCTAATATTGTTTTGGGCAAATTAAAACAATATTTGGGTTGAAACAAATGCGAACAATTGCAATTGACTATCTTTGACGTCCTATTCAAATCTACTAATATTCATTTCACCTTGTTGGTGAGCAAAAATTATAATGAGATGAAAAAGAACATTTTTTTAAGTTTTACGCTGTTCGCAGCAATGCTTTTCGCCCTCCCAACTTTTGCACAGAAAGACAATCAGCTTTCAAAAAAAGAAAAAAACGAAGGCTGGGCCTTACTTTTTAACGGTTCTGATTTCGACGGATGGAGGCAATGTAACGGCACCGCTATGCCCGCCAACTGGGTGATTGAAAACGGGGCAATGAAAGTTTTTACCGGAGAAGGGAAAAAACCCGGGCAAGGTGCCAACGGCGACATTTTGTTCGCCGATAAGAAATACAGGGATTTTGAACTTTCTATCGACTGGAAAGCGGGCAAAATGGCCAATTCCGGTATTTTCTACTATGTACGCGAAGTGCCGGGCAAACCCATTTATTTTGCTGCCCCCGAAGTGCAAATATTGGATAATGTTGACGCCACCGACAATAAAGTGGACAGCCATTTGGCCGGTTCGTTGTATGACATGATTGCTGCCGACCCAAAAACGGTGAAACCGACGGGGAAATGGAATACCATTGTAATTAAAGTAAAAGACGGAAAAGCCACGCACACCCAAAACGGGACCGAAGTACTTTCATACACCCTATGGACGCCCGAATGGGACGAACTGGTGCAGAACAGTAAATTCAAAAACTTTCCCGGTTTCACCGAAGGGATTGCCAAAGAAGGATACATCGGATTGCAGGACCACGGCTATACAGTTTGGTTTAAAAATGTCAAGATTAGGGAATTGTAATCCAACGAAGATGTAAAATCGCTTGGAAATATTTAAATTATCCGTGCAGCGCACCGAAACATTTAATGATTCGGTGCGTTTCATTTTCACATAAAACAACCATACCAATGAAAAATTCATTATCAGTTTTCGTCATCGGAATCCTGCTTTTTTCGATTTCATGTACCCATACGAAGCCCCGGAAAGAGGCAGATGCAACCGAAACAAACCTCACCCAATACGTTGATCCGTACATTGGCAGCGACTATCATGGCCATGTTTTTGTTGGTGCGAACGTTCCCTTTGGGGCGGTTCAACTTGGGCCCAACAACCCTACACAAGGCTGGGACTGGTGCTCGGGCTACCATTATTCCGATTCACTTTTAATCGGTTTTGCGCACACGCAACTCAGTGGTACAGGAATCGGCGATTTGGGCGACATTCTCTTTATGCCTCTTGCGGGGGATTACATCTTTTCTTCAACGGAAGAAAATCCTTACGACTGGCAAGCAAAATACACGCACGACGATGAAATCGTTCAAGCGGGTTATTATTCCATCAACATTGATAAATACAAGGTAAAAGCTGAATTAACCACCTCGGAACGGGTAGGTTTTCACCGCTACAATTTCAATAAAGAAGGCGACTCAAAAATATTGGTCGATTTGAAATACGGCACAGGTTGGGACGCTCTTACCAAGGGTGAAATTAAGCAGGAAAGCAAAAACAGCATTCAGGGTTTTCGGTTCTCAAAAGGTTGGGCCAACGACCAACGCGTGTTTTTTTATACCGAATTTTCGAAAGAAATTAAGTCGATTGAAATTGTGAGGTCAAGCGAAGCAATGGGCGAAATTACCGCCATTGTAAGTTTTGAAGGCAACGGTGAAATCATGTCTAAAACCGCCATTTCGCCGGTGAGTGTCGGAGGGGCAAAAAACAATTTGCAAGCTGAAATCGACCATTGGGATTTTGAGCAAACAAAAAACCTCGCTACCGAAAAATGGAACAACGAACTGGCAAAAATCAAAATCACCACGGATAACAATTCCGATAAAACAGCTTTCTACACGGCTTTGTACCACACCATGATTGCACCATCCTTGTTTAACGATGCCAACGGGGATTATCGCGGGACCGATAAGGAAATTCATAAAAACCCGGGGCACGAAACCTACACCACCTTTTCGCTGTGGGACACCTACAGGGCAGCGCATCCGCTTTTTACGCTCGTTCAACCCAATCGCGTTGACGACTTTGTGAATACCATGTTGGATATTTATGACCAGCAGGGAAAACTTCCGGTTTGGCATTTGTACGGGAACGAAACCAACACTATGGTGGGCTACCATGCCATTCCGGTAATCGTAGATGCCTATTTGAAAGGGTTTACCGGTTTCGATGCCGAACGTGCTTTTGAAGCGATGAAAACTTCGGCAACATTGGATGAACGTGGGATTGACTTTGTAAAATCACAAAAGTATATTCCTGCCGATTCGGGCGTTGAATCCGTAGCACGTGCGCTGGAATATGCCATCGACGATTGGTGCATTGCTGCTATGGCCAAAGCAATGGGCAAAACAGAGGATGCCGAATTATTCGAAAAACGGTCGAAGTATTACCAACTTTATTTTGATGAAGATATCCGGTTTATGCGCGGCAAAATGGCTGATGGAAGTTGGCGGACACCTTTCAATCCCATTGCCTCGCAACACCGCGAAGATGATTTTTGCGAAGGCAACAGTTGGCAATATACCTGGCTTGTTCCGCAGGATGTGGAAGGGCTGATTGCCATCCATGGTGGCGAACAGGAATTTATCACCAAATTAGACAGCCTTTTTTCGATTGAATCCATTCAGGTGGAAGGTGCATCTTCGGATATTTCGGGGCTAATCGGGCAATATGCGCATGGAAACGAACCCAGCCACCACATTCCCTATTTGTATGCCTATGCCGGGCAGCAATGGAAAACAGCCGAGAAAGTGCGTCAAATCACCCATGAGTTTTACACCGACCAGCCCGATGGCTTATGTGGCAACGAAGATTGCGGCCAGATGTCGGCCTGGTATGTTTTCTCGTCGATGGGTTTTTATCCGGTGAACCCCGCGAATGGAGCCTATGTTTTTGGCAGCCCACATTTTAACAGAGCCGAAATCGATGTGCTCGGAGAAAAGTCCTTCACCATTATCGCCAATAACAACAGCGAAGAAAACATTTACATCCAGTCGGCAACGCTGAATGGCAAACCTTATACAAAGTCATTCATCACCCACAAAGAAATAATGAGAGGAGGCGAATTGGTTTTTGAAATGGGAAGCACACCCAATTTAGAATTTGGAAAAGCGATGGATGATCGCCCGAAATCGGTGGTTTATTGAATTGATTTTTCAGCGGTTGGAAACCGCTGCACCCGGGGTGAAAATAACAGCTAATCCGTTTTGTTCCAGAATTTGCTGGTTCAAAACGGATTTACTGTTTACACCCGTTTCAGTGATACGCAAGTTGGTCGGGGTATTTAACGATTTGTCGTCGGAATAAATCGTGGCATTGTACATTTTCCCTGGTTCCAAAAAATCCAGTTTCACCGAAAGTGTCTGTGCTTTCGTTCCGGCGATGGCGCCCAAATACCAGTTTTCGCCCTTTCGCCGGGCAATTACCGCCAGTTTGCCCGGATAGCCTTCAATTATTTTTGTGTCGTCCCAAACGGTTGGCACCTGGTCGAAAAATGCGAGATCGGCAATTTCAGGAATCCCGCCTTCGGCACCTCCTGCACCTCCTTTTTTTGCAGGCGAACCAGCAGGCCTGTCGTACCAATACAAAAACTGCCAAGGGCTATAGATGCAAATCGTTTTTGCCATTTGCGATGCGTGAGAGCCCATTTTTTCACTTACGCGTTCAGCAAAATAGCAGTTGGTTTGGTCGCCTGCCCCCGCAATCATTCGCGTAAAAATGGTATTGATTACCATGTCGTTAGGCGTACTTTCTTCGTCACCCCGGATTCCTTCCTGGGTCATAAAATTTGGATAGGTACGTGAAACACCGGTAGGGCGGTATTCGTCGTGCACATCCACCATCAATTCATGATCAGCCGCTTTAGCAATGGCTTCATGCAACCAGGTCGTCCATTTTTGCGATCCCACATTTACAAAACCGTATTTCAACCCGGCAATTCCCCATTCTTTGTACAAGGGCAGAATTTCATCCAATTGCTTTTCGAGTGCCCGGCGATTTACATATAAAATAACGCCTATTCCCTTGCTTTTTGCATAATCGATTACAGATGGAAGGTCAAGCGGTCCGGGGGAACGATTCGGATCCACGGTAACAGTAGTTGCATCCGAAGCAACGTCATACTCAGGTCCGTACCACCCTGCATCAAATTCGATGTATTGCAGATTGTGTTTCGCCGCAAAATCAACGCACGCCACGCCCCCTTGCGTGGTCAGCGTTACTTCCCGAATTACTTTTCCGGGCTTGATCCATGAGGTATCTGATATTTTATTTGCTTCGTTCAGATTGAGCAATAAGTAATTGTTTTGAAGGATTTGTGCAGGCGTACTTCCCGCCATTACATACCTCCATGGGGTGGAATATGCCCCTTTTGGAATATTCGCCGACGCGGTCGCTTCACCCTGACTGCCGGAATTTTCCATGTCAAGGCTTGCGCTAAGCTTATTGACCGATGAACTGTCCCTGGCAAATTTCATCCGGGCAAAATCAAGCAAACCTGCTTCGCCAAGCGCCACAAACACCGAATCGGAAAGTTCGGCAAGCAATGGCCTTTCTGCAATAAAGTTCAATTCGGAGAGTTTCTGTTTTTCGATTGGCGACTGGGCACGGGAACTTGCCCAAATAGATGGATCGTTGCGAAACGAAAACTCCGTCAATTCAGAAATTATTTCGATGTTGTTTTTTTGCATGAATTCATAGCGAAAGGCCACCCCTTCGTTGTAGGCTCGTACCCTGATTGCAAAGTATTCCACACCGGGATTTGAGCCGGAAAATTCGATTAATGCTTCGTTGTAATTATCCGTATAAACCGCTTTCTCGCCATAAACCGGTTTCCATTCCTCATTTCGTGAACTTGTAGTAACTTTTTCAATGTTCACTTCGCCCGGGACGATCGACGAATCGGCGAGTTGAAAACCTAAAGCGGAGTTCTCAATTAGCGGGTTATTCCTCCAATTGATGGAATAAAGCAAACCGTCATTCATTTTTAGGTTGAAAACGTACTGTCCGTCGGGACTTGCGACCAAAGTGTCTTCTTGATTTCCACAAGCGTTTAGTAGGACAAAGAACAGGGATGCGATTACAAGCATCAGGCTACGATTTGTATTTCTTTTTGGCATTGGTTTAGATTTTTATCTGAAAATTTCCTTGTCAAAGATGCGAAAATAATCCGAAGGAATCACTTTGTGAGAACCCGCATCATCCCCTATCCCAAAAACGAAATCAAAACCCCCGCGGCAACTGCCGAACCAATTACGCCCGAGATGTTGCTTGCCATGCAATATTGCAAGATATGATTTTGTGAATCGTGTTTCAAGGCCATTTCGTTGGCCACGCGCGATGCCATTGGCACAGCACTCAAACCCGTTGCTCCGATTAAAGGATTGATTTTCTTTTGTGCAAACAGATTGTAAGTTTTCACCGCTGCAATTCCACCGGCAATTGAAATGGCAAAAGCCACAAAACCACCAACAACAATTCCAAGAGTTTTTGCAGAAAGGAAAACTTCAGCGGTCATAGTGGCACCAACGGTTAGACCAAGGAAAATGGTTGCCGTATTCATTATTGAACCTTGTGCGGTATCGGCCAATCGTTTTGTGGACGAGCCGATTTCTTTAATTAAATTCCCGAACAACAACATTCCCAAAAGCGGCACCGATGAAGGTACCAAAACGGCGGTGATTAATCCCAGTGCAATCGGGAAAATTATTTTTGCCGTTTTCATATCTTTAATCTGACGTTTTGCCGGAAACTGCTTTTCCATGGCTTTCATGTTGATTTTGAATTCCTTTTTCGTAATCAACAAATTAGCCACCATAGGGATAATAATTGGAACCAGCGCCATATAAGAATAGGCAGCAATAGCAATAGGGCCCAACAAATGCGGAGCCAATTTAATGGTAGTATAAATGGCTGTCGGCCCATCGGCACCACCAATGATACCGAGCGAGGCAGCTTCCTGTGCGGTAAAACCTACGGCAACCGCGCCGAGTAGAATCGAAAAAATTCCGATTTGTGCAGCAGCGCCAAACAAAGCCAGTTTAAGATTGCGAAGCATGGGCCCAAAATCGGTGAGCACGCCCACACCAAGGAAAATAATTGGCGGCAGCAGCCCGGTTTTTATCAACGAATAGTAGAGGTAATTCATTATCCCGTATTCCTGGGCAATCTCAAATAAGTTCATGTAACGATGGTCGCCCAGTTCGATGAGCTGTGCATCCACAATCCCCATTCCGGCACCGGGGAAATTGGCGAGCAATACCCCGGATGCAATTGGGATAAGCAACAAAGGTTCGTACCCTTTTTTAATGCCGAGATACAATAGCCCGAAACCGATCAACCACATCAAAATAGTTTGGTAGTTGATCACCCCAAAGGCTGTCATTTTAAAAAGCTCTGATAATATCTCCATAGAATTCGTTTAAACCATTTTCACCAAAACGTCGTCTTCCTCTACTGAATCGCCGTTGGCAACTAAAATTTCAGTCACCTTTCCATCCTTTTCGGCAACAATGGCATTGTAGGTTTTCATCGACTCGATGTAGCAAATCAAATCGCCTTCTTTCACCATATCGCCTGGTTTTAGGGCTTTTTCGGTGGGTTCTTTGGTCAGCATAAATTTACCTTCTAATGGCGACAGCACGTCGAATGTATTTCCGGTTGTGGCCACGGGAGCTTTTGTTGTTGCAGTTCCTTTTTCATTTGAATCTCCGATTTCACTTTCCTTTATAATTTTTCCGGGTGTATCGTCGTAAGAAATGTCCACTGCGAATTGTTCGCCGTTAATATCAAGGAATATTTTCTTGGGCTTGAAATTCTTGGCTGTCGCTTGTGGAGCCTGGACAAGTTCCGCTTTGGGTGCACGTTTGGTAGCCAAATCAGCTTCGAAATCGGCTTTTGCTTTGCCCGATTTGTAGGCGCGGTATTGTTCAGGGTGCATAGCAAGCTCAAACAGTTCTTCGTCATCCTGACCAAAATCCCAGTTGTTTTCTTTCATCTCTTTACGGAAAACATCCAAATTGTCAGGGTATAAATCCTGTGGGTTTCCGGTGTAAAACTCTTTGCCTTGCTCTTTTGCCAGTGCGATAATTTCGTCGCCCAATTTTCCGGGCAACTGTCCTGCCCTCCCCGAAATCATATCCCAAATGTTGTCAGCAACCATGCTCCAGCGTTCTCTGCCTTTTATCATTTGCAACACGTTCATCAATGCTAAATTCTTAACATATTGGCTGAACGGTGTCACCAAAGGAGGGTAACCTACTTTTGGCCAGATGTATTCCACCTCTTCAAACAATTTAACAAGCAGGTCGTCCTGCGTGAGTTCCGGTTGATTACGTTTCACCAACCATTTATTCAGGCTTTCCAGGTTATTTTCCAAGTCAGACATCAGGCTTCCCATCATTCCGCCGGGTAATCCGGGGCCGATGAGCAACGAGTTCATGAGGCGGTTTTTTGGGTTGATGTAGTAGCCCAGGAAATCGTCGATAAAACTTTGCGTTAACGCACGTACTTTCATGTAAGCTTTCATGTTGATATCGGGCACTTTGAAACCCGCATCCTTCAACATGTCACGTACGGCTAACACGTCCGCATGTCCGGTTCCCCACGAAAGGGGCTCCATCGCTACATCAATGTATTCGGCTCCGGCACGGGCAGCTTCCAAAATACTGGCCATTGAAAACCCCGGACCTGAATGCCCATGATATTGAACGGGTATTTCGGGATGCGCCGCTTTTATGTTTTGAATTATTTTTCCGATAAAAACGGGACGGCCAACTCCGGCCATGTCTTTTACGCAAATCTCGTCGGCGCCCATTTCAATCAAAGTGTTCGCCAGATTGGAGAAATATTCTACGGTGTGTACTTCCGAAACGGTAAGGCTCAGAGAGGCTTGCGAAATCATCCCTCCCGCTTTGGCATATTTTATTGAACTTTCGAGGTTACGCGGGTCGTTCAATCCACAAAACGAGCGGGCAATATCGGTCCCCTGTTTCTTTTTCACCTTGAACATCAGTTTACGAACATCAGCGGCAACGGGAGACATACGAATGCCATTCAGTGCACGCTCCAACATGTGAGTTTGAATTCCGGCATCGTTAAATGGCTTTGTCCAGCGGCGGGTAGCCACATTTGGGTTTTCGCCAAAAAGCAGGTTAATTTGCTCAAATCCACCACCATTGGTTTCTACACGGGCAAAGCAGCCCATGTCGATAATGGCCGGTGCCACTTTTTCCAACATTTCCACTTTAGGCACGTACTTCCCCGAAGATTGCCACATATCTCTATAAAGCAAGCTAAATTTAATTTCTTTTTGCATTGGTCTAACTTTAAAAATGATTACTGATTCGGCTTCTCAACGGAAGCTACTTTTCCTTTCCCTCCGGTCAGGGCCTCAACGGTTGCAACAATTGCAGCGAGTTGCTGGGGCGAAAGCTCCCGGTGTTCCTCTTGGTTTAACGAAGATGCAACCGGCGACTCAACATATAGCCGGTTAGTTACAATAACGATCAAGTTTCCCAGGATAACTACTAAAATCAAGATGACAAAAACAGTGCTCATCCCGGTCAACATCAATTTCACTGCTTCGCTAAAAGATTCACTCATATATAATTCTGTAAAATAAAAGAATCGAAAAATTCCACGAAGATAGTGATAAAATAAAAGAATCGTAAATAAGCCATAGTTAAGTTTTAGTAAAGAACCAAAAGATACAAATAGCATTTTAGATTAAATCGAAACAAGAACAGACAAAATAAAATGAAACTGTTTCTTTATATTGATTCTACTGGCTTTATGAAAGCACAAGGGTAGAAATACTTCCAAATCATTTCCGTTATCGTTAACGGAGCTCTGGTACTAACATCAATATTATATATATTAACAGAAATTTTACATGAGTTTTTTTGGTAGTCTGAGGAAAAATTATAACCAAAATGGAAAGGCTGATTAAGTAACCTTAACCAGCCTTTCTTAAACTATTTATAGCAAAACGAGAATTACATGATTTACTGAATTGCAATTTTTGTATTACCGTCGGTCGTATTTACGATGTAAATTCCAGTTTTAAGTTGAACAGGGAAGTTACCATCATAAGCAGGTCCTTCTGCTATTTTTCTCCCTACGATATCGAATACCCTAACCTGTCCGGAGTAATTTGAAATTCGGATTTTTCCGTTGGAATAATAGGCATGTACAGCTTTAGCAGTTTCATGAATGTTAATTCCGGTGGGAGTACTCACAAAAGTAAACTCGTCCATGTACAGGGTGTGTTCAACATTATCCGTTGCATTTTGCGCAAAGAATACATCTTTGATCACGTCTTTTGATTTAAATGCTGGATCAGCAGCCCAAAGGTCAGCCAGCGGGACGATTACTTCCGTCCAGGTATCAGCCTGCAAACCATCCGGCAGATAATCAGCCATGGGCAGTTTACCGGTTACGTTTGGAGAACCGGAAAATGCTTCCAGATAAATAAAAGGTAACGCTGTTTTATCCATAGCTACCGGAGAATTAACCCAAAATTTCAGTTCAACCATGCTTGTCAGATCGAATGATTGCCAGCCAATTGACGCGGTCATCGCTTTCCAGTTGCCTGTTTCAACCGATTTCCATTGCAGTTTCAGTGCGTTGGTACCTGCTTTTACAGGAGAGGTAACAACCGGTAGTTTATCCCCATTAGGTAAACCGGGTCCTTCCCAATTTTCGGTTACCACCGTACTTGGAGCGGTTTGGTTCACCCAACTTTGGTCGTGGAACCTGTCGCTGGCACTGTTGTCGAACAATACATAAGTAGCAGGTGGTGGTGGAATTACAACACTTTCATCCTTCACAAAAACTATATCATCAATATAAACCTTGGCGGTTGGATCAATGGGTTCATAAAAATCCGGGAAAAACCCAAATACTGTTACGTTTTTTATTCCATTGGCAGTCAGATCAAATACCATGGTTTCCCATTCGTTGGTTTTTGTAGCCGGGCTATCTGAAGCAATTTCTTTTGTAATTGCACCTTCACATTTAATTTTCAATTGTGAAGTTGCATTCGTGCGTAAATATTTAATCTCAACACGGTTGTAGCCTGCGGGAATCTCCTTTTTTAAAGTTGAATAAAAACCTGCCCATATTTTGTTCTCCTCTTCAGCATCGTAACGTGCCCATTCCCAAACTTTGTCGCTGGTGTTGATGCCAGTTTTAAAGGGGTTATCAACAACTGCAGCGTCGAAGTGAGCCGGCGGGTTAATACTTACTTCATCCGTAAAGCTTACTACTCCGCTTTCAAAATCGTCTAAAACAATATTTGCATTGTTGAAGGTAAATTCATCCATGAAAAGCGTGTGTTCCACATTATCAGTACCATTTTGTTCAAAGAAAATCCCTTTGATCACATCCTTTGCAGTAAAGGCTTCATCTGCCTTCCAAATGCTATCTAAAGGAATAGTTACTTCCGTCCAGGTATCGGCCACTATGTTGGAATCCACGTAGTTCTCCAACTTTAATTTGCCTGTCTGGTTTGGACTTCCGCTATGAGACTCCAAATAGAATTTTGGCAAATCAGCCATAGCTAATTCAACGGGTGAATTGATCCAAAACTTCAGGTCTTTCATTTCCGTTACGTCAAATGATTTCCAATCCACCGCAGCAACCATTGCCATCCAGGCACCACCTTCAGCTGACTTCCATTGCAACTTGAGTGCATTGGTACCCGCTTTCACAGGAGAAGTTACAACTGGTAGTTTATCGCCATTTGGCATGTCCGGTCCTTCCCAGTTTTCGGCAACTATACTACTTGGTGCAGTTTGGCTCACCCAACTCTGATCGTGAAAACGGTCGTTTGCACTATTGTCAAAAAGAGTAAGTGAATTTACCATTGGCTCTTCAGCAGGTTCTTCGTAAATAACCATAATGTCATCAATGTAAACCAATTCTGAACCGGAAATGGAAGTGGAGTTATCCGGGAACAATGCCAGTACGTTAATGTTCTTTATTCCATTTTCTCTAAGGTCGAATACCATAGTTTCCCATTCATTCGTTTTTGAAGCCGGAGTTACTGCATTAAACTCTTTTGTAACTGAACCTTCGCATTTAATCCGAAGTTGAGATGTGGCATTTGTACGCAGATACTTAACTTCAATGCGCGCATATCCCTCAGGAACTGCATTGGTTAATGAAGCCCAGAAGCCTGCCCAATTCTGATTGTCACCGGTATCGAGACGTTGCCATTTCCAAACTTTATTACTGGTGTTAATGCCTTCTTTTACCGGGTTATCCACAATCGAAGCTTCAAAACTTCCTGGCGGATTTATATGTACTTCGGTGGTAAATCCCACCTCTCCGCTTTCAAAGTCATCCAGAAGGATGTTGTCCATTCCCTGCGCAAATAAATTCGCAAAGGAAAGAAGTAAAATACTTAAA
This sequence comes from uncultured Maribellus sp., assembly GCA_964572085.1. Lineage (GTDB taxonomy): Bacteria > Bacteroidota > Bacteroidia > Bacteroidales > Prolixibacteraceae > Draconibacterium. The sequence goes on along the minus strand of CAZNEV010000008.1, from coordinate 33,247 downwards.
GTAAAAATCTTTTTTTTCATCATCTTTAATTTTAAAATTGTTAATACTAAAACGTTATCTGAACCTTGTTAAAATTGTATATTCTTTATTGTCGGGAGCAATCATTTTGATGGAATATTGTTTTCCGTTTAAAATCTCCTTGCTATCGAATTGGAAAACATTTTCTCCGGCAGTTCCGGAAACTGTCTTTTCAAAAACCACTTTGCTTTGTGTTTTATTGGTAATGGTAAATTGAACATTTCCTGTGCTTTCGAGAAAGTAATCCAGTTCAAACTGATTACGATCCGGATGTCGCATCATGTCGTATTCTTTGGTAGCCGTATTCAGCATGGCAAGATGAAATCCTTGTTTGTAATCAGGTTTATCTTTTACTCCTGCACGTTTCAACCCAAGTTTTACATACTCATTTTTCATCATCAAATTCCAGATCAATTCTGAACGGTAATTCTCAATCATTACCACAATCGGTCCCTGATCAATGGCAAGATGTTTCTTTTCGGATGTGTTTGTGGCCGGGCGATAGGAATCTGCAAAGCCATATGCTCCATGCATTATTGGATTGCCTGCCAACTCAAGCAATACTTGGGTGCTGTAAAACGGAGTATAAGGATAAGAAGCCAAAGCTGCTGTTGTCGCAATTATACCATCATCGTTTCGAGGAGAACGTGCGTTGTACTCCAATGGTTTTACTCCATAGCAGGCTGATAGTCCCCAGTTTCGCTCATTGTATTTGTAGGCTACCGGAGCCTCAGCAACACAGTAGTGCCGGTTAATCATTGTGTGTGCCATGTTTTGTTCCCAATAGTTGACATAGTTGTCTTCTAACATTTTGGGATTTAATCCTAAAAATGAATAATGAGCAAAAAACAAGGGGCCACCTTTGTCTTCGCCCAAAGGAAGTTTGTAGCCATAAAAAGATCGATCTGCATGATAAAAACCACCGTTACTTTGCCAGCCTTCCGCGTACAGAGATTCTGAGATATTATGATTTTCAGGAGCAGCTAAAGCGAGAATGTAGGTAATCCAACTTTCATTCCATCCTTTTACGTCCAGTTCCAAACGATTTTCTTCCGAAAACCAAAGCCATTCCAATGCTGTACCCGATTGCGCATAAAACTTCCAGTCCATAGTGTTCCAAAACGACGCAACAGAATCGCGAATTTCGGTTTCGATAGCCGAATTTGAGGTATAATATTCAGCAGCGGCCAGTAAACCAGCCATCATAAATGAGCTTTCTACCACATCGCCGGTTTTTATTTGATTTCCGAAAGGATGCGCAGTGCCGTCGGTATTGTACCAATGTGACCACATTCCTTTAAAACGCTCGGCTTTGCCCAGAAAGCGAACTATTTTTTGAGTTTGTTCCGCAGCTTGTTGATGGCTTATCCAACCTCGTTCCGCTCCTACAATAATTGCCATTACACCGAACCCACTGCCTCCAATGGTTAACGTGGGTCCTCTTTCATTGCCTTCGTAAGCCATCCCGGTTAGTGGGTCACTGCCTTCGTTGAAATAGCTGAATGTTTTACGTTGCCATTCATCCAAAACCGGTTGAACTTTTGCCGGAGAATAGGTATCATCGTTTTTATCCACAACAATGGTTGGTTCGTCTTCTCCACACGCATTTATATGAAGTAACACGAACATCAGAATAAATATTTTTTGCATTAAATTCATAGTTTAGTATCCCGGGTTTTGAGTTAATATGCCTTCGGATTTATCAATTTCGATTTGAGGTATTGGAAAAAGTTCGTGTTTGCCTTCCACAAAATTTGGGATTACAGCTTTTGCTTCATCCCAACGAACTAAATCATAAAACCGCTCCCACTCCATCGCCAGTTCAATCCGGCGCTCCTGATGAATTTTCGCTCTTAATTCCTCGATATTAGTTGTCGTCACTTTAGGCAGAATAGTGTTATCTCCCCCACGTGCCCGCGCTCTAACCATTTCCAGTTTTGCCAATGCTTCATCCGTGTTTCCCAGTTCGCAGGCGGCTTCGGCGTGCATCAGCACCACATCAGCGTATCGAATAACCCGAATGTTTACCCATGTACCCTGGGCTTCGGGAGGGCGACCATAAATACCACGTTCAGAGATTTTTGTATAAGCTTTTTTATTGAAAAATTTATATCCGCTGGCATCTGCTTTTATTTTTTTTCCTTCCAAAACATCTCCATCGGCAATTACAGATGCATCCTTCCGCGGATCGCCCGGTTCGTAGGCATCCATCAAGACCTGACTTGGAGCATTGAAGCCCCAGCCCAAATTAGGAATACCCCGAATACCCTGAACTTGCGCAAACTGACTTCCCAGGTAAATTTGTTCTGAAGGTCTTTCTTCACAATAAACCTCAAATACCGATTCTTCGTTGTACTCATTGACCTCGGTAAATATCTGGTCGTAAGGAGTAGTTAAGCCATTGTCACCCGATGCGATGATGGCATCGGTTACGTTCATGGCCGCCGACCAGTTTTCCTGATACATATATACTTTTGCCAATATCGCCCTTGCAGCATTTTGTGTGGCACGTCCTTCGTTACTACTTCCAACCAGTTCCATTCGTGTAGGCAAAAATGGTATGGCCATGGTTAAATCGCTCTCCACATTTTGCCAGATTTCTTCGCGGCTTGAGCGAGGAGGTGTTTTATCATTTTGCCCGAGAACTTTATCAACGAAAGGTACACCTCCGAATGCCTGTGCCAGGCGATAGTACATCACCGAACGCAGAAACAAGCCTTCTGCCAAATACCTTTCCTTATTTCCATCACTATCTTCCAATGCTGTTGCCAGTGCGAGTGCTTCGTTCGTAAAATAAATAGCTTTGTAGCAGGCACTATAATAATCTGCAATATTGGGATTACTTGCTGTATAGCTCAACGATTTAAACTGGGTTATTTCACCACCATCACTTGGAGTACTTCCTTTTTCAACATCTGGAGTAGTATAATTATTCATCCCGAAGCCTGCCCAGATAAAAGGCCAGCCGCGAAGCGTACCATATGCTTCGGCTAATTTTGCTTGAACCAATATTCCTTTGTCAAGTGTGCTGTCGGGGGTATAATTGCCATGGTGCCAACGTCCTTTCGGATAACGTTCCAGAAAGTCATCGCTGCAAGATGCTATTAACAACACAATCGTAAATAATAAAATTATCTTTTTCATAATCATCAGAATTAAAAATTAACCGTTATACCCGCCGTATAAACCGAAGGAAGAGGATATGTACCCCCATTATCAATTGCGCCATTAAGAATGGCACCTCCAATTTCTGGAGTATATCCACTGTTGTTTTTAAAAGTAATCGGGTTTTGAGCATTCACGTAAATCCGAAAATTGCTGCTTCCCATTATTTTCAAAATATTTTGTGGAAGGTTGTAGCCTAACTGGACGGCACGAATGCGGAAATATGCTCCACTTTCAAGCAGGTTGGTGGATGATTCAAAATTATTTCCTCTTTCCGTGTTAAGTGACGGCTCAAAATTTGAAGTTCCTTCACCGTGCCAGCGGTTGAGAGATGTGTTGTAAAAATTAAATTGAGCGTAGGTAGGTAGTTTCTTAATGTTCACTATCTGATTTCCATACGAACCATTAAAATCAATATTTACATCGAAGTTTTTATACGCTGCATTCAGGTTGAGACCATAGGTGAAAGTTGGAATGCTGCTTCCGATAAAATCTCTGTCTTCATTTGTAATTTTGCCGTCTCCATTCAAATCTTTGTACCGGATATCACCTGGTTTTGAAGTCCATGAAGCCGGAAAGTAGTTGTCGATCTCAGTTTGGTTTTGAAAAATCCCATCCTGCACATATCCGTAAATTGCACCCACTGAATGGCCCACCGAAGTGCGGTGGTATTTTCCGGTGACAATGTCCGAATCGTCGTTTCCCAGCGAAAGCACTTCGTTTTTTACGGATGCTCCGTTTGTACTTATTCCATAGCTAAAATCTCCAATTTTATCCCGCCAGGAAAGGATGTATTCAAACCCGTTGTTTCGGATTGAACCTGCGTTGGTTATGGCATAACCTGCTCCTACTGAAATCGGAGGCGCCACATAGGCCAGCAAATCGCTGGTTGTTTTGGTAAAAAACCCCAGTTCCAATGCCATGCGGCTGTCGAACATCTGACTTTCAAATCCAACATCAAAACCAGTTACGATTTCCCAATGAATATTTTCGTCCACCAAATTGCTGGAGGTGGGTATGTAGTAGGTTTTCCCATCCACCACGACCTGCTGCCCCTTCGGGTTGATGGTAGGAAACCACAGGTAATTTCCGATTTTATCGTTACCCAATTGCCCCCAAGAAGCTTTCACTTTCAAATAATTTAATTTATCCATCTTCTCTTTCATAAATTCCTCTCCGGTAAGTACCCAACCCACGCCAATGGAGGGAAAATATCCCCAGCGGTTATTGGGTGAGAATTTTGAAGAACCATCTGCACGAAATGTTGCCGATAGCAGGTATTTGTCGGCATAGGAATAATTTAATCGGGCCAGGTAGGATATGAAGGATTCGGCTTCATAAAAATCTCCATTGGTTTTATTCTGCGTTGAGCCCATATTTAACATCCAGAAATCTTTCGGTACATTCCACATATCGGCACTAACCAGCGTATCGGCTGCGGCACTAAACCCCTTGCTTTCCAGCACTCTTGCTGTATAACCGGCCATAGCTCCAATACGATGCAGGTCTTTTACCTTGTTGTAATTCACAATCATATCCGCCTGATATTTGGAATATTCGCCGGTATTCCGGCTAAAAGACGTTTTCTCGCTTTTATGGGAAGAGTTTGATGTAGCATTGTTTACGTCGAAACGAGGAGTGTAACGACTACCGGTGTTGAGCCCAACATCCCCATAACCGGTGGCTTTAAATGTAAAATCTTTAAGAAAGGTTACTTCACCATATACGTTTCCAACAACCCGGTAACCATAACTTTCGCTGTTTCCTTTGTTAATTTCCATAACGGCTATCGGATTCGGGACATCCTTTTGAATTCCGGGAGCCGGAGTATAATAAGACCCAATGTTATTGGGATCGTGGTCTTCGGCGGGAGAGTATGGCAGATAAGTGGGTAAAGCCTGAGCCGCATTTTGAACGTTAGCGGTTGCAGGATCGGTATCCCAGCGACTCAATGTAGCATTTCCCCCCATTTTAAAGTGATCAGAAATTGTATAGTCTCCGGCCCATCGTCCATTAAATCGCTGGTAAGAGTTGTAATTCACAATCCCATCCTGAAGAAAATATCCCAGTGAAAGGATGCTACTTGATTTTTGCGTGGACTGGGAAACGGTAACTCCATGATTGGTTATAATGGCTGGTCGGAATATTTCAGACTGCCAGTTGGTGCCACCTCCGAGTAAATCGGGAACCCATTCCGTTGCTGAAGGATTCATATTCCGAAGTTGCTCGTTGTAAAGCAAGGTAAACTCGGAGGCATTGGTGAGTTTTAGTTCGTCCCGCGCGGATAAAACCTGCACACCGGCGTAGCCATCATAACTTACCGTAAGCTTTCCTTTATCAGCACGCTTCGTAGTAACCAAAATTACTCCATTTGCACCCTGAACCCCGAAAATGGCTAAGGAAGAGGGATCTTTAAGAACCTCAATGGATGAAATGTCATTGGGGTTAATAAAATCAATGTTATCAACAAACATCCCGTCAACCACATAAAGCGGATTGGTACTTGCATTCACGGTAGCCACCCCTCGAATTCGAACCGTTGGGCTTGCACCGGCACCACCGCTGTTGGTTACCACTAATCCGGGCACCCTACCCTGTAACGATTTTATTGGATTATTGTCGGGAGATGTTTTTAGGCTATTTCCATCCACTGAAACAATGGAACCGGTCAAGTCACGTTTTCGGGCAACACCGTATCCAATTGCCACTACCTCATCAAGATTAAATGTTTGTTCCTTAAGTTGAATATTAATGCTGGTTTGACTATTTACGGGAATTTCCTGTGTTTCGAATCCCATAAAACTAACCACCAGAACGCTACTATTTTCTGCCTGAAGCGAATAATTCCCGTCCATATCCGTGGCCGTACCCTGTGTGGTGCCTTTCACGAGTATGCTCGCCCCGGGTATAGGCTGATTGTCTGCATCAGTCACTTTTCCGTTTACTGTAAGTTGGTTTTGAGCGAATAGAATCGAAACTGACAGTAAAAGATTAATAACAACAAATAGTTTTTTCATGGTCTCATATTTTTAGACAGTAGGGAATTTGCCTGATTATCATGCACAGACGTGACGTTAACTAATGATTTGATTTCCGAAAAAATATTTTTCAAAAAACATTATGAATTAGTGATATAAACCCTACCTAGTTAATATACACATTTCATACGACATTGTTCATGCATTGTTGGCAATTGTTTAGACGGGTTCTGCATTGTGATGAAACTTCATTCTTACTGCAAGCCATTTATTTGTCCGGATTACGATTGAAAAAAGAAAGGGATAAAAAAGCATCCAACAGAAAGGGTTTAACCTTTTATCTCAATTTTTAAAACCTGTTTTGTGTCCGATTTGATTTTAAAACGATTATCGATACGTTGGCCCATAATCCATGCTATTTTATTGCCGCTGCACAACAACCAAGTGTTTTCTTTTTCGTGAATCGGAATTTTTTCATCGATAAAAAAATCGCTGATCTTCTTGAAACCGGTCATTCCCAAAGGTTGAAAATAATCGCCTTGCCGCCATTTGCGGATAAGCAAGGGAAAGTGCAATTTATCGGCATCCAGACAGGCAACTTTTGGATTTTTTATAATTTTAAAATTTTCGTTTGAATACCTTTCAACGGAAATGGTCATTGGCTCAAACAGCTCCAAATCATCTTGTTCGATGTAAAATATCCGACTTTCTTTTGTGCTGATTGGCGCAATAAATAAAGCTTCCCGGTCCTTTATCAAGCGATGGGTTTTGGAAAAAAACTGTTTGCCTGAATCGGTTTCCAAGCGCTGAAAAACTTCATCAACTACTGTTGGATTGAAGTTGAAATCGCTCAGAATTTCCAGCAACAATATATCAGGGAACTTCGATGTTTGAAGCATTTCAACACTAATTGTGGTAATCTCATTCACAGTAGAAACAACTTTCTGCTTTTCGGAATCAAAAACCGAGGAATAAACTTTTTCAGCATCTTTCAGGTTTTCGATGCTGCCCAATAGGTTCTTTTTGAAGGCGGGATTCAATTCCGAAAAAAGCGGCAGAATATTGTGGCGAAGAAAATTCCGCTGATAAATTACTTCGTTATTAGTGGAATCTTCGCGAAACTCCAAATAGTTTTTTGCCGCATAGCTTTCAATTTCATCCCGGCTGGCAAAAAGCAAAGGCCGGATTAATCTTCCCGATTTTTCCTTGATGCCCGTTAAACCTTTGATGCCGGTTCTGCGCGAAAGATTCAAGAAAAATGTTTCTATGAGATCGTCCTGGTGATGAGCTGTAGCGATGTAATCATAACCATTTTCTTTACGCACCCGTTCAAAATATTCGTAACGCAACTCGCGGGCGGCCATTTCAATCGAAATCCCGTTCAGGGTTGCATATTCTTCGGTTTCAAACGAGGTGAAAAATGCCTGTACGCCATGAATCATAACCTGGGCTTTCACAAAAGATTCATCGCCATCGGATTCGCTTCCGCGCAAATTAAAATTGCAATGCACAATGCCATAATCGAAATGTGAGCGCTCAAAAAGGTGCAGCAAAACCATGCTGTCAATTCCGCCGCTAACCGCCAGCAATATTTTTTGACCAGGCTCAAAAAGTTTGTTTTTCGTTATTTGTTGTAAAAATCTGTCCAGCATGCTCTTGTGTTTTTTATCAAAAATACGAATTAAAACCAGGTATGTATTTGAAATTTAATCAAAATGATTTACATTTGATTATTATTCAGATTATCAGGTCTTTTTCACTTCTAAAGCAATTTAAATATATTTTCAAATAATTAATCCATATCCATGATGAAACATTTACTTTTTTTGTTTGCCCTTTCGATAGCAGCGCTGGCAAATGGGCAAGATTATTCCCTCCCTTATGTGCAGAACTTTGATGAACCTGATGTTTTACCTGCTGGTTGGGGGGAAAACTACCCCTTTTATGAAGCTCAGCACTGGCAGTTTGGGACTGCGTTTGATCTGGCCGAGGGCTGGGATTGGTCACAAACCCCGGAATTAGACGGGAACTATGCAATTCTGCACCAGCAACATTATGATAGTGATTTGGAACAGGCTGCAGAACTCATTTCTCCCGTTTTTGATTTTTCTGAAGTGGGATCTGTCAGGTTGTTTTTTACCCACAGTTTTGCGAAAGGTTTTTTGGCTAGTGCAACTTTATATTATAGCATTGGAGGTTTTAATTGGATCGAAATTGAAACGTGGACAGAATCCTCAACTAACCCTGAAACGTTCAATGAACTCATACCTAATGTTGCCTATGCAGAAGCAGTACAGTTCAAATGGAGGATAAGAGGGTTTTATAGAGGGTATTGGGCGATAGACAATGTTACTATCAGTGAAACGGGACTCACAGCTACCTGGAACGGAGAAGAGGATCCCTATTGGCACAACCCTTTAAATTGGGATGGCGGCTTTGTGCCCAATTCTCTATGCGACGTAATTATTCCTGAAGACAGTTACTACAGTCCTGAAATTGATGGAAATTCAGCGATTTGCAAAAATATTACAATCGAAATGGGAGCTTACCTCACTATTTATCCTACATTTAGCTTAACTGTTTTAGAAAACTTTTCTTATGAAGATGAAGAAAGTTTATCCTTGTATTCAGAATATTATGGTTCTGCTTCGTTGATTGCCGGTTCAATTTCAGGAAATGGAACCGCTTATATAGAAAGCTATATGTCTCAAAACCGATGGTTCTATATTAGTTCCCCGGTAAGCCAAACTATCTCATCATTTCTTACAAGAAATAGCACCATACCTTCCAAGGGAAATTCAAGGGGTATGATGGATTTTAATACAACCGAAAATGATTGGAATCCTTATTTTGAAGACTCCTCGCCGGGCGTTTTTGAAAGTGCCAAAGGATATTCAATGCGGCCCCCACAATATGGGTATATTCGGTTTAGCGGAACAATTCTAGCAGAAACAGTTCCCAAGCCACTCTCCACCGATGCATCGGGATGGAATCTTGTTGGAAATCCTTACACATCGGCCATCGCCTTAAATTATTTTGCCGCAGAAAATAATTTCCTTAATATTAACGAAGGAGCTCTTGATCCCAGTTTTGTTTCAGTTTATTTTTGGAACGGGACACAATATGAAATCATAAATTATATGACGACCAATTGGCAAGTTTACGCCAGCATGGGACAAGGATTCTTTGTGAAGGCGAATCCCGGAGGAGGCAATTTAACGTTCAACCAACAAATGCAAGTTCATAGGACTGACGAGCGGCTTAAATCAGCTAAGATTATTCCGGGGATTAAACTTCAGGTTTCATCATCTGAGAAAACAGCCTCTACCGATATTAAATTTGTTGCCGGTGCTACGACAGGATTGGATGTGGGATATGATGCGGGAATATTAAAAGCCGACCCCACATTTGCCGTTTTCACAAGATTAGTTCAAGATAATAATGTGGAATTCGCTTTGCAGTGCTTGCCTGAACCAAATTCAGAAATAATGACTATACCGGTTGGAGTTGACTTTCGGGAAGGTGGAGAAATAACTTTCACCGCCGAAATGGTTGGTTTATCGGATGAAAACAGTGTTGTATTAGAAGATAAGCTTTTGAACGTTTTCACTACTTTCGATAAGGCAACCAGTAAATATTCAACTACAGCAGCCGCCAATGCCGAATCAACAGGAAGGTTCTACCTGCATGTTTCGGACAAGTCTCAGCTTACCGCAATCGACAGCGAAGCCAGTCTAAAAAATATAAATGCCTGGATGGAAAGAGATGAAATTGTAATCAGTGGAATTAGCGAAAACAAGGCAGTTGCAACGTTGTTCGACCTTCAAGGAAGATCGCTCATGATCCGTAATCTTGAAAGGACAGCGGTCAACCGGATCAATGTAACTGGAATCACGCCGGGAATCTACATGTTACAAGTGATTGAAAACGGCAAACGTACAGGCATTAAGCTGCGTTTATCTATAAATTAGAGACTAAATTAGTAATGGGCCGGCGTATTAAATATTAAGATTAAAAACGCAAGTGGGATAACGAATACTGGAGTTCTTACAATCGTGTATAAATCATGTTAAAAATAGGTTTAAATAGATTCAGTTTAATAACCATTAATTCTTATACACTATGAAATTTGTACTTTTATTAGCGGCCGTCTCTATCGCCTCTATGGTAAGCGGCCAAACTACTTTACCATATGAACAGACCTTCGATGCAGTGACAATACCTGCAGGTTGGACTCAGGTGGACAATGCAGGAACTGGCCAACTGTGGCAGTTTGGAACAGATGGTTCAACCGGGCAAGATTGGGGCCTTCATCCTGCCTTGACTGACAACTACGCAATTTTGAATGGCGGAGCGGTACCTGCTGCCCAAAAGAATGTGGATTTAATTTCACCTACTTTCAATTTCTCCGGGGTTGATATAGTTATCCTGCAGTTCTTCCATTTTCTTTATCAATATGAAAATTACGATGCAGTCGGAACCATTTCTTATAGTACCGATGATGGAGGAACATGGACCACAATTAAGCAGTGGGACGCAACAACATCAAACCCAGAGACTTTCAACGAGTCTATTGGAGCAGTCGCCAATCAAGCCACAGTTAAATTTAAATGGAATTTCACGGGAAAGCTGCTGGGCTGGGCAATTGACAATATTTCGTTGAGTGAAAACAATGTTGTAGTATGGGCCGGTACGAATGGTACCGATTGGAACAATCCTGCCAACTGGAATCCGGCTGTAGTTCCGGGGACAAATAGCTATGTATGGATACCGGATGGTGCGATTAACTACCCGATTTTAGACGCTGCTGATAATGTATCTTGCCATAAACTTTTCATGGATGCCAATGCCGAACTTACGATTAATGCAGGTGCCACCCTTACAGTATATGAGGAATTTGCTCCTGCAGGATTGACCATTAAATCGGATGGTACAGGGACAGGTTCGGTAATTGCACGATCGGTTGCTGGAATCTTACCATCCACCATTGAGCGCTATGTTGATGGGCACAACAAGTGGTACCTTGTTGCTTCACCGGTAGTTCAGGATGTTGCTGATTTTCTTACTAACAACCCCGGCATTCCCACTAAAAACCCAGGTGACAGGGGCATGATGGATTTTAATACAACAACAGATAGTTGGAATGCCTCCTTTACCAATTCCACCACCGAAAGTTTTGAAGCTGGAAAAGGATATTTAATGAGAATAGAAACAGGTAACGGCTTTACCTTTGAAGGAGCGATTACAGGAGGAGAGGTTACCGTTCCGCTCTCAAGAGGCGGTTATAGATGGAATCTGGTTGGCAACCCTTATACCTCGGCAATTAAACTAAATGCCGTCGTAGGAATGGACAATTTCCTTAATATTAATAAAGATGTTTTGGATGAAAGTTTCGTTGCCGTTTACCGATGGGACGACGCAATAGAACAGTATTACCCGACAAATCTCACGGACGGTGTAGATTACGGTACGATTGGACAGGGATTTTTCGTAAAAGCCAATACAGGAACCGGAAATTTAACTTTTATCCCGGAAATGCAGTTTCATGTGCCTTCAGCAGTTCTTAAATCAGGATCAATCATCCCGGAAATTAAACTTGAAATTTCCAGTTCTGAAAAAACAGCTTCCACCCAAATTAAATTTATCGAGCAAATGACAACCGGTCTTGATATAGGTTACGATGCTGGTATCCTTAAAGCCGACCCTGGTTTTTCGGTTTTCACACGATTGGTTAAGGATAACAATATTGAGTTTGCTTTGCAGTGTCTTCCAATACCGTCGAAAGAAACCATGATTATTCCGGTGGGCGTTGATTTCCGTAATGGTGGCGAAATCACCTTTAATGCTAAAATGCTTAACCTGCCGGAAGGAAGCAGTGTGGTATTTGAAGATCGCTTATTGGAAAAATTCACTGCTTTCGATAATACAAACAGTGAATACAAAGCAATTGTTGCTGCCAATGCAGAATCAACCGGAAGGTTCTTTGTACACGTTTCAGGTAAGTCGCAGGTTACTGCCACCGACAGTGGAGCTAACCTGAAAAATGTAAACGCCTGGATGGAAAGAAATGAAATTGTAATCAGCGGAACTACCGGTGACAATGCTGTGGTCAGGTTGTTCGACATTCAGGGAAGATCGGTTTTTACCCGCAACCTTGAAAGAACGAGCGTGAACCGGATAAATGTAAGTGGTATCAACCCGGGCATTTACATGCTTCAGGTAATTGAGAACGGTAAGCACACGGGAATTAAATTAAATATTTCAGGAAATTAGACTATTTGTAATTATAAAATATCACTACCAATGAAAAACAAAGAGAAAGAACAAGCTAAGGTTCCGGCTGTAGAACAGAAGATGGACCGGAAACAAGCCATCAAGAAAGCAGGGCTTTATGCTGCCTCGGCAGCAGGTATGATAATGCTGTTAGGCGCACCAAACAAATCGGCAAGTGCTGCAAGTTTCGCTCCACCGCCACCGCCAGTTTGGTAGAAAGCAAGGATTTTAAAATATTATGAGGCCGTTGTTAAACGATGGTCTTATTTTTTGTTGCAAATGGGAGAATCACACATAAAAGCCATAGAATATGTCAGCAGGAAGAAAGGAGATGCCTACATCATTTGGTTGCAAAAAAGCAATCAATATATCAGTATCAAAAATCCTGCTTTTGAAATATTTCAACTCCTTGCCAAAAACGAAGCACGAGAAAATATTTATGACTTTTTACAAAAGGAATACGCATTCGCACTTGATTTCTGTCAGGACTTAGTGAATGATGTTGAAAACCAGATTGCAACGATTAATTCCAAGGGAATGGAAGCGATTGAAACAACTGTTCAACCCGACAGTTCCGAGTTTTCTTTTGTTCCCTATTCCGAAAAGGTATATCAATTTGGAGAGAAAGTTTTTTCTGTTTCGTATGAAACCGAACGATTGGAAAACTGGCTGCATCCTATGTTGGTTCATCTCGAAGCGGGAAAAAAGGAAATTTCTTCTTTCCGTTATGATCTGTTTAATTTTAACGGAAAAGTTGTTTTTCGGGAAGGAAAATCCGGAACGGGATTAATTTCCGAAAATAAATCCACTCATTTGGCCGATCAGATATTACTCCACATTGCCAATAAGCTGTTCGGCAAATCGCAAAACGATTGGTTGATGACGGTTCACGCTTCCGCAGTTACCAACCGAAAAAAAACCATACTCTTCACCGCCGCATCGGGAAGCGGAAAAACAACTTTGGCTGCCTTGCTTCTACAAAAAGGATACGGACTGGTTGCGGATGATTTAGTTTTAATCGACAAACAAAAGCGCGCTTACGGGTTTCCCTCGGCATTGTCGGTAAAACAAGGTGCAGTAAAAACCCTTCAAACCATCTATCCGGAACTTAAAGAGAAAGAGGAAGTTCACCTTTCGCCGGATAAACAGGTACGCTACCTCACCGCCGATTCTTTTAAAAACCGTTCATCGGAAATTTACCCGGTAGAAGAAGTCGTTTTTGTGGATTATAATCCAAAATTTGATTTTAAACTTACTAGCTTAAGCTGTTTTGAGGGTATTCAGGCGTTTCTTGAGCAAGCCGATATTACTTCAGGAGCTACGTATGCCAAAGCCTTTTTGGATTGGGCCTGTGCCGCTTCATTCTACCGTTTAAGCTATTCCGACAAAGATTTGGCGATGGATGCAATCACCAAAATATTTGAAGATGAACAGTAAGGAATTGAATTATTTTACCGGTATGTGCCTCACCATCGACAGGTATCCCGATAAGCTATCCAGTATAAAAAATCAACTTGCGAAAAACACCATCGACTGGGAAAGATTTGTTGCTTTAGGCAGCAGTCATCTCATTATTCCGGCAATTTATTTGAAATTCAAAAAAACCAATTTACTTGAATTGTTGCCTGATGAGCTTGTGCTCTACCTAAAGGAGATTTATGAACTGAACCTCCGTCGGAATCAAATGGTTTTGGCACAGATTGATGAAATCTGTGACCTGCTTGCCAAAAACCAGATTTATCCCATCCTCCTAAAAGGGGCCGGTAATTTAATTGACAACATCTATTCTGACCCGGCGGAAAGAATAATTGGCGATATCGATTTTCTGGTCAGCGAAAGCGAATACCTCCAGGCAGCCGAAATACTTACCAATGTGGATTATTCTACCTCTAAAATGTATTATTATGACGATACCACTCTTTTAAAACACTACCCAAGATTGTCACACGCTGATCGTTTCGCATCGACAGAAGTGCACCGTTTGCCAACGGACGAAGACCACACAAAGTGGCTGAGTCAGGAAATGATTCGTAGCGAAATGAAGAAGGCAGACGGATATCCAAATTGCTATGTGCTATCCGATAAGCACAAAGTGATTCTAAACTTCATCCATTGCCAGTTAACCAACAAAGGGCACAAGACCGGCGTTGTTTCACTTCGTGATGCCTATGACCTTTATTTAATGTCGGAAAGGGTAGGTTTGGATGATATTTCAATGACAAACCTTCCCAGTAAAAAGGTAAGCGGGTATTTTCTGCTTTCACAAAAATTACTTGGAGTCAACCTTGGTTTTTCATCGCCACCGAACCGTGCAAACCGTTGGTTGCTTTACAAACACGACTTGAATTTTAAAAGCCGTACGTTTTATTTGGTCAACAAAGTTTCAATTGAACTGATTGATCGGATTGCAAGATACACAGGGCTGCTTATTAAATCCGTTTATTCAAAAAAAACACGGCGTTTTATTGCTACCCGTTTAAGCAATTCATGGTGGTATAAAAGTCAGATCGATTCCTGGAAAAGAATGTTCCGGTTCAAAAATTAGTTCAACGCTTCCAGCTTTCGTTAACTGAACCTACCATTTTGGCAATGTTCAGAATTACTTCCACTGCTTTGAGCATCGAAGGGATGGGTACAAATTCATAAGGCCCGTGAAAATTGTGCCCGCCGGCAAAAATGTTAGGGCAGGGTAAACCGTCGTACGAAAGCCGTGCGCCGTCGGTACCTCCCCGAATGGCTTTTATTTTTGGTTCCACACCGGCTTCAATCATAGCCTGCTTGGCTAATTCGACAATGTGCATTACCGGTTCAATTTTCTGACGCATGTTAAAATATTGGTCTTTGATTTCGAGTTCAACCAAATTCTTACCAAGCTCCGTATTTACTAATCGGGTAATTTCTTGCAGAAATTTCTTCTTTTCCTCAAATTTCTTGAAATTGTGATCGCGGATAATAAACTGCATTTCAGCCTTCTCCACGTCTCCTTTGAGAGAAATCAAATGATAAAAACCTTCATATTTCTCAGTACGTTCCGGGCGCTGCGTCGGCGGTAACAGAGCTATTATTTTATGTGCCACCAGTAAAGCATTTATCATTTTATTTTTTGCCGCACCCGGGTGTACGCTTCGTCCTTGAATAGTAATTTTAGCTCCTGCCGCATTGAAATTCTCGAATTCGAGTTCACCAATTTCACCACCGTCAAGCGTGTAGGCAAAATCGGCACCAAATTTTCTCACGTCGAAATGGTCCGTGCCCTTTCCAATTTCCTCATCGGGTGTAAAACCCAGACGAATTTTTCCATGTTTGATGTCTTTTGAGTTCACAAGGATTTCGGCGGCAGTTACAATTTCAGCGAGCCCGGCCTTGTCGTCGGCACCAAGCAGTGTGGTTCCGTCGGCAGTAATGATTGATTGTCCGGTGTAATTCAAAATTTCAGGAAAGTCTTCTGGATCGATGGTCACCCCGTTTTTCAATTTTACCGGCTTACCATCATAGTTTTCGATAATTTGTGGCTTCACATTTTCTCCTGCAAAATCGGGGCTGGTGTCAACATGCGCTACAAAGCCAACCACCGGGCAGTTTTCTACACCGTTTGCCGGGATAGTTGCCATCACATAACCATATTCGTCGAGTTCGACATCTTGCAAACCAATCTCTTTCAATTCGGCTGCCAACTTTTTCATGAACGTAATTTGGCGCTCCGTGCTCGGGTAGGTTTCACTTTCAGGATCCGAAGTGGTGTATTCCTTCGCGTATCTTATAAATCGTTCTACTACTTTTTCCATAAAACTCTCGTACTTCTTATATTTAAACTTCATCCAAATATACAAATCATATATGATTACAACCATTTAAACTATTTAACGTAATACCATACGTATAATAAACTTAAAATCAAATTAGCCATGGTCAAAAAAATGTTTTTAGGGATAATCCTTATTGGATTAAATGTGTTGATTTTTACGAGTTGTGGATTTAATCCGCAAAAAAGTGAAGACAAAAATGCAACTACAACTGTAAATGTAATTAGTGAGGAGTTGCATCAGGCACACTGCGATTTGCTTTCGCAAGCAAATGAAGAACTTGCAAGCATCAATCAAAAGGTAAGAGCGCTAAACGATAAAATTCGTGATAAGGGCGTGAAATTTACTGATGCACAAAATAAAGCTCTTGATGATTTTGAATTAAAACAAGCTTCGATTAACAAAAGGATTCACGAAATTAAAAACGTTAAGCAGGAAGACTGGGAAAATTTCAAAACAACTTTTGAAAAAGATTTGGAAGAAATTCACACAGTAATTGACAATATTATAAATGTACTGTAACGGTTGCGGTTACGGTTACGGTTACTCTTATGCAACATCCCGCGTTAACCATATCAATGTCGTGAGTTAGTAATTTAACCGTGGGTAAAAACCCACGGTTATTCAAATTCAGTCCCTGCCTAAAGGTCAGGCAGGCTTTCAGGACTATTTTCGCAGTTTAGTACTTTTCGGAGTGGACTTTGTAACCTGTCAACGTCTTTAGACTTGACAGCGTGGCTAAACGACATTGATAAATACACACAAATCCATTACACATCATCGAAATTGAAACCAAAACCGAGGCGTTTGCCCGTGATCGTTTTCGAGTGGCGCATTTTTTGGCACATTTGTTCCACCGTTGCTACTTTCACCTGGTCGTAGAGCGGTGCCAACAGGTCAAATTCGACCAATCAGTAGGCTAACGCAAACAAAACCCTACGTTTAGAAGGCTTTCCGGAATATACACAAGCACCTTCTTCTTCTTCAAATTCAAGCGGCAAACAACGTATGGTTGCTTTGGTTTCTTCTTTGATTTTTTCTTCCGTTTCAGCCGTTCCATCCCAATGCGCCATTATAAAACCGCCTTTTACCAATGCTGCTTTAAATTCATCGTAGGTATCTACTTTTACCGTACTTTCATTTCTGAATTTCAAGGCTTTTTCAAAAATCCCCTGCTGAACATCACCCAATAGCTTTTCAATGTAATTTTCAATTCCTTCAATACTAACAACTTCTTTTTCCAGGGTATCGCGGCGAGCAACTTCTACCGTTCCGTTTTCCATATCACGTGGTCCGATGGCGAGCCTTACCGGAACACCTTTTAATTCGTATTCGGCAAATTTCCAGCCCGGCTTTTTATTGTCGTTGTTGTCGTATTTTACTGAAATACCTTTTGCCCTAAGTTTTACAACGATCTCGTTTACCTTTTGAGAAATGGTATCCAACTGCTCCATTTTTTTATAAATAGGAACAATAACCACTTGAAAAGGGGCCAGTTTGGGTGGCAACACCAGGCCCTTGTCATCGGAATGCGCCATGATCAGCGCACCCATTAACCGGGTTGAAACCCCCCACGAGGTAGCCCAAACGTATTCTTCGGTTCCTTCTTTGGTCGCAAATTTAACATCGAACGCTTTCGCAAAATTCTGGCCTAAGAAATGCGAAGTACCCGACTGCAACGCTTTTCCAT
Organism: uncultured Maribellus sp.; assembly: GCA_964572085.1. Lineage (GTDB taxonomy): Bacteria > Bacteroidota > Bacteroidia > Bacteroidales > Prolixibacteraceae > Draconibacterium. The sequence continues at coordinate 15,320 of CAZNEV010000008.1, read as the reverse complement.
CCTGCATCAATGCTTCAATCGAGTATGTTTCTAAGGCTCCGGCAAAACGCTCACTTTCCGATTTTAATCCTCTCACCACCGGCATGGCCATAAAATTTTCAGCAAAAGTGGCGTAAACGTTGATCATTTTTTCTGTTTCTTCTATGGCTTCCTGTTTTGTTGCGTGAGCGGTGTGGCCTTCCTGCCAAAGGAACTCGGTTGTGCGTAAAAACAAGCGGGTACGCATTTCCCAGCGGACTACGTTTGCCCACTGGTTAATCAAAATTGGAAGATCGCGGTACGATTGTATCCAGTTTTTATAGGTACTCCAAATGATAGTTTCCGAGGTAGGACGAACTACTAATTCTTCTTCTAATTTTGCATCGGGGTCAACCATTACGCCACCGTTCACCTCGTCGTTTTTCAAACGATAATGTGTTACAACGGCACATTCTTTGGCAAATCCTTCAACGTGCGACGCTTCTTTGCTAAAAAATGATTTCGGTATGAACAAAGGAAAGTAGGCGTTCACATGGCCCGTTTCTTTAAACATTCTATCCAATTCGGCCTGCATTTTCTCCCAAATTGCATATCCATAGGGTCTAATTACCATACAGCCCCTCACTGCCGAATTCTCGGCCAACTCGGCCTTTATCACTAAATCCTGATACCACTGAGCATAATTTTCACTCCGTGAAGTTAATTCTTTCGCCATACTTTTTATTTGGTATAGATTTTGCTAAATTTATATTGTTTTGAGGTTACAAATAAAGTAATTATTATTGACATTAAATATACGGAGGAAAAATTATGAAAACTACATTTAAATATATCGGAATAGTGGCACTCGCGCTAAGCGCTTGTACTTCTGGAAGATACACCGCAGGTTCTTACTCCGATGACATCTATTTCAGCCCTGCTGATGTTCCGCCGCCAATTGTGGCAACAAAAACGATGGACGTTAAGCCGGCACAAAAATCAGGAGAAAGGATCGTCCTAAGTGAAATTAAAGAAAACGAAGATGGAACCAACACCATGAACAACTACGTTTTCGACGGCACGGAGTCGGATGCCGACGCTTTGCGGTACAACATGGATGAAATGGAATTAGACGCCAGCGATACCACAGTTTATTACAACGACGACGAAGTGCAATACGTTATAAACAACTATTACCAAGGCGACGAATTGGATTATGCCTATCGTATCAGACGTTTCCATAACCCTTATTATTATGATCCTTTTTACTGGGATAGCTGGGCATATGACCCATTTTACGGATATGCCTATTCATCCTGGTATAGCCCGTTCTACTATTCTTCATGGGGATGGGGCCGGTACGGAATGTACTCTCCTTACAGTTGGGGATGGGGATTAGGGTATTCACCTTATTATTATAGTCCCTATTATTATAGTCCCTATTATTATGGAGGATTCTACGGAGGTTATTACGGATGGGGCGGTAATTACTACAACCCCTATTACGGAGGATATCATTATTACAGTCGAAATTCAGGAAACTACAATTATGGTAGAAGAACATCCGGCACGAATGATTACAGGGGAGAATACAATTCTTCACGAAGAAGTGCGACGGGTTCCCCCACCAGTGTAGCACGAAGCAAAAGCTCATCGATAGACCGTGGCAGCAGTTCGGGTGTTAACAGTTCTACCCGCAGAACTACTTCAGTTCGCGATGCTTCGGAAAGAAGTGCAGCAACAAACAAAAATGCCAGTGTACTGACTGAAAAAAGAAGGAGTACGGAAAGCAACACCCGCTCCACCAACGCTGTGAACAGCCAAACTACAACGCGCTCTCAAAGTTATACCCGACCGGGAACGACTACTCAGAGCAGGAATTATACACGGCCCAGCAGCAGTTCGGCAGTAAGGAACAGCTACACGCAACCGAGGGTTGTAACAAAAAGTGGCTCAACAAGTACAAGCACCGGTACGAGGTATTCGCAACCGCGTTCCACCTCAAGTTACAACAATACATACCGCCAGAGTTCTACTTATAACAGAAGTACCAGCAGTGGAAGCTCTTCCCGCAGCTACAGGGCACCTGCATCATCTTCCGGAAGCTACAAAAGCGGTTCGGTTCCGAGTAGCAGCAGTAGCCCAAGAAGTTCAGGGTCCTACTCTACCGGAAGCTCAAGAAGTTCGTCAGGCAGCTCAAGCAGCGGCGTGAGCCGAAGCAGCAGCGGCTCGTCTTCCGGAAGTTCAGGTAGCAATTCTCGTTCATCATCCGGAAGAAGGTAGTTTGCTCGATAAATAGTTTTGAACATAAAATATAAAATGAAATGCCATGAAACGATACATTAGCCTTTTCACAATAATAATGATATTGCCATTTTTAATTCAGGCACAAGATTTATCGGATGCCTTCCGCTTCTCAAATTTCCAAATTCAGGGAACAGCGCGATCTGCCGGGATGGGAAATGCTATGGGAGCTTTGGGCGGCGACTTTACCTCGCTATCTATTAATCCTGCAGGATCAGGTTTATACCGTTCCGGGGAGTTTGTGATCACCCCTGTTTTTAACATCAACAAAGCTGAAATTACCACGGCTGGAAACAAATTTTCGGACACTCATTCCTATTTCACTCTTAGCAATATTGGAGTAGTTGGTCAATTCGGCGGAAGTGTCAATAACACAGGTATTATCAGTGTAAATTACGGTTTTGGGCTTAACCGTCTGGCGGATTTTAATGGTACATCTTTCATCAACAATAACGGTTCGGCAGTTTCCTTTCTCGACGACATCGCCAATTGGGCTAACAGCGAACAATTAAGACAGGAGTACCTGAAGCAAGACTTCAACCAGGTGGAATATCGCGACTGGCAGGCAAAACTAGCGTGGAATACTTATTTAATGGACCCCGCAGTGGACAATCAGGGAAACGAACTTGACGACAGTTATGTGACTGTGCTGCATGAAAACGAACTGGTCGATCAGAGAAAATCATACTCGCTTGAGGGCGGCATTAATGAATATATTTTAAATTTCGGGATGAACATCAACCACACGGTTTACTTGGGGGCAACGGTGGGGATTCATGATATTTCGTACCGGAAAGTATCTTTATACGACGAGCGATTTCAGAACGGCGGGTCATTTAATTATACAGACGATTACGTAGTTGATGGCGAAGGTTACAACATTAAAATTGGTGCTATCTATCGCCCTGTCGATGCTTTGCGTTTAGGAATTGCTTTTCATTCGCCGACCTATTACCGCATAGATGAGGATTCGAGATTGAAAATGAATTCATCGTTAGACAAAAGTTACTCAGTGTTCGGAGTAAACAGTTACAATTATGATTTTTATAACCCCACAAAAATTATTGCCAGTGCAGCATTTATTTTCAACAAAAGCGGTTTGGTTAGTGGCGATATCGAATATCAAAACTATTCGAATGTGAGGTTTCGGAAAGGTGGCGACGGCACTGAAGGGTTTAGCGATTTAAATCAGTTAGTTGATCAGAAATTCAAGGATGTGGTTAACTTCCGCATTGGTGGGGAGCTCAAGTTTACCGATCGGTTTAGCGGCCGCGTAGGTGGCGAATTCTACGGAAATCCATATAGAAGCAGTAACCTCGCAGGCGATAGTTTTTTAAGAGATGGTATCTCGGTAGTTTCAGTGGGCTTGGGTTATGCTGTAAACAATTTTTCTGTCAATGCTGCCTATCGCAATACATGGATGAATTCGTCTGAAAGCAACGATCAACCCAATTTTTATCAGTTGACACAAGATAACACGAGACAACAATTATTGTTGACGTTCGGGTTCAGGTTCTAACATATATCGTTTTTTCAAAACCTATCAAGAGGCACAATTTCAACGTTGTGCCTCTTTTTTTTGGTTCTATGACGAATGATGCGGATAATGATACTTTCTAATAAAAAAAGGAATCTACAAAAAGAAAAAATTTAATTATGTTTGTTTCCTTCAAAATATTCAATTCTATGTGGCTACTCATTTTGTTGGTTGTTTTTTATCTTTTAACGCCCTTTTTACTTATCTATCTCACTAAAAAATCAAGATTTTTAAATCGTCTTGGTGCAGTAGTGTTGGCCTATTTATTGGGATTAACCATGGGCAACATTAGGCTTTTGCCCACAGGGAGCGAAAGTTTTAGAAAATTGTTAGAAGCCCGTTCGGCAATGCCCAACCAGGAATTTCTTAGCCATCTAAACGCCTCGCAACTCCAAGGTTCGGACTTAATAGTTAACCAAATCGCAAATCTGCAAGACATCTTGATGACAATCATCATCCCAATTGCCATTCCACTCCTTGTTTTCTCGCTTGATATCCGGAAATGGCTAAAGCTTGCGAAAGGGGCTTTGCTATCGCTTGTTCTTGCTATGTTTTCGCTACTTGCCGCTGTTTTTGCAGGATTCTATTTGTTTGCCGATTCCATTACCGAATCGTGGAAAGTAGCCGGGATGCTGGTGGGTGTTTATACTGGAGGGACGCCCAACTTAGCGGCAATCGGCACTGCCCTCAACGTAAGTCCGAATATTTTCATTTTAACGCATACCTACGATTTAATTATTGGTTCGGTTGCATTAATTTTTCTGATGACGGTTGCACAGCGTATATTTAATACCTTCCTACCCAAATTTCGCGTGATCCATAAAGCTGAGAATGCCTTGCAACTCGTCCAGGAAGAAAATGACATCGAGAATTATGACAACCTGTTCAAACGAAAAACTCTACCCGATGTACTCAAAGCGCTTGGAGTTTCTGTTTTGATTTTTACCATTGGCGGTGGTTTAAGTTTACTGGTTGAAAAACCCAACGACACCATTGTGGCCATTCTCTCGATTACAACGCTGGGCTTACTGGCATCGATGATAAAACCAATCAACCGTTTGAAAAACAGTTTTCAGTTGGGAATGTACCTTATCATTGTTTTCTCCTTAGTCGTTTCGTCGATGGCCAACCTGAACAACATGTTTCAGATTGATTTCTTACAGCTCTTCCTGTATGTTTTACTCGTTGTTTTTGGCTCAATGATCATCCATGTCGGTCTCTCGCGTATATTTAAAGTGGATGCCGACACTACGATTATTGCCATTACAGCACTCACCTATTCGCCTCCTTTTGTGCCGGCCGTGGCCAGCGCTTTAAAAAATAAAGACCTGATTATTACCGGCCTGACCATAGGCATTTTGGGCTATGCTTTCGGGACTTATCTTGGGGTGATTATTGCAGCTATTTTAAAATAGGAACAGTACAGTGCGTGCTGCAGCAATTTTTCCAGCATTTTTTTTTGAATTGGCGTTTAATAGATACACATTAAAATGTGGCTAAAGCCAAGATATACTGGAACTTATATGAACCGTCTGCTAAAGCAGACAGCCTGCCCCGAAGCAATCGGGGGCAATAAAAACCCAACAAAATTAATGCGTGAATTGCCGTTCACTTTAGTGAACGGATTTGTGGAATACAGATGGTCAAGGGGTTTTAACCCCATTCTAATATTTTCAACCATATCTACAAAGTGTCTAATTCAATTTTTTTTTATGTGCCGCTGCACGGCGGGAAGGTTTCCTAATTAATTTTTTGCTTGCCCGTGTGCGCTGGCAACAATTCAGGGCATGCTTATAAACTCAGTTCGTCGTAGAACAACTTCGTTTTATAATCTTTCCCGTCCGCAAAATATTCAACTTCCAAAATTTCGACAGATTTTAGCTTTTCAAAAAGAATATGTTTGTCGTTTTCCGGCAAAATTAAAAACGAAGTAGAAATAAATTCGCCCAACGTTGCCGAAGCTGATTTTACGGAAACGGTATTCTCGCCCTCCACCGGAAGTCCAGTTGCAGGGCTGATTATGTGCTTTCGTTCCTGCTGCGGGATTCCTTCATCGCTGATGATGCTTGTCCCCGAGGTGGTAATCGTTTCATTATTCGCGGAGAATACGTGCACATATTCGTCCGCCTGGAAGTTATTGCGAATTCCCAGTGGCCATGGTTTTCCGTTAGGGTGACTTCCCAAGGCCAGAATGGAGCTTTCGCCAAAACTGATGATACCGCTTTTAAGCCTTTGATTTTTGAGCATCGATTTAACCGTATCCAGTGCCACCCCTTTGCCGATTGCACCCAGATCGAATTCCATCCCATCCACGAGGAATCTGATTTTTTGCTTTTCAGAATCGAATTCCACCTTATCGAAGCCGCTTATTCTTTTAGCGGAATCAATCTCCTTTTCGGTTGGAGTCTTACTCTCTTTCCAAAGATTAATGAGCGGTGCTGCTGTGATGTCAAAAGCACCGTTACTCATTTGGTAGAAATCGAAACAGATGGTGAGAATATCCCAAATATCATCATCGACATCCATCCAGGTGTTTTTTTCAGCCCGGTTTAAAAGCGATATGGGTGAATTGGGAAGAAAGCGGCTCAGCCGCTGTTCCAAAACTTCAACCTCGCTTTTAACAAGTTGGAAAAGTTGTTGGCCCAGCTCCTGACCGGTTTCGGTAAAAACCACGTCACAACGGGTTCCCATGGCAAAGAAAGTATCGCTGAAAACAGAAACACCTCTCATTTTTTCCTTAGCTTCTCGAAAAGCCAGGGATTGCTCAACTGGTATTGCTCGGGAAATGTCCAGTGCTGTGTTTCCTGAAAAACGTGTAATTCTTTTTTAGCTTTGATAACATTGTAGGCCGAAAAAGTGGAAGTTGGTGAGCAAACATTATCGTTGTAGCCCCAACTGTACCAGCCCTCAGCCTTCACGAAACGAGCAAAGTTTACCACGTCGTAATATTTCGAGGTTTCTATTTTTTCAGGTTTATTGGTAAAATCATCCTGAAAGATTTTCGGCCAGCCTCCTGCGCGCCCGTGCAAAAACCCGGTCATGTCGGACAAAGCCGGATAATAGGCGGCAAGGTAATCAACACGGTCGTCTAAACCGGCAGTCACAATCGACAATGCGCCGCCTTGGCTTCCTCCAGTGACCGCAAGGTTTTCGCCGTCGAAACTATCCAACGTTTCAATAAAATCTACCGCCCGAATACAGCCGAGATAAACACGTTTGTAAAAATAATTGTCGCGGTCGTCCATGTTCATCGTCGGATATTGGTACAAAGCTCCCTGCGATAAATCGTTATAAACGCCTTGGTCGAGATTAACCGGAATTCCGTGAATCCCAATGGTAAACGATACAAAACCGGCTTCGGCCTCCCCCACTTCACCGTAATACGGGCGGATACCTGCACCCGGCACGTGCAATATTGCCGGGTATTTTCCCTTTGCTTTGGGCTGGCACAAAATACCATAAATTTTTCCTCTGATGTTGTCGATGCGCACGTGATATACATCGGCTTTATCGGTGCAACGCTCAGGCATTAAGGTCAAGACAGGTTTAATTGGCACCTTGGCCAAATCGTCTTTTGCCTTATTCCAGAAAGTTTCAAAATCAGCGGGCAAAGTTGTCGTAGGTTCAATCTTTTCGGGAGAGAAACCCGCTGTGGCATACGAAGAATAAGTCTTTCCATCTACTTGTACCGAAGCCGTACAGCGCAGGAACCCTGGAGCTTTGAATTTATCGGTTTTCACTGTGGCCAAACCTTTTTTTAAGGTTAGTGTGCCTTCGTCCCAGACTTCCACTAATTCGGGTTGAATAACGTATTTTACATCAATGCCATCGAGCATAACATTGTTTTTCCAGACAGAAATAGTGAATTCTGCACGGTCGCCGGTTTTATAATTCCAATCTTCGTGATCGGGAGTTACCACTACTTGCACCAACTCTTTGCGGGGTTGAGCGATTAACTGAATTGAAATACTAAAGATGAAAATCGAAGAAAAGACGAGTGTTCTGATCATGATATAAATTTTTAAAAGTTTTTTTTTAGTTCTGATTACCTGAAAGTTCGATACAAATTTTGATAGCTTTCAAGGCCGATTCGGGCATGCATTTTTCAGGTTTTTCACCGTTTTTCAGGCAATGAACAAAATAATTCATTTCTGCAGCATAGCCGTCCATGGAGTCGTCTATCGCAACAACATTCGTTTCCGTGTCGGTGGCAACGGTAATGCTATCAGGACTGGCGCTGCTGAAAGCAATGCTCGCATTTTCGAAGCTGGCAATAAAGCCGGCCTGAAACGGAAAAGCTGCATGAAAAACATTCCCGCCTTCAATTTTTGCATGAATGCCCGAGTTGTATTTCCAGGTGGTATTGATGTAATCGTGCGTGCTCAATTTCCCCGGTAAACTTGTGCCCTGCATCGAATCGGGAACGCCCAAAACCCATTGCACAAAGTCGATATCGTGCACCACCAAATCGAAAAGTGCTCCCCTCGAAGAGCCAAAATCCTGTTGCTTTTCTTTCCACTGACCCCATGCCGGAACGCCGGAAAAACGCGTTAACGATAAGAAATTAAGTGGACCGAGTTCACCCGAATCAATCCAATGTTTCAGTTTTTGATACGGAGCCATAAAGCGTACAACATGGCCTACCATCAACAAAAGATTTTTTTTGTGGGCAAGTTCAATCAGTTCCTCTCCTTCCGAAACATCGAGACAAAAAGGTTTCTCAAGGAAAACGTTCACGCCTGCCTCCAATGCAAGTTTGGTGAATGCATAATGAAAATTGGTGTGAACGGCGATAACGCAAACGTCCAACTTTTCTGCGGCAAGGCATTCTTCAATAGAGGAATAAATGCGTACATCCGAAATTTTATCCTGACTGAAAGTTCCGGTGGATAAATTCCCCACCTGCTCCGTCAGGTTTTTGCTGATATTTCCGGGATTTTTATCCACGATTGCCACCAATTCCAAATCCGGGTTTTCCAGGATGTTTTTCGTGTGCGTCACTCCCATAAACCCAAAACCGATTACGGCTACCTTTAATTTTTTCATATTTTTTATTGAATTCTGTTTAATAAACCATTATTTCATTCGTTTATATTTTTGATTTTTTAATGGTAACTCATGTAACTCGCATGTAATCATTCTCCTTTGTGGCAAAATTTTGTGATGCTCGTTTCATCTAATCAACTTTCACTCACCACTTGTAAGCCGATGACCGAAATCACCAGTGTAGAAAGAAAAAACATCCGCCAGAAGGTTACCGGTTCTTTAAATAGTAAAATTCCTGCTATCACCGTTCCAATGGCTCCAATGGCTCCCCAAACCGCATAAGCTGTGCCTACCGGAATCGCCTTTTCACCTCCCATTGCTTTGTACAGAAGGAACATACTAATGCTCACATTCAGGGCAAAACTAAGCAACCACAACCACGATTCTTTACCTGAAGTTTGTTGTGCTTTCCCCATACTTATCGCAAATCCGGTTTCAAACAAACCACCGATAATCAGTATTATCCAGTTAATATTCACCATGTTCAATTCATTTTGAGCCAAATGTATTGATTTTTGCCGAAATGAACATACAAAAACCGGGACGGATGAGTGTCCCGGTTTTATGTGCTGTTTAATTTATTTTGAAACGAGTGTGGATAAAAACAAATCTTCTAACTCATTCCCTTCGATTAAAAATCACTTTCTCGAAATAATTTTCATCGGCTATTTTTATTTTGATGAAATAAACTCCCGACGAAACTTGCTGATCCACATTGTTTTTGCCGTTCCATGTAAGCCGGTGCGTCGCGCTATTGAGCAAAGTCTTTGCTGCCAAAGGTTTCACCTTTTGCCCTAATTGGTTGAAAATGTCAACCTGCACCTCCGCTTCGCCTGAGAGCTTAACTTCAATAATCACTTCATCGCTGAACGGATTGGGGTAGCAAATGATTTCATTAATGTTCGTCTCCCATTCGTTGAAACCCGTTGTTGCATATTTTTCCAGGCTGGCAAAAACCGATTCGTGCTTGACGAAAAAGGGAGAACCCCGCAGAATTTCGGATTCTAAGTTGAATTCAAGATTTTGGTCGGCTTTCCACAATCTCAGCGAAAATCGGTTTCCTTCGTTGAAGCCCTGCATTCCCAGCCCGTCGGAGGCTGTGGCCGGGATAGAAACAGTCTGGTCCGTAAAATGGTGGGATAGCAAAACCATCGTGCCCACGCATATATCCCCGTCAAAAACGGCCAGCTCGTCGCCAATTTGGATAAAATTTGTTGGCAGGGCCACGAGGTTGATGTTCATGTGGTCAAAGCCGTTTCCTTCAAATGCAGGTTGAAAATGAATACTTAGCCGCTCTTCCGGCTGAATAATATTCGATTTGGGGTAGCTTTCGTTAATCCAAAGCGTGTCGGTAGCGTTTACTTTAATTTTGTAGCCTTTGCCGGAGAGAAAATTGCCGATGTTATTTTTCCAGCCGCCAAGGGATGAGCCCCAATCCTCAAGGGATTTTCCGCTTTCGTCTTGCACTTTCAACAGTGTGCCGCGGTCGCGAAGCTGCTGCACCACACCCATGCCGTCGAATGCCGTTAACTGTGGATGTCCGGCGATGTTCCAACCGGTTTTCAATGGGATAGCAAAAGGATATTCCGGCAGGCTTCCACAAATTTCCAGGGTTGCAGTACCATTGACTTTCACTTTGTAGCCCTCGGTGAGTGCCATATTGCCAATGGTGTTTTTCCAACCGCCAAGAGCAGCACCCCAATCTTCCACCGATTTACCGCCTTCATCCTGTATTTTTGCTAAAGAACTGTTGTCAATCAGAGGCTGAAAAACGTACTTTAAGTCTGTGTTATCAGGCAAAGCCGGCGACGACAGAATGTTCCATCCCGATTTTAGTTCGAGGTCGGCACAAATCGAAGATGCTTTCACAATCAGGCTCAAAGTGACCACGCTGTCGCAACCGTGAATGGTTTGGAAGGTTTCCGTGTAAGTGCCGCTTTCAGTTAATTGCTGTGTGCCGAAAATGTAGGGTGTTTCCGAGGCGTTGATAGTAACTGCCGGATTTGCGGTTTCGTACATTTTTACATCATCAAAATACACCCTTGTGGTGGTTGCATTGCCTGCACACAAAAAGAAATCCTGTGATACTGCCGGGTGCATCGGAAATACCTCCGTTGTTGTGCTTCCGCTATTGCCAGAAGCTTTCTGCCCGTCAATATAAACTGAATAAGTACGGGCTACCATATCATGTTTCACACGCACATGGTACCACTCGCCCGGTGTAAACGGCTGTATGTCATAGATTGCGCCTCCCGTGCAAGTTGCCCTTATCCTTCCATTGGAAAAATCTATCCTTGATGTGCGGGCTCCCCAACTGGCAGCACCATAATTTACAAGTCCAATCCCGCTTGCCGCAGCATTTGCAATGCTTACATTTATCCAGGCTTCGATCGTCAGCTTTTCAGGAGTGCTGCTAATAGGTTTATACAAATCGGCTGCCCAACTGCTTCTTCCTTCCAATTGAAATGATTGTGAGCCGTTCTTAGAAATATTATCCACCACCTTTTGGTTGGCGTTGCCCGAGCCATTATATTTTATTGTCCAACCGGCGAGTGTACCCAAAGCATCTTCTTCAAAATCATCATTTACCTGAAAATTAGAAGGTTGCCCAATCGTTACATTGTATGTTGGGTTAACTGTCAAATTCAAAGTTACCACACTGTCGCAGCCATGAATAGTTTGAAAAGTTTCGGTGTAAGCGCCGCTTGCTGTCAATTGTTGCGTGCCAAACGTGTATGGTGTTTCAGAAGCGCAAATTGCAATGGTTGCTTCCGTTTCATAATCAGGATATATCGTGATTATATCAGTAACAGAATTTTCACTTCCGCTTTCCGAATCGGTGGCTGTTAAACTTACTTCATAATCACCTGCTTCCGTATAAATATGTTCCGGTTCAAATTCAGTAGATGTTGTGCCATCTCCAAAATCCCAAAGCCAGCTGTCGGTATCAAAACTTTCGTTGGTGAATTGAATAGCTGAACCGGCACAACTACTGCCCGAAAAGGAAAACTCAGCCATTGGTATGGCCTCTTTTTCAACTGTTCGGGAAAGTACGCTGCTCCATTGATTCCGGATATCGAGTGCACGAAAATGAACGGTGTAATCGCCTTTTGGCACATGGCTCAGAGCTACCTCAAATTCAATTAGTGCAGGATTGACAGGAGCATCGAGGCTAACGAAAGTAAAGGTTGTTGAACCGCTGCCTGCAACTGCATTCCCCGATGCATCTTCCACACGGTATTCGTAAGCTTTTATCAGGTTTTCTGAAACGGAGGCATCAATTTCGGGCATTTTCACAAAAAAGCGGGTGAGCGGCGACGACCAGTTCCCTAAATTATCGCGGAACCTGACCATAAAAACATTCAATCCGTCGGGCAAATGTGTAGCCTCAATTTGTTGGTCTAAAACAAAAGTTGTTGTGGGGGCAATTACTTGTTTTACAGCAGTTTCGTTATTCAAACGATACTCATAAGCCACAATGTTTTTTGCCTCGGTGGAAAATTGTTGTTCCGGTATTTTTACAAAAAAGCGGGTGAGCGGCGATGACCAGTTCCCCAAATCGTCTTTAAACCGAACGGTGAAAGTGTTCAAGCCGTCAGGTAAGTTTGCAGCACTGATTTGTTCTTCCAAAACAAAGGAAGAAGCGGGAGATACGCTTTGTTTTACAAAAGGCTCGTTGTTCAGACGGTACTCATAAGCCACAATGTTTTTAGGCTCGGTGGAAAACTGCTGTTCAGGCATTTTTACAAAAAAGCGGGTGAGCGGCGACGACCAGTTGCCGAGGTCGTCTTTAAACCGGACGGTGAAGGTGTTTACACCATCGGGAAGGTGCGAGGCATCAGCCTGAACCGCCAATTCGAAACTTGCAGCAGGCGACGCAATGGCTTCCATGGTTTTCCCGCTCGTATTGCTGTTGAACCAATATTCATACGACTGAATCACAGATTGACCGGAAACCGCAAGCCCCCACCCGACGAATAAATATATCAATAGATATTTTTTCATGGGTTTGGTTTTATTGGTTTTGAGCTTCCACGGTAACTTTCACATTCAACTTTCCTTGCGAATCGGTGCGGGTGGCAATGTCTTCATCAGTAATGTGCGGGTTGAACGGAATAGCACCCTCTTTATAAGGTGCCACTGTTCCATAAATTCCGATGTCGGTGCCGTCTGTTCCGGCATTTTTGCCCGGCGATGTGTCTTTGAGTTTAAAATCATGTCCGTAGCTGAAAGCGCCACCGGAATAATTCACAAAAATACTTTCAAGCAATTGCTTATCGATATTCCCACTGCCCGCAGAATAGGTATTAACAAATAAATTGTTTTGAACGGTGTTGGCTGAACTGTTATAAAACAAATAAGAACCAGCACCACCCACAATAACATTGTTTTGAACGGTACAGGAAGTAATATAATCTAAACAAAAATCGTTCGTAAATACCACATTGTTGTTAATTAATACATTGTTGTTAAAATACGAGATATTGTAAACAATATTTTTTTCAATGAGCACATTCTGTGCATACCTACCAACAATAGCTCCTCTGACCACATTTTCGGAAATCAGAATTTGTTCCGAAGTTGATGTATTGCTGCCATAAGAAAGATAGATATTGCTTATATTACAGCGACTAATGGTTATTTTATTTACCATTTGATTACCAGTGCTAGTACCCCACATAAAATTACCCGTTAAATAAAACCCATGAAATTGCGAACTATCGGCGCCTGCATCCAGATATATACTTCCCGTAAGTTCAGTGCGGTTTGTGGGTCCTGTATAGGCTGGATAGTGCCCCACGCCAATCATCGTAATTTTCTTGTTGATAGTAGCGTTCCCGATATCGAAAGTGCCACCGGGCAGGTAGAGCGTGTCGCCTTGTTGAGAGGCCGCAAGAGCAGAGGCAAAGGATTCATACACGGTTGCGCCACCGGCGTTTTGAACCACAAAGCGCAATTGGGCGGTGGCTGTTGCCGAAACAAGAACCAGAGCAAGCAGAATAATGGAATTTTTTAATGTTTTCATTTCTTTAATTTTTTATAGATTATAAGATGATTTAATTATTATCGTTCCTGTGCTTCCACTTTTACGTTGATATTTATTTTCCCCTCATCGTCGGTTTGTTTCGAAACCGTTTCTTGCACAATGCGAGGCGTAAAAGGTATTGCTCCTTCTTTGTAGGGGATTGCTGTTCCGTAAATCCCAATGTCGTATCCATCCGTACCGGCTCCAACACCCACTGAGGTGGGTTTTAAGTGATAGTCGCCTTCGGCAAAATTGACGAAAATGTCATCCAGGGGTTGGTTGAAATGATTATTATTCCAGATATTTAAATCGGTTTGAGGATTGACAGTGAAATTTTGTACAAAAATATTATTCTCAAAAAGGTTACCAGGGCTGTCACTGGCATTGTAAAACAGACTAGACCTAAAGATATTATTTCTAAAAAGTGTAGAGGAGATACGATAAAGCGTATAATAATTGTAGGAGAAAAAATTATTGATAAAAGAGACATTTTGATTAAAATTAGATATGCTGCCAGTGAGAATGTTTTTGGTGAAAGTGACGTGCTTTGCATTCATTCCGTTAACACTGCTCAATACGCATTCATCAACTATAATTTGACTTGCTGTGGAGGGATTTGCAGTAGTGCCAAGTGCAAAATCTCCTGTGCAGCGACAGCGGCTTATGGTGATGTTTTTCACGGTTTCGTTGTCAGCATTGGTGCCAATTCGAAGTTTTGCCATCTGGAAGCCATGCAGCATAGTTCCATCAGCCCCTTTTAGCAAACGAATTTCGCCGTTAATGTGCGAAAACAAATCATCGTGAACGTAAGTTGCATCATGCCCCACCCCAATAATGGTTATGGGTTTGTTAATTTCGATTGTCCCTGTGTTGAAAGTGCCCCCCGGCAAATAAATTGTGTCGCCGGCCTGTGTGTTTTGCCAGGCTTGCGTCCATTCTGCGTAAAAATTAGCTGTTCCGTTGCTTTGCACAGCAATTGATCTTTGGGCAAAGGCGAAAACACTCCAAAACAACAATGGTAATAAAATAAGCCTTTTCATGATTTTATTTTTTAGGTTGAATACTATGAACAAAAGAAAAAAACACCCCGATTCATTCTCCGATTCTTTAATTTCCTTATAAATCTACAGATACCAATTGCATTTATAATTCGCATATCGTACAAACAATGTGCATTTGGTAAAAAATGGCAGTTATTTGAATAAATGGTACTTTTCTACAAAACAATTCACCCTCAAAATTCACCCTCAAACAATATACTCCTGGTGTAAAACTTGTCCATTATTTTCGTTTCTACCATACTTGAAAGCTATCAACCAAAAAAGTCCCTGCAGATTTATTTTGCAGGGACTTCAGTTCAGTTCATTTCAAATTATGAATCCACTCCGAAAAGCAAGAAATAAAGATTCAACACGAAGGCACGAAGACACAAATAAACACAAAGTGTTT
>CAZNEV010000007.1:0-113318 GCA_964572085.1 uncultured Maribellus sp. | reverse complement strand
TCACCGTTCACCGTTCACCGTTCACCGTTCACCGTTCACCGTTCACCGTTCACCGCTCAATTCTCATTTCGTTTTCTCGTATTCCTTATCCATTTTATTGATTTCATCTGCTGTTGGGTCGCCGGAGAAAACTGCCAGGCGGTAACGGAAAGTTGCCGAGTCGCCCTTGTCAATAAAAAAATTCATTTCCTCTTTTCCGTTGGAAAATACTTTTTGACCGAGGGTGTTGGCAGCAAATAAACCATAGCCGCGGGCATGCCAGTAGGTGGGGTAACCCGGGTTTTTTGGATGATCGAAAATTACGATGGCTACTTTTTCGCCGTTGATTTCGCCCGAAAGTTTCATCCATTTTGCCCGGGTTGCCCATACGTCTTCGCCCGTGATTCCTTCGCTGCTGAGATAATCTGCGTTGGCCACCTTATTGTCGGAGGCATCCACTTCGGTAACTACGCCGTGCGAATCGGTTAATTTTACTTTTCCGGTAGAGGGCAGTTCGAGTTCACGCGTTACCCGGATAGCAAACATTCCCTCTTTGTTGTCGGTGATATCAACTTTACCATTTTCAGCTTTTAGCACGGTTTTGCGATCGATGATGCGGGCATTTCCCTGCACGGAGAAAACATTTTCGGTCGTCTCTTTCAGCAATTCATTTCCTTTGATGTCTTTCCACGAGGCGGTTGTTACCAACGCTGCATCGTTTTTGCCGTTCTTGATGCTTTTTACAGACTCGTGATAGATGGTTCCGTATTGATCGGCTTTGTCGGCGGGAATAGCATCCGAGTTGTTCCAAAAGTCTAAGCCGTTCACATCGCCATAATTTAGCCAAATTCCTACATGGTGCGGATGGTCGGCACGTTCTCCGGCCTTGTTTTTCAACGGGAATTGTCGGGTGATTTCATTTCCGCCAGCCGTGACAACCGGCCACAGCACGGGCTTTTTAATGTTGTCGGGGTAGATGTAGGAGGTAAACAGTTTACCGTCAATCAGCACATCCACTTTCTTTTCGGCAGGTTGGGGAACGAGTTTGATTTTGGGTTGAGCCATGGAAACAAAAGTTCCCACTACAAGCAAAAACGCGATAGAAATTATTTTCTTCATCGTATTGGAATTAATGTTTTTAAAGTGTTTCGCAAAATAATAAAAAAAGAAACTTGATAACAGTAAGAAGCTTAAAACTTGAAAAAAGTCCATTTTTCTACCTTTTTTATCCAAAAACCTTTTATACTTGCAAAAAAAACAAAAGACATGAGAGTAGTTTTCTATTGGATTTTGGCAATTTTGGTAACGGCCGCAGCAATTATCTATCAGCGAAGGACGGGCCCCACTAAAGAAAAACGGACCGAGGTGACCATCAACAACGACACCTATAAATTTAAATTGGTACGCAGTCATGGTGGCGAGCAGGATGCCAAAGTGGAATTGCTTATGCCCGATCAACAAGTGGAAGGTACGTTGGAGTACCGCTTGTTCCCAACCAACGACAAGTGGACAGAAGTGGCGATGACTCGTCAGTACGATAAACTTCAGGGTTTTTTGCCCAATTTACCTCCGGCGGGGAAATATGAATATAAAGTTACGCTCCTCAAAGACGGGGAGGAATATCACTTAAATAACGATGAGCCGGTGATTATCCGCTTTAAAGGCCATGTTCCGGAAAGTGTTTTGTTCCCGCACATTTTTTTTATGTTTTTTGCTATGTTCCTCGGAAATGTGGCGGGAATTATGGCGGTTTTCAGGTATAAACAATTTCGTATTTATACCACCATCACAGTTATTGCTTTGTTGATCGGCGGCATGATTTTAGGTCCCTGGGTTCAGCTTTATGCCTTTGGTGAAGCCTGGGCAGGCATCCCTTTTGCCTGGGATTTAACCGACAATAAAACCTTAGTTGCCTTTCTTTTTTGGACGCTTGCGTTTTTTATGAACCGCAAAAAGGAACGGCCGGTTTATACCATAGTGGCCTCCATTGTGATGTTAATTGTTTACTCCATACCACATAGCATGTACGGCTCGCAGCTCGATCCGGAAACGGGAGAGATTATTCAGGGCTGGATTCGGTTGTATATGTAGGTGAGTGAGATAGAAATAAAAAAGAACCGTTCTTTTTTTTGAGAACGGTTCTTTTAACTAAAGTTCTATTCCGAAAGTAAGAAAATAAAGATTCAACACTAAGTCACGAAGACCTGCCTACCAGGCCAGGCAGGCACAAAAGAATACAAGATGTTTAGTATCAATTGAAAATTGAGCTCACTCCAAAAGTTAATTACCCCTAAATCCCCCAAGGGGGACTTTAAGAACGCTTTGATTATTAGAACGTTCCCCTTTAGGGGTCAGGGGTAAAACAGAAGAGTATGTATTACAACAGACTTTTCGGAGTAGGCTCAAAATTTAAATTTTTCCAAATCTTTGTGTCTTAGCGTCTTTGTGTTAAAAGAATACTTTTAGATTTCGCTAAACTACATTCTTTCAATCGGCTTTGATAGCTTTTCTGCTTCTTCGGAAATGTATTTTCTAAAACCTTCTTCGGTTTTCCATTGCTCCTTGTCCAAACCCCATACCGAGAAAAAGTAATGTTTCGCAGGGTTTCCACTTTGGCATTTCTGACCAATGTAATAGGTTTCGGAGATGATATTGCTAAAACCTTTGCTTTTGACCGTTTCAAAACCGAGCTTGAAGAAATTGATATCGGTGGTGCGGGCAATTTTGCCTGCCTCTTTTAATGGAACAATCACTGCCATTCCCAACTCGTCGTCATTCAGCGATTGCACATCGTGTGTGCCGATGCACTGAAAATCGCCGGCCTGAAAAGCAAAAGGTTCACGCTTTAAATGGCTGGTAACAATTCCGGTTACAATCTGGTCGTTTTCTGAGCAGCCTTGTACGGTTACATCCGACTCGAACCAGTATTTACCCGGATAGATGCTGATCCGTTCCACGGCTGCCAGCATTTCATCTTCTACCTCCCAACCTTCATAACGCAATTCAAAAACCGAGCGGATAGGGCCTTCCACAATTTTTTGGTATTCGTATTTTTGTGTTGAGCCCAAACGATAGAGCGAATCATTTTTCAATAAGGCCAGACCGCCTGAACCAAGCGAACTCCCGCAGTGTAGCACATCCATTCCCCAATCGGCCAGATCATGATAGCTGCCCATTCCGGGCGTTTGGATTTTGTCGATGATCAATTCGGGCTTTAATTTCCCGAACAGGTCTTTCACGTTCCGGCAGTCGAAATAATTGCGGAAACCAATTTTGTCGTTTTCCCAATTCACCCCTTCGCCTTGCGAAATGACTTCGAACCCATCCGTGCAAGGCAATGCTTCATAATAATCCACTTCCTTGAATGAACCGTCATCCTGAATGATACCCAATCGTAAATTGGTACGTTTTTCAAATTCAGGATACTCGCTTTCTGCTACAAAATCAACACTAACTTTCAGCGTTTCACTGGCCTTGAAATCGAGCAACAATACTGCTTCGTCCCACACTCCGTCTCCGTCCAAATCGTCAAGTTGGCTGGGCACAAGCTGCCCTGCGGCATTCTTAAAAACAGGAAGTAGATCTTCCTTTAAGACTATTTTCTTAGACAAATCGGTTTTAGTTAGAACGATTATTTCATCCGTTCTATCCACCTCCATTGGATTTTTAAAAGTTAATTTCTTTTCTGCTTCGCATGAAAACATCACAAAACAAATGATGCATAAAAACCAAATTTTCTGTTGCATTTTATTTAGGTATATCGTTTTCTCCCTTAACATAACCAAAGTTGGCGAGAATTCCGCCATCCACATAAAGTACGTGGCCATTTACAAAATTGCTGGCCTGAGATGCCAGAAATAGAGCAGCGTTTCCAACATCTTCGGGCTCACCCCAGCGGCCTGCCGGCGTACGGGTCATCACCAAATCGTTGAACGGGTGGTTGCCTTCGCGGATTGCGGCAGTTTGTGAAGTGGCAATGTAGCCGGGTCCAATTCCATTAATTTGAATGTTGTATTTGGCCCATTCGCAGGTCATGTTGGCAGTCAGTAGTTTTAAACCCCCTTTTGCCGAAGCGTAGGCTGAAACTGAATTGCGCCCATAAACACTCATCATCGAGCACATGTTTATGATTTTGCCCGCGCGTTTGGCAATCATTTTTGGTGCAACCCGTTTTGAAATAATGAGCGGCGCCACCAGGTCAACATCAATTACTTGTTTGTAATCGGCAATGGACATATCGAGGATTGGAATCCGTTTGATAATTCCGGCATTGTTTACAAGGATTTCGATGTCGCCTACTTCTTTTTCAATTTGAGAAATTCCGCGATCGACATCCGCTTCGTCGGTAACATCAAACTTAATGGCATAAACATCAATGCCCGCGGTTTTGTATTCTGTTTTACACGCTTCCAACTTTTCTTCCGAAATGTCGTTCACACATATTTTTGCGCCGGCTTTTCCGAGCACTTTACCTATTGCCATGCCAATACCGTGCGTTCCGCCGGTGATTAAGGCAACTTTTCCTTTTAAATCGAATAAATTTTGTATCATTTTTTTGATGGATTATTTATTAGTGAGTATTGAGTATCGAGTATCGAGTATTTAACGTCCAATTGTATTGATACTCTGTACTTTGTGCTTTGTACTTTGTACTCTGTACTCTGTATTTTGTACTTTGTACTATGTACTGTGTACTCTGTACTTCTTATTTCAGCTCTGTCGGGGCAATTGCATCCATATCGGTATAATCTAAGTTTTCGCCGGCCATGCCCCAGATGAAAATATAGTTGCTTGTTCCGGCAGCAGAGTGAATCGACCAACTGGGCGAAATAACCGCTTGCTCGTTTTGCATCCAAATGTGCCGTGTTTCCTGAGGCTCACCCATAAAATGGCAAACCGATTGTCCTTCAGGAACGTCGAAGTAAAAATAAACTTCGTTGCGGCGGCTGTGCAAATGTGGCGGCATGGTGTTCCAAACACTTCCGGGTTTTAATTCCGTCATCCCCATTTGAAGCTGACAGGTTTCAACTACGGTGTTTATCAATAACTGGTTGATAGTCCGTTCGTTTGAAGTTTCCAATGAGCCTAAGTGCAATTTGTTGGCCTGATCCAGCGTAACATGTTTTACAGGATATTCTTTGTGTGCCGGAGCCGAATTGATATAAAAATGGGCAGGGTTTGCCTCGTCGTCCGATTTAAATACCACCTCTTTACTGCCTTTGCCAATGTACAAGGCATCTTTAAAATTCATTTTATATTCCGTTCCATCGACTACAATTGCACCGGCACCGGAAACATTAATAACACCTACTTCACGACGTTCGCAAAAATAATCGGCTTTTAGCGGATGGATGGTTTCTAAAAGCAAACCGTCTTTTAACGGAACGGCTCCCCCCACTATGTACCGCTCGATATTGGAATAGACCAAACGGACGTTGCCCGGTTCCATGAGTTTCTCCACTAAAAACTCTTTGCGAATCCTTTCCGTATCGTAAGTTTTAAAATCTTGTGGATGGTAATTGTGTCTTTCTTCGTAAATGGTTGCCATAATATTCTATTTTTAAAATGTTTGATGTGTCACAAAAGTATAAATAATTAAACAGAATTGCAATCGATTGCAATTTTTAATAATTATTTGTTTAATTTTACATTAGTAAAAAAACCAGAAATTATGTTGCAACCTGCGGAGATTACCATACATGATATTGCCAAAAAGTTAGGGATTTCGGCTTCCACGGTTTCACGGGCGTTAAATAACAATCCGGTAATTAGTGAGAAAACCCGAGATCTAATAAAACAAACCGCTAAAGAGATGGGGTATCGCCCTAACACCTTGGCGGCTAACTTCAGAAATAGAAGTACGCAAACCATTGGGGTTATTGTTCCATTGATCAACCGTCATTTTTTTTCATCGGTAATTAGCGGTATCGAGGAAGTAGCCTATGACAAAGGTTTTGCAGTGATGATTTCGCAAAGCAACGACAGTTACGAGAAAGAAAACAAAATTGCACACAGTCTTTTTGCCCATCGGGTGGATGGATTGATCCTTTCCATTGCCATGCGCACCAAATCAACGGATCACTTGAAATTGTTTTCGGAGAGGCAGATCCCCATGGTTTTTTTCGACCGGGCGATTGATGAATTCGAGACGCATAAAATTGTGGTTGACGATTATGGAGGCGGCTACCGTGCCACGCAACATTTAATTGAACAAGGTGCAAAAAACATTGCCCACATCGGAGGGCCATTGCACTTGAATATTTATGAAAACAGGCAAAGAGGATATCTGGATGCTTTAAAGAATGCCGGATTGACCACCCATAAATCCATGATTGTAAACAACAGCTTAACACGGGCCGACGGAACGCATGCCATTCAAAAATTACTCGCTAATAAAACAACTCCCGATGCGATTTTTTGTGCGAATGACACTACTGCTTTAAGCGCAATCATCTATTTGCAGAAGAATGGCATTAAAGTGCCCAATGATATTGCAATTGTGGGGTTTAGCAATGAACCCTTTTCGGAAGTGGTTACCCCGTCGATCAGCACCATTAAGCAACCCGGCTTTGCGATGGGCAGAAAAGCAGCCGAATTAATCATTCTGCAAATCACCAAGAAAAAATCAAAACCGGTTTTCAAGACCATAGTGATGCCCACCGAACTGATTGTAAGGGAATCGTCGCTGAAGAAAGCATAAAAAAAGCCTGTCGAGCAAATCAACAGGCATGAATTTTTATGTCCTCTGGTTTTATTCGTCTATTGAAATAGCCTCAGTAGGGCAAACTTCAGCACATGAGCCACAGTCGGTACAAAGTTCAGCGTCAATCACGTAGATATCGCCTTCAGAAATTGCGTCAACCGGGCATTCGTCAATACAAACACCACATGCAATACATTCATCAGAAATTACATATGCCATAACAGCGATTTTTAAAAGTTAAACATTTAAATTTCGTGCAAAAGTAACAAGATTCCATCGAATCCATTGTGTAAACTTTCCAAATTTGCCTTCTGAATGCAAAAAAGTAATTAAACTTTTGTTTCTCAACACGTTGTCCGATATTAAGAGTTAATATCAAAATCATGTTCTTTTTATTATTAATTTTAGCCGCTTAAAAAAAAGATATGAATCTGGAAAGTCTTTTGCAATATAATCCGGTATTGCTTGCACTTGTTGCGGCTTTGTTTACGTGGTTTTTAACGGCATTAGGGGCGGCCATGGTTTTCTTCTTCAAAAGAATCAACCAAAAAGTCTTGAATTCTATGCTAGGGTTTGCCGCAGGAGTTATGATTGCTGCCAGTTTCTGGTCGTTGCTGGGCCCTGCCATCGAAATGACCGAAGCACAGGGAGGTATTAAATGGGTTCCGGCAGTGGTTGGCTTTTTATTGGGCGGTGCATTTCTTTTGGCCGTTGACAAAGTTTTGCCGCACTTGCACCTCGGATTGAAAATTGACAAGGCAGAAGGGATAAAAACAACTTGGAAACGCAGTGTGCTTTTAGTTATGGCCATCACACTCCACAACATTCCCGAAGGCCTGGCGGTTGGTGTAGCTTTTGGAGCACTGGCCAGCAACCCCGAAGCAGGTGCGTTGGCAGGCGCAATTGCCCTGACTTTGGGCATTGGCTTGCAAAATTTCCCCGAAGGGGCTGCCGTTTCCATTCCACTGCGGCGCGAGGGATTTTCGCGGTTGAAAGCATTCAACTACGGCCAACTGTCAGGTGTTGTAGAACCGATTGCAGCAGTTATAGGTGCCTATTTGGTTTTGGTGATGACACCGTTGCTCCCCTATGCGCTTTCGTTTGCCGCCGGTGCCATGATTTTTGTGGTGGTGGAAGAACTAATCCCCGAATCGCAGCGGGGCGACGAAACCGACTACTCCACGATTGGCGCCATGCTGGGCTTTGCCACCATGATGCTCCTGGACGTAGCTTTGGGATAGTTTTGCAGCCGCAGAAATAAACAACAGAAACATTTGAAACAACAGAAACAATAAAGCCAGCCTTTAGTTCTCAGCCTCTTCTATTCGTCTTTGCTTTCTTCCTCCCCTCCGCCTCCGCCTTTGTCTCTGCCTTTTTCCTCTCCCCCTCCTTAAAATACAAACAAACCTCCGTCAAACCGCACTTTTCGCATTTTGGTTTGCGTGCCACACAAACATACCTGCCGTGCAAAATCAGCCAATGGTGAGCAGTAGAAATCAAGTCCTCAGGAATATATTCAACTAACTGCATTTCAGCAGCCAAAGGTGTTTTAGCGTTGGTGGTCAGGCCAATTCGCGCCGCAACCCGGAAAACATGTGTATCCACTGCCATAGCGGGTTTATTGAATACAACCGAAGCAATAACATTTGCCGTTTTTCGGCCTACGCCCGGAAGCTTTTGAAGGTCGTCCACATCGCTCGGAATTTTGCCATCGAACAGTTCAATCAGTTTTTTTGCCATTCCCACTAAATGCTTGGATTTGTTGTTGGGATAGGAGCAACTTTTGATGTAATCAAATACTTCCGCAGGTTCGGCTTGTGCCATTACTTGTGGGCTGGGGAAGCGTTTCAAAAGCTCGGGTGTGATCAAATTCACCCGTTTATCGGTGCATTGAGCCGATAAAATAACGGACACGATCAATTCAAACGGGTTGTTGTATTGTAGCTCCGTTTCAGGAAGCGGCATGTTCTTTTGAAAATAACGGATAACAAATTCGTATAAATCTTTTTTTTTCATATTAAAACTACCGTTCCATTGCGGTAGTGGTCCATTAATTCTAATTTTTAGCCTATGGGGTAAAAATACTACAAATTTTTACTCCGACGCAAAATTCTTTTTTAATCAATATAGAGTGTTGATATACTGCTTGTTAGATGTGACCGATTTAGATATGAATAGCAGATCGTTTATAACTCATCATCCAGAAGAGCCTTGTCTTTGGCAGAATTCACTATATTCGGCACCACTATTAATCTCAATTGTCAATGCTTTTGTTATGTGGAAAACAAAGAATTATTTCATAGTAATTTTCATTCTAATCCTACTCGTTTCCTTTAACAACACCACGCTAACAGGCAGAACTGAGGAAGATCCGCTTATCTTGCCCTTAGAAACAGCGACGGTAAATCCCAGCCATGAAATTCAGGAGATATTAAATCAGTATGATAGTCTGTTATGCGAGAATATTGCGGAAACGGGCACAGTTGGGGCTGCTGTGGTAATTACCTACAAAGGCCAAATTGCACTGATGAAATGCTTTGGTACAAAGGCAACTGCAAGTTCCGACAGCGTTGACCAAAATACAATATTCCGTTTAGCGTCGGTTTCGAAAGCAGTAAGCGGTGTTTTGGCGGGGATTCTGGCCAACGAGAAAGTCATCGATTTAGATGAAAAAATAAAAGATAATATCCCCGGATTTCGTTTAAAAACCAGCGAAAATACGGATAATCTCACCTTACGCCATGTTCTTAGCCACACTTCCGGTATGATTGCTCATGCCTTTGACTTAATGGTGGAAGACCATGTTCCCCTGGATCAGATTATTGTGAGATTGAACGAAGTAGAAGTAACCGCGCGGCCGGGTGAAAAATACGGTTATCAGAACGTTACTTTTAGTCTTTTCGACCCTGTGGTTTGCACAAAAACGCACAAAACCTTTGATGAAATTTTAAGAGAAAAAGTATTTCTTCCGTTTGGAATGAAGGATGCCTCAACGGGGTTCGAAGCCTTCAAAAACAATCCAAATAAAGCGATACCTCATGGCGGGGGCGACCGGAATTTCAGAACTATCCCACTGAACGACCGGTACTACAATACCGCACCTGCTGCGGGGGTGAATGCGAGCATAACCGACTTGGGCCAATTTCTGATTGCCGTTGCCGGAAAAGATTATGACATCATTCCAGAAGAAGCCCGTAACCTGATATTCACTCCCCAAATCGAAACTCCTTTAAAAGGTTCCTATTTTAGAACCTGGGATCATGTGGATTCCAAGCAATACTCATTGGGCTGGCGCATCGTGGATTATAAAAACCATAAAGTGGCGTACCACGGTGGTTACGTAGCCGGTTACCGTTCGGAGATTGCATTTTGCGAGGAGGAGGAAGTCGGCATAGCATTTCTCACCAATTCTCCCAATAGCTTTGTCTCGAAAAGCATTCCTTTGTTTTTAAACCTGTTTTTTGCAAACAAACTGAAACTGGTACAGCAAAGCACCAACGAACAAGATGTTTCAGCGAGCGACTCATAATGTGCGATAAAACCTTCAAACGCCATTTTGTGTACTTTCCTTTGCTATTTTTGCCAAAATTTTATTTATGAAACCATTACTTCAAGGCGAAAATTTATCGAAACGATGGGGAGAAACCTTGCTTTTCGAGAACATTTCGTTGACTGTTTTTGAGGGGCAAAAAGTGGCGTTGATCGCACGCAACGGTGCCGGAAAATCAACGTTATTAGATATACTGACCGGCAAAGAAACTGCGGATTCGGGAAAAATAACGCTAACGAACGATATCGAAATCGGTTATTTTGAACAGATTCCGGATTTAAACCCCGAGCATACTATTCTGGAAGAAATATTTGAGTCGGACAATGAAAAACTCCGCACTGTAAAAGAGTTTGAGCTGGCAATGGAGCAAAACGACCAGGAGAAAATTACAGCCATCTCATCCAAAATGGATGAATTAGGCGCATGGGACGTGGAAGTGGAAATTAAGCAGATACTGACCGAATTAAAAATAAGCCATTTAGACCAAGTGGTTTCGCAGTTGTCGGGCGGTCAGCAAAAAAGGCTGTCGCTGGCAAAAATCCTAATCAACAAACCGGATTTACTTATCTTAGACGAGCCCACCAATCACCTTGATCTGGATATGATCGAATGGTTAGAAGCTTACCTTGAAAAAACAAAATCCACGCTTTTGATGGTCACGCACGACCGTTATTTTCTGGATCGGGTGTGCAATGAGATCATCGAAATGGAGGATAACCAAATCTATCGTTATCAGGGCAATTATTCCTACTTCTTAGAGAAACGTGCTGAGCGGATTGAAATGCAGCACGCATCGGTGGCGAAAGCAAAAAACCTGATGCGGACCGAAATTGAATGGATGCGGCGGATGCCAAAAGCGCGAACGCACAAATCGAAATTCAGGGTTGATTCGTTTGCCGACCTCCAAGAAAAAGCCTCACAGCGATTCAATACCGACAGCGTGAACCTCAACGTGAAATCAGCTCGTTTGGGAAATAAAATCGTGGAATTGGAAAACGTTTCGAAATCATTTCCCGGTGTAAAATTGATTGAAAACTTCACCTATAAATTTTCGAAATTTGAGAAAGTGGGCATTATCGGAAAAAATGGAACCGGAAAAACCACGTTTTTAAACCTGATAACGAATGTTTGGAAACCCAATTCGGGCGAAATTGAGATAGGGCAAACCATAAAGTTTGGTTATTACAGGCAAGATGGGATTTCGTTCGACCCAAAGGAGCGGGTGATTGATGCGGTGATAAAAATTGCAGAATTCATAACCTTTGAAGACGGAACAAAAATGAGCGCAGCGCAAATGCTCAACCACTTTCTGTTTCCGCCCGACACGCAGTATAATTACATTGAAAGATTGAGCGGAGGAGAGCAACGGCGGCTGTATTTGTGCACCGTGCTGATGCAGAATCCTAATTTTCTGATTCTGGACGAACCAACCAACGACTTGGACATCATAACACTAAATGTGCTGGAAGAGTATTTGAAGTCTTTTGCCGGTTGTGTGGTTGTGGTTTCTCACGACCGCTTTTTTATGGATAAAATTGTGGACCATCTTTTTGTGTTCGAGGGCGATGGTGTTATTACCGATTTCCCGGGGAATTATACGGTTTACCGCAATAAAATTATCGACGACAAAGAACGGGAAAAAATACTTGTGGAACCGAAGAAAAAAATACTGGTGCAGGAAGCTCCGCTGGATGTCAGCGAACCGAAAAAAATGAAATTATCGTTTAAAGAAAAGCGCGAATTTGAGCTTTTGGAGAATGAAATTTCGAAGTTGGAAAACCGAAAAACGAAATTGGAAGAGTTGATGAACTCTGGCACATTACCCCACGAAGAGCTTTACGAAAAATCGGAGGAGTTCAACAGAACAAAAAAATTGCTTGACGAAAAGGAATTGCGCTGGCTGGAGCTGAGCGAGTTGATGTAGAGCCCCCTCTATCTCCCCCCTGCCTAACGGCAGGCAGGCGACGGGGAGAAAAAGAAAAAATGACCGAAGCCACCTGACCATCATTCATTTATCAAGGATTTCTCCCGGCTTGATACTTGATACCTATCCTGTCTTGATACTTTTGGGCTAATGACCAATTTGGTTTCTACTCAACTTCAACCTTTAGCGGTTTTGATTTCGTTTCAGTAGGAGCGTCCTGATTGTCTTCAATCGAATCGATAGCTTCTTCCGGCTGGTTTTGGCGGATGTATTGGATTATTTCCTCCAAGCCTTCACTGAACTTCTCAAAATCTTCTTTATACAGAAACAATTTGTGTTTCTCGAAATGAAAGTCACCGTCGTTGGCAAATATTTTCTTGCTTTCGGTAATGGTTAAATAATATTCATCGTTGCGGGTGGTTTTTACATCAAAAAAATAGGTTCTTTTTCCTGCTCGTACTACTTTGGATTGAATTTCCTGGTTAAACCTGCTCCCACTAAATTTTGTTTCCTCCTTGTTGCCAGCACTTTCCATTTTTATTTGATTTTTGTTTTTTTTTATAGGTCAGCATGTCAAAAATAAAGAAAATAATTCCATAAACCACTGAAACAGTTTATTTAAGCCTAAAATTGATTCGTTTTCTGTTAATTTAAACTCATTCTAAAAACACAAAAGCCCCTTACTCTCTTATCAGGGTTGAGAAAGAGCCGTAAAGAACCGTTCTTTACCCTCGTTGTTTGTAGATTTCTTTTTTAGCCGAAAGTAGTGTGTTCAGTAAAAGCGAAACGCGGGTCATTGGACCAACGCCGCCGGGAACCGGGGTAATGTAGGAACATTTTTCAGCCACCTCGTCAAACTTTACGTCGCCTTTCAGTTTAAATCCCGATTTAGTTTGGTCCGATTTAACTCTCGTGGTGCCCACATCGATAACTACCGCGCCGTCTTTTACCATATCTCCCTTTACAAACTCAGGTACTCCAATGGCGGCAATCAAAATATCGGCATTGCGACAAACTTCCTTTAAGTTTTCCGTGCGGCTGTGGGCAACGGTAACGGTTGCATTCATGGCTTTGTGCGACATCAACACACTCATCGGGCGACCAACAATATTGCTGCGGCCCAGTACTACACAGTTTTTGCCGCTTGTTTCAATCTTGTAGCGTTTCAGCAATTCTACAATTCCAAACGGAGTGGCGGAAACATACGAAGGCAAGCCAATCACCATGCGGCCAACGTTTGCCGGGTGAAATCCGTCAACGTCTTTTCGGGGATCAATGGCCTCTATTACCTTTTGTTCCGAAATGTGCTTCGGCAAAGGCAATTGCACAATAAAGCCGTCCAGGGTTTCATCTTCGTTCAGTGCTTTTATTTTTGAAAGAAGCTCGTTTTCGGTCACATCATCTTCGTACCGGATGAGCGTGGATTGAAAGCCCACTTCTTCGCAATCTTTAATTTTGAAGGCTACATAGGTTTCGCTTCCTCCATCGTGGCCCACCAAAATGGCGGCAAGATGAGGAGCCCGTGCTCCGCCTGCCATTAACTTTTTTACTTCTTCAGCAATTTCCAGTTTAATTTCGGCTGCTATTTTTTTCCCGTCGATTAATATCATATTAGTATCAAGTATTTAGTATCAAGTATCAAGACCGGCTTCGAGCTTCAGGCTTCGTTCTTCCGACTTC
This sequence comes from uncultured Maribellus sp., assembly GCA_964572085.1. GTDB lineage: Bacteria > Bacteroidota > Bacteroidia > Bacteroidales > Prolixibacteraceae > Draconibacterium. The sequence continues at coordinate 99,482 of CAZNEV010000007.1, read as the reverse complement.
CGACTTCCATCTTCATCACTACCTTCTTCCTTGTCTCGCCCCACCCGCCATTTGTTGCATGTTTTTTCCCTGCGAAACCATTCTCATCATTTTTCGGGTTTCCGAGAATTGTTTCAGCAAGCGGTTCACTTCCTGCACATCGGTGCCTGATCCAATGGCAATACGCTTGCGGCGTGTTCCGTTAATTAAGGCGGGGTCTCCGCGTTCGGCAGGGGTCATTGAGAATATAATCGCTTCGATGTGTTTAAATGCGTCATCATCAATGTCCAGGTTTTTTAATGCTTTCCCCATGCCCGGAATCATTCCGACTACATCTTTCAGATTCCCCATCTTTTTGATTTGGTTAATTTGCTTCAGGAAATCGTTAAAGTCGAAGGTGTTTTTTGCCAGCTTCTTTTGTAATCTGCGGGCTTCCACTTCATCAAATTGCTCTTGTGCTTTTTCCACCAGCGAAACAATATCGCCCATGCCCAAAATACGGTCGGCCATACGTTCGGGATGAAAAACATCAAGTGCATCAAGCTTTTCGCCGGTTCCAACAAATTTGATTGGTTTTTCTACCACCGAGCGTATGGAAAGAGCAGCTCCACCGCGGGTGTCACCATCCAATTTTGTCAGTACCACGCCATCGAAATTCAAGCGGTCGTTGAATTCTTTAGCTGTATTAACGGCATCCTGACCCGTCATGGAATCGACCACGAATAAAATCTCATCGGGCGTTATGGCATTTTTCACCGCAGCAATTTCGTTCATCATCTGCTCGTCGATGGCCAATCGTCCCGCGGTATCCACAATCACCACGTCGTAGCCTTTGTCTTTGGCTTCCTGAACGGCCGCCCGTGCAATTTTAACCGGATCCATGTTCCCTTCTTCGCTATAAACGGGAACGCCAATTTGTTCGCCGAGCACTTTCAACTGCTCAATAGCCGCCGGACGATATACGTCGCAAGCCACCAACAACGGATGCCGGCCTTTTTTGCTTTTCAGCATCCGGGCAAGCTTTCCGGAAAAAGTCGTTTTACCAGAACCTTGTAGGCCGGCCATTAAAATGACGGAAGGTTTGCTTTTTAGTTGAATGTCGGTGAATGTGCCGCCCATCAGCATAGCGAGTTCGTCTTTCACGATTTTCACCATCAACTGACTTGGTTTCACCGCAGTCAATACATTTTGACCAAGCGCTTTATCTTTTACGTCGTCGGTAAATTTTTTGGCAATTTTGAAGTTGACGTCGGCATCCAACAATGCGCGCCGGATGTCTTTCAGCGTTTCCGCCACGTTTATTTCGGTGATGGTCCCCTGTCCTTTCAACAGCTTAAAGGACCGTTCGAGCCTGTCGCTTAAATTCTCAAACATTTTTTACTCTTTTGAAAAATGAGGTGCAAAAATAGGAAAAAAAAGGGAGAAAGTATAGGCAGGGGCAAAGGCAAAGAAAAGGGGAAGGCGAAGAAAAGGCAAAGGCAAAGGCAGAGGCAAAGGCGAAGGCGAAGTAGGGCAGGGAACCGTTCTTTTTCTTTCAGAACGGTTCCTTCACTGGGAAACGGAGAATCCTTTCTCCGTTATTGAATCAGGGATGTGTACTATCGGAATCGCGATGTGGGAAAGTCTGTGAACTGGTTTACTCAGGCAATGGCAACTGAAAATTACCGGCAACAATTCCATGGACGGTAATGTCTTCGTCTAAAATTTCCCAACGGAGGGCATACCCATTTAATCGAACTGTAACTTCTTTTAACTGTTCTTCGGTGGCCTTTGAAAGTATTTTAAACCTGTCCGACGGGAAGCTGATTGTCCGGCCATCCGTAAGTTCAATAAATATAATCCTTCCCTGGCTCCATGCTTTCAAAGCAATAGGCTCTGCTATAAGTGTTGATTCAACGTACATGGTATTCTTTAAATTTCGTTTGTAAAAAGTCTTTATTTTCAAAAACCAGTTTTTCTATATGCCTGACAACGTTGGGTGCGAGTCCTCGGTTTCTTGCCAGCTTCACGGGATCAAGCCAAAATTTACATTCGCCATCAGCATTTGCCACGTGTATATGAGGCGGTTCGTTGTATTCATCTGAGTAGAAATGAAATCGATATGGTCCAATTCGCAGTACTGTTGGCATTATTTTGAAATCAAATTCTTTGGTGAAGTTACAAAAAATGTGTGTAACAAGGAACCGTTCTTTTTCTTTTAGAACGGTTTCTTCACTGGGAAACGGAGAATCCTTTCTCCGTTATTGAATCACGGACTTGAGAAAGTCCGTGTCCCAAAGCATTAAAATTAGTATTGTCCGTAGAATCAATAATGTGATGCAGACTATTTTTTAAATCAATTGTGTTCATTTTTTTGTTTCAAAGATAAGCTTTTCAAACAAATTCGTTGCAAAGCCTTCCACGGAAAAGGGAACCGTTCTTTCTCTTTCAGAACGGTTCCTTCACCGGAAAACGGAGAATCTTTTCTCCGTTCTTGAGTCACGGACTTAGGAAAGTCCATGTCCCGGGCAGGCGAAAGCCCCCTTTTTGCTACCTTTGTTTTTCTGAAAATACAAACAATGAACAAAGCTATTCTCAACATCATTGCCCAAAACCTTGGTATTAAAGAAAATCAGGTAGCCAGCACAATCACTTTGTTGAACGAAGGCGCCACCGTCCCGTTTATTTCGCGTTACCGCAAGGAACGGACAGGCAGCTTGGACGAAGTTCAAATTCAACAAATAAAAGAGCAAAACGAAAAATACACCGAACTTGAAAAGCGTAAAGAAACGGTGCTTAAAACCATTGACGAACAGGAGAAACTAACACCGGAGCTGAAAACCCGTATTGAAAACTGCTACGATGCGGTGGAGCTGGAGGACATTTATCTGCCCTACAAACCCAAACGCCGCACCAAAGCAACTATCGCACGCGAAAAGGGATTGGAGCCCTTGGCAAAAATCATAATGAAACAGTTGGAACGCGATCCGGAAAACCGGGTGAATTCATTTTTAAACGATGAAGTGCCGGGCATTGAAGAAGCACTTTCCGGAGCGCGGGATATTATTGCCGAATGGATAAGCGAAAACGAAAAAGCGCGCAACATCGTTCGTCGTGGTTTTGAGATTGGGGCGCATATTTCAGCCAAAGTCATTAAAGGAAAAGAAGCTGAAGCCGAGAAATACCGCGATTATTTTGATTGGAACGAGTCCTTGAAAAAATGCCCGTCGCACCGCCTGCTGGCCATGCGGCGGGGCGAGAACGAAGGCTTTTTACGCGTTTCCATCACGCCTGATGAAGAGCGCATTTTGGAAAACTTGGAACGTTTTTTTGTAAAAGGTAAAACCAAAAGCGCGGAGCAAGTGGCTACCGCGGTAAAAGACAGCCTGAAACGTCTCATCCAGCCTTCCATTGAAACTGAATTTGCCAACCTTTCGAAAGAAAAAGCCGATGAGGAAGCCATAAAAGTTTTTGCGGAGAACCTGCGCCAATTGTTGCTTGCACCACCACTTGGTCAGAAACGCACCTTGGCCATCGACCCCGGTTACCGGACCGGTTGCAAGGTGGTTTGCCTTGATGAGCAGGGAAACTTGCTGCATAACGAAAATATTTACCCGCACAAACCACAGGAAGATCGAAAAATGGCGGCAAAAAAACTCTCTTCGATGGTGGAAATGTACCAAATAGAAGCCATAGCCATCGGCAACGGAACGGCAGGCCGCGAAACCGAAGCGTTCATCAAAAAACTGCATTTCGACCGCGAGTTACGGGTGTATGTGGTGAACGAAGACGGAGCTTCAGTATATTCTGCTTCGAGCGTGGCACGCCAGGAATTTCCGCAATACGACGTTACGGTGCGCGGTGCGGTTTCCATTGGCCGGCGTCTGATGGACCCATTGGCGGAACTGGTGAAAATCGACCCGAAAAGTATCGGTGTGGGCCAATACCAGCACGACGTGGACCAAAAGAAACTGAAAAACAGCCTCGATTCGGTAGTGGAACTCAGCGTGAATTCGGTGGGCGTGAACCTGAACACGGCAAGCAAACATTTGCTGACCTATGTTTCGGGTTTAGGGCCGGCCCTGGCCGAAAACATTACGCAATATCGGAAAGAAAACGGAGCCTTCCGTTCGCGCGAAGAATTGAAAAACGTGGCGCGAATGGGTCCGGCAGCTTTTGAGCAGTCGGCGGGCTTTCTGCGTATCCCCGATGCCGAAAACCCCTTAGATAATTCGGCTGTTCATCCCGAATCCTACAAAATTGTAAAGCAAATCGCCAAAGATTTAGAATGCGAAATCAACGATTTGGTACGCAACGAAGAATTGGTTTCCAAAATCGATTTTCAAAAATATGTGACAGCAGAAATTGGTTTGCCTACCTTGAACGACATCAAAACCGAGCTGCTGAAACCCGGTCGCGATCCGCGCAAACCCATTAAAGTATTTGAATTTGCCGAGGGCATTTTTTCCATCAACGATTTGCGCGAAGACATGGTTCTCCCGGGAATTGTGAACAACATCACCAATTTTGGGGCTTTTGTGGATGTGGGAGTCAAAGAATCTGGTTTGATCCACGTTTCGGAAATGGCCGACCGCTTTATCTCCGATCCTAACGAAATTGTGAAACTGCAGGAGCACATCATGGTCAGGGTGAAAGAAATCGACGTTGCGCGGAAAAGAATTCAGTTGTCGCTGAAAGGGGTAGAGCAAGGTTAAACCAGAAAAATATCTGCTGGAATTTTCAAATTTTATACATCATAAAAAGAAGGAGTTAAAATTGCTCTTAACTCCTTGATTATCAAATGTCGGGGTGACAAGATTTGAACTTGCGACCCCCCGCCCCCCAGACGGATACGCTACCAGGCTGCGCTACACCCCGAACTTATTTTAATGTTTCGCTAAATTTTATTTTAGCACCTGCAAATGTAGCAGTAGATTTTTCATTTGCAAAACTTTTCTTTCGTATTTCGACCGTTGTTAAATCGCTTTCAATAGTTTTTAACTTTTCGTAATTATAAATACTTATAGGTTTTGTTAGGTATTACCAAAATTTTTACTCACACAGGTTCCGCAATTTCCTTTACATTTTGATTCTATTCTCATCTCTATTCTCATCGGAAAAAGTTTGGTCAGATGAAGTGCGATAATTGAAAAATAAAAACCGGGTGAAATTCAATTCATAATATCAGGAATTATTTCTTAATTTTATAATGCTTTTTTAATAAAAAGTTAATTTGAATTGTTTCAATATTTAACTGAAAAATTATGAGTGAAATGTTAACTGAAAATTTTGAAATGGCACAATCATTTATTCGAAAATTACTTTATTTTGATATTTTTTCTCATCCGCTTTTGGCTCGGGAAATATTTGAATGTTGTGATTATCAGAACGTTGATTTCAATAAAGGCCTCAGAATATTAGAAGAATTGAAAGCTGAAAATCTAATTAACAGCGATTTGGAATTTTATTTTATTGGTGATGATGTTTCAAAAATCGGTCGTCGTGTGGAAGCTAACAAATTAGCCAGCCAGCGGATGAATGATGCCAGAAAATATGTTTCAATTGTAGCAAATTTCCCGTTTGTACGTGCAGTTTTTATTTCGGGTACGCTATCAAAACACGTAATGAAACCGGATAGTGATATTGATTTTTTTATTATAACCGAACCCGGAAAATTATGGATTTGCAGGGCATTTTTAACTCTTTATAAAAAATTGATTTTAAGGAATTCGCACCGGAACTTTTGTTTGAATTATTTTATCGATTCCAACAATCTTGAGATTCCTGACAAGAATATTTTTACTGCCACAGAAGTTGCTTTTTTACTGCCAATGTACAATTACGCTGCATATGAACTATTTATGTTAAAAAATAATTGGATTCGAACTGAATTTCCCAATTTCAAACTTCGCCAAAACGAAAGCGATATTCAACCCCGTTCTTCAAAGAAAGTATTTGAATTTATTTTCAATAACAGGTTTGGAAAGTTTCTTGATCAACTGAGCTTTTCAATCATTTTAAGATTTTGGAAAAGAAAATTCAGTTATCTGAGTGAAAAAAAGTTCGAACTTAACTTTCGATCGCAAAAGGATGTTTCAAAGCATCATCCAAACGCATTTCAGGAAAAGGTGGTGAGTCAGTATTCGAATAAAATAATTGAATTTGAACAATCAACGGGTTTTAGTTTGAACCATTCAGTTGTATATCAATCAGAACATTAAATGATCCGGAGAAAAAAAAATATCTGGATTCTTGGTGGAACTGGTTTTATCGGACAAGCTCTTGTTAAGTATCTTTCCAACTCAGACGATTATTTGTTGCATCTGCTTGTACACAAGACTATACCGTACAGATTTCTTGAACCATTTTCGATTTACACCGGCAGTCTTGAAAGTTTCGATTTGTCATGGATGGAAAAATACCCTCCTGATTTCATTTTTCATTTGGCAAGACTAGGTGGTTCAAATGCAATCAGCCGCAGTATTTCATCCGGAAAAGGTGAAAAAGCAAATCAGCGGCTAATTCAATTTTTACTGAATCTCAAAACTTCGCCGGTAATTGTCTATGTTTCAGGTTCATTAATGTATGGAAATCAGAAAAAAGATTCATTCGTCAATGAAAATTCAGCACTGAATCCGGTATCGTATGCAAAGTTTTATTATCACGCTGAAGAACCATGGTTAAAAACTCAGCTTTCCGAACAACTTGATATTCGTTTTGCCCGTCCGGGCTGGATTCCTGGACAGGATTCTTGGTTTCGGATTTTTTATTGGGAACCCTATATTCGTACCGGAAAGATTCCTTTATATGGCGATGGAAGTCAATTTATGTCGTTAATTTATATCGATGATTGTGCCACTCAAATAGTTAAACTTGCCGAAAAAGGAAAAAGAAATCAGAATCTAAATTTATTTTCAGGGCCTCCTATAAGTCAAAATAATTTTGCTGAATTGCTTGCAAAGCGCTTGAATGCTGAAATAGAACATTTCCCGGTTTCAAAATTAAAAATGAAATACGGCAAAACAGTTGCTGAAGCTCTTACGTCTTCCATTCCTTTGACAACAAATTATCCTGAACTTAACAGTTCTGATTCATTTTTTTATCCAAACGTACCGGCAATGCTCGAAAAAGTGATTTCACTTTTTGAAAACATACAGTGAATATTCTCCAAATCGCCATAAAAATGTTTTATCTAAAAGCAAATCAAACCGCCAAAGATATCTGCGTAATTTACCCAGTCTGTAATTGATACCGGTATAAAACCAGGCCGGATGAACAATGCTGAATCCTCTCCTTTTAACGATTGAAAATCCATTAAAAGCACGACTTATTTGCATTGGTGAATAACAATGACTGGGGAGAAATTTAGAAGGTGAATAGCCGCTCCACACGGGTTTAATCCTTCCGAATGCCTTCGTAAACCTGAATCGGATAAGGTCGATGATCATGCCAGTGAGATACCATTTATTTACAAAGGTAAGCACCATTTTTCCATTATTCCGGAGTATTTTCTTTAATATTTGTGCTGTTTCTTCAAGGTTTTCGACAGTATTTAGAGCTCCAAAAAAAACGTAAATCAAATCGAATTGCTGACCGGGAAATAATTCTTCAATTTTCTCCACACTTCCTTGCCGAACTATAACATTTAAGCTTTTGTTCTTCTCAATTCGCGAATCGCTGATACGCACCATTTCTCCTGAAATATCGATTCCGAAAATTTGTCTTTCAGGAAAGATGTTTGAAAAATGAACCAAATCCAATCCTGTTCCGCAGCCAATTTCAAGCATTACCTGGCCATCAAATCGTTTAACTTCTTCGCGAAATGATTGCCTTATTTGTTGTAGCACAGGATTGCTCCAATACCGCATATCAAAATCATTTGCATCTTCATCGTAATAATTATCGACTTCATTGTAATATTTCGAGCTCATATCATTTTCAGGTGTTTGATTTTAGTTCGTAATTGGCAACCATCCATGCTGCAAAACCCCAAAACAGAAAAGCTAATTTATCGGTGTTCAGAAAATTGTTAAATGCCCCATGAAACAAGTAGGTTGACAGAACAGCAAAAGCAATGAGAATGTTTTTACGATGTGTGTGAGTACCTGTTTTTTCGAAAGCAATCCAAAACCAACGGCCAAGCAACAAAAGCAGTGATACCAAACCGAAGATACCCATCTCGCTCAATGCTAAAACGTATTCTGAATGTGCCGTTCCTCCGGAATTTTCAGGAATATGCCAGTGACTTTTAACTGTCAGCCTGTTCATCAATTTTGGATTTTGATAGGGAATATATTTAAATTGGTAAGTTCCCGGGCCAAATCCGGTGAGGGGTTTTTCCTTTGCCATCTTCAAGCCTGAATACCAGCGGTTAAGTCTTTCAAGATTAGAAATATCTGTGGTGATATTTGCTGATGATTCAATTCGCTCCAAATAACTTGAATTTGAATCGTGTGAAATATTTTGATTTGAATAAATAAACTGAGTGAGTTTATCCTGATACAAACCAACCAGCAAAATTTCCAACAAAGCAAAAACTATGATATGTTTTGCCCTGATTTGGATTTGAAGAGCAATCCACACAAAAACGAAAAAAACAAAGCTCAAAAAAGCAGCCCTGCTAAAGCTGAGAATAACACATCCAAAAAATACAATTCCCAAAACAACAAAAATTAATTTTAGTTTTGAAGAGTTGGCTTTTGCTGCAAATAGTAACCAAAATGCGCTTAGTAAAGCACTTGCAGCTCCGAAAATGGTGTGGTCTTTATAAAACGGTCGAAAGATACCTTTAATAGTAACAGGGTTCCATTGGAATCCGGAAAATTTATACATAGAAAAAGCGACAACCAAAAGTTGTGAAATAGAAAACAGGAATAAAAGTTTTGGAAAAAATTCGGGTCTGTTTTTGAAAAGTAATTTCTGCCAAAGAAAAAACACCAAAATATAACTAAGGTTGATAATTGTAAATTTTACCGAAACCATTAGCATTGATGAAAATGCCAGAGAAACTGCAAAACTGAGGATAAATGGAATTGTCCATTTGCTTTCACCACTGAATAGTTCGCGCAGTAAAGCCGGTTTTTTCAGAACTTCCCAAACTAAAACAAAAATTGCAAGAGCAAGCATCGGTTCTCCGGGCATAAATATTTTTACTGAGTCGGTAATTGAAAATTCAATTGAAAGCGGCAAAATAGAAGCAAGTATCAGAAAGAAATAATATTGCAAATTAAGCAGCGAAATAACCCACGAAATCAAAGTTAGAAAAACAAAAATTGCAATTACGGATATGATAAATGATTTTTGAGTGTATAAAATCGTGATTGTCACAACAATTGTAATCAGGCTTAAACCGATGATTTCAATTGGTTTGTTATGCAATTTTTCTGTTGTCACGTCTTATGATTTCAAATACCAAAAGTAAAAGAAAATAGATTCCGGCGCCTGCACCCATCAACAGACTTCGTTTAGGCCAGATTGTTTGTGATTTCGGTACTGCGGAAGAAATGACATATGCCGTTGGAAGTGGGGTGTCGAAGTTATTCTGTTCACGTTCAAACAAACCTTTTCGGGAAATAAGTTCCTGGAATTCAAGCCTGTATAATGTTAACATTTTTTCGTACAGATAATCCCTTTTTATTCCATGAGAAGTTTCCATTAACGAATCCAATGACTTTTCAAGACGTGCCACTTCTATAGATTTTTGATTGTAAAGGCTATTCGCGTAACGCATTGATTCCTGCCGGTTGGTGAAAAGTAAATTTCTTTTTATCAATTCCCCGAGAACAATAATTTCATTTGCAATATCGGCAGCACGTTTTGCATCATTGTCGCGAACACGAATCGAAACCGAACCATAGCGTGTTTTATCAATAATTATCCTGGATTCAATTTTTCGATATGTCTGATTTTTTGAATCAAGGTCAGATGTATCAATTTTGAAATAGTTGATAAGATCATACCGTTTTATCAGGCTGTCTGCCAATTGGTTCGATTTGAGTATCTGAATATACCAGTCGATTTCGCGATCGCTTGCAAATCCTATCCCTTGTTGGTTTAATTGTTGTGATAAAATTGTAAGTGGCACATAAACAATTACTTCCGACTCATATAATGGTTTTATTATCCATGGGGAAGTAACAATATAGACGAGTAATGCACAGGCGAAAGATCCAATTATGACTCGTTTTAAAAAATTCTTCTGCCATAACCAGGATAGGTCTTCTAAATTTTTATCCATACCATACTTTTTTAGTAACTGATGAAAACAGATTTATATTTATTACGATTTTAAATATTCTTTCTTTGTCAATTTATTCATCATTTAAAGATAATTAAAAATGCCATGTAGTGTTTAATACAAATGAGTAGAATCTAATTTAAATATTGAAGTGGAATTTAATTTTCAATTTTATTTTGTATTTCGCACTTTGGTCAAAATGTGCATAGCTTTTGTCTATTCACGATTCATTATTATTGATTGGTTTTGTGGTGTTCAATTACAGATGTTTTGTATTTTTGCCCCACTAAAAATGAGAAATTATGTTTAAACCACTTGATATCAGTGAAAATAAAGAAATAACAAACACTCAACCAACAGATGTTGAGCGTATAAAGTGTTTAATAATCGGTTCGGGGCCGGCCGGCTACACAGCGGCAATATATGCTGCCCGCGCCAATCTGAGCCCTGTGTTGTATGAAGGACTTCAACCCGGAGGGCAGTTGACAACTACCACCGAAGTCGAAAATTATCCCGGATATCCCGATGGAATTACCGGCCCGGTGATGATGGAAGACTTCAAAAAACAAGCACAACGTTTTGGTACCGATGTGCGCTGGGGTATGGCAACAAAAGCTGACTTCTCCGGGCCGGTGCATAAAGTTTGGATAGATGACGCCAAACTCATTGAAGCAGAAACAGTAATTATTGCCACGGGTGCCACGGCAAAATACTTAGGGCTCGAGGATGAAACAAAATATGCCGGAGGCGGCGTTTCGGCATGCGCTACTTGCGACGGGTTCTTTTATCGGGGTAAAGATGTGGCCGTAGTGGGAGGTGGCGACACGGCTGCTGAAGAAGCCTTGTATTTGGCCGGGCTGTGCCGAAAGGTCTATATGATTGTACGTCGCGATGAGTTGCGCGCTTCCAAAGTTATGGCCGATCGTGTCATGAAAACGCCAAACATCGAAATACTTTGGAAACATCAAACCAAAGGTTTGTTCGGTGATGGGGTAGTGGAAGGTGCGACTTTGGTGAAAAACCTGGGAGAAGAGGGCGAAAAGGAAGTCAAAATTAAAATTGACGGATTTTTCCTGGCGATTGGGCACACACCAAATTCGGAGATTTTTCAGGATTATTTGGAAACCGATTCGGTGGGCTATATCCAAACAGTTCCCGGAACAGCAAAAACTACTATTCCCGGTGTTTTTGCCTGTGGCGATGTGCAGGACTCTCATTATAGGCAGGCAGTAACTGCAGCCGGTTCGGGCTGTATGGCTGCTATGGATGCCGAACGTTATGTTTCAGAAAGGAATTCGTAAAACATAAGCTTACAAACAGGTTAGAGGCCAAATTACAAGAAATAAAAGACAAGTTGCGGGAAGCACTACCCTCAACATTCTAAAAATTAAGGCGCATTTGGGCCATGAAAAAAGGCAGTAAGTTCGTAAACCTACTGTCTTTTTCCTTTTTTCCTGCCTACTGAATACAACTTCGATTTATCCGGGGTTACGCGCCGAGCGGTCTTTAAACCGCTGAGCGCTTCCGTCTTCCCTCTATTTAGACCAGTCCTAAATTACCGCAACTTATTGAAATCGTTTTAATTTGGGCTATTTTTATCGCCAAATTTTAAAACAGAAAACAGGATGAAGAAGGCAATTATTCTTTTGATTTTTATAACAACAACCGTTTGGTTTTCAACGGCGCAAACGCCCACCAAATGGCGTGGCCCCAACGGAAATGGAGTGTATAACGAAACCGGATTATTGAAACAATGGCCTGCAAACGGTCCTGAAATCGTGTGGAACTTCGACGGACTGGGGCAAGGTCACTCTTCACCGGTATTTGCAAACAATTCCATTTATGTTACCGGAATGATCGATAACATAGGGTATGTGTTTGCGCTAACACCCGATGGAAAATTGAAATGGAAGGTTCCCTACGGGGAAGAATTTTCGGAAAGTTATCCCGGCTCGCGTACCTCTCCAACAGTTTCGGGCGATTTGCTGTATGTATATTCCGGTCAGGGTTTACTCACTTGCATGGATGCCAATAACGGTGCGGTAAAATGGACGAAAAACGGGTTTAAGGATTTCGATGGTAAAAATATTCAGTGGGGCGTTACGGAAACCGTTTTAGTGGACGGCGATTTGGTGTTTTTTACTCCCGGTGGAAAGAAAAACAATGTGGTTGCTTTAAACCGTTTATCGGGCGATTTGGTGTGGTCGTCTCCGGCAAAGGGCGAACAATCGGCCTATTGCAGCCCGCTGCTGGTTGAATTGCCCAACCGCAAAATTCTGGTAACGATGACCGCCGATCACATTATCGGGATAGACATTGCCAACGGAAAAATGTTGTGGTCGCACCCACAAACCAATCGTTATCAGGTTCACGCAAACACACCTGTTTTTTATGATGGCGCTGTGTTCTGCTTTAGTGGATATGGGCAGGGTGGTGTGAAATTAAATTTAAGCAGCGATGGAAGCAAGATTGAAAAAGCATGGTTCAATGAAAAGCTCGACAGCAGGATAGGTGGAATTGTTGTGTTAGACGGTTATTTGTACGGTTCGGGTGACAACGCCCGGGAATGGCGCTGCGTGGACTGGAAAAACGGCCAGGAAAAATATGCGTCAAAAGAACTTACCAAAGGAGTGGTTATTGCTGCCGATGGAATGTTGTATTGTTACAGCGAACGCGGCGAACTGGCACTCGTGCAAGCAACACCTTCGGCCTTTGAATTGGTAAGCAAAACCAAAGTCGAGCTGGGTTCAGACCAGCATTGGGCACATCCCGTCATCAACAACGGAAAACTATACGTGCGCCATGGAAATACATTGATTGCTTATAAAATTAAATAGGTTGAGAGACACAAGATGAATAGACGCAAGTATCAAGAATCTCAATACTCAATACTCAATACTCAATACTCAATACTTCCAATCTCGATACTTGATACTTGATACTTGATACTTGATACTTGATACTTGATACTTCCAATCTTGCTACTTTCTAAAAATAATTCATTTACTATGAAACTATTTTTTCTGAATATTATTTTATTGGGTTCCGTACTACTCTCGAATGCCCAAATCACTCAATGGCGCGGCACCAACCGCGACGGACATTTTGCGGAAACGGGATTACTGCAGTCATGGCCCGAAAGTGGCCCAAAATTATTGCTCCAAATCGAGAAAATAGGAAAAGGTTTCTCTTCCCCAATTTTGGTAGATAGAATGATTTACACTACCGGAATGATAGATACGCTGGATTATCTTTCTGCCATCGATTTACAAGGCAATGTAAAATGGCAGGTTCCGTATGGCCGTTCGTGGGATAAATCGTTTCCCGATACGCGAAGTACACCCACCATTGAGGGCGACCGGATTTACGTTCAAAGCGGAACCGGAAAATTATCGTGCATCAATCGCGAAACAGGCGAAATTAGCTGGTCGGTTGAAGTGGACAAAGATTTTGAAGGCGAATACCATACCTGGGGAAACTCGGAAACTCCGCTAATTGTGGGCGACAAAGTAATTTGCACACCGGGTGGGCAAAAAACCAGCGTGGTGGCATTCAATAAACTGACGGGGGAAACCGTTTGGCAAACCAAATCCCTGGGCGGACCGCGGGCTTACGCTTCGGCCACCATTTATGAATACCGTGATATAAAATACATTCTCGCCGTTATTGGTACCGATTTACTGGCAGTAATTCCGGAAACCGGGGAAATTGCCTGGCATTACAAATACTCGGAACTCAGAAAATCAAATCAGGATGGTTTGATTTGGACTAACACACCCGTTTTCCACGAGAACGAAATTTTCCTTACCATGGGCTATGATTATCCGGCGGTGATGTTGGAAATGGACACGCTTGGTAAAAGTGTGTCCGAAAAATTCATCGACCATACACTCGACAACCACCATCATGGAATTATTCTTCACGACGGTCACCTCTACGGTTCCAACTGGTTCGATAACAAACGCGGTCGTTGGGTTTGCATGAAATGGGACACAGGCGAAATAAAATACGTTGACGATTGGGATACCAAAGGTGCTATGGTGATGGCCGACGGGATGCTGTATTGCTACAACGAAAAAGGAAGTGTCGGGCTAATAAAACCCGACCCCAAAGGTTTTGACGTCATCAGCGAATTCAAAATAACGAAAGGTGCCGGCCCGCACTGGGCGCATCCCTTTATTGCCGACGGAAAATTACTGATGCGTCATGGCGAGGTGGTGATGGTTTATGATATTGCGGGGAAGTAGATATGAGATATGAGAAGTCAGAAGACGGAAGTCAGAAGTCAGAAGTCAGAAGACGGAAGACGCTGCCTGCCTGCCGGTAGGCAGGGTAGGCAGGGAAGTCAGAAGTTGGAAGGGATGTGGGAGGTGAGATTTTGAAAGGCAGATGCTCGAGACCACCATTCCCACGAAAGTGGGAATCTCAGTATAGGAGGTAGGGATTCCCACTTACGCCTGTCTGCGGTAGGCAGGTGGGAATGATTAGCATTTAGAATATGTCGTTCGTAAAGCATCTACTATACAGGCAATAACGTAAAATGACAATAAAATGAAAGTATTGCAAACCATATTATTCTTAGTTGTTTCAAATGCTGTTTTCAGCCAGAATATCGTCGAATTTCGCGGTATTAATCGAAGCGGTCATTACAATGAAAAAGGATTGCTAAAACAGTGGCCGGAATCGGGCCCTGAATTATTGCTGAAAATTGAGGGAGTTGGGAAAGGATTCTCACAGCCCATTTTTGCCGATGGAAAATTGTTTATTTCGGGAATAAAAGAGGATACGATCGATGTGCTTTCTTCCTATAATTTGAAAGGTGAAATGCTTTGGGAAACGCCTTACGGACGTTCGTGGACGGCATCTTATATCGACAGCCGCAGTACCCCGACCTATGAAAATGGGAAGTTATACATCGCTAGCGGAACGGGTCAACTCAATTGCATCGATGCCGAAACGGGCAACCCAATTTGGCAGATAAGTGCAATTGAAAACTATGGTGGCGAAATTTTCAAGCACGGCGATGCCGAATGTCCACTCCTTACCGAAAAAACCGTGCTTTATACTACCGGGGGCGAGGAAAATACAATGGTGGCTTTCCGTAAAAACGATGGATCGCAATTGTGGCTTACCAAAAGTTTGGGCGGTGCAAAATCGTACGCTTCGCCAACATTGATTACGCACAATGGGCACCATATTATTTTGGCTTTGACAACAAAGAACATCATTGCCATCAATCCCGAAAATGGAACGATCCTGTGGAATTACGATTTAATCCAGTACCACACTTCGAGCCAAGGCGAAGGTGCACAAACCAATCCGCCACTGTACCACAACGGTCAAATTTTTGTGACCAGTGGCTACGACCATCCAGGAATTATGCTCGCGCTTTCAGTCGATGGGAATTCAGTTAAACTGAAATGGAAAAACGAAACCATCGACACACACCACGGCGGAAACGTGTTGGTCAACGGGAATATTTACGGCTCTAACTGGCAAAATAATTCCAACGGAAAATGGGTTTGCGTAAATTGGGAAACAGGCCGTACCAACTGGGAAAGCGAGTGGGAAAACAAAGGCTCGATAGTTTCTGCCGACGGAATGCTCTATTTGTATGAAGAAAAACGCGGAAATGTTGCGTTGGTTGAACCTTCGCCCGACAATTTGAAAATAATCAGTACATTTAAGATCACTGATGGTGCAGGACCACATTGGGCGCATCCCTTTATTGCCGACGGAAAATTACTGATGCGTCATGGCGAGGTGGTGATGGTTTATGATATTGCGGGGAAATAGATATGAGATATGAGAAGTCAGAAGTTGGAAGGGATGTGGGAGGTGAGATTTTGAAAGACAGATGCTCGAGGCCACCATTCCCACGAAAGTGGGAATCTCAGTATAGGAGGTAGGGATTCCCACTTACGCCTGTCTGCGGTAGGCAGGTGGGAATGATTAGCATTTAGAATATGTCGTTCGTAAAGCATCTACTATACAGGCAATAACGTAAAATGACAATAAAATGAAAGTATTGCAAACCATATTATTCTTAGTTGTTTCAAATGCTGTTTTCAGCCAGAATATCGTCGAATTTCGCGGTATTAATCGAAGCGGTCATTACAATGAAAAAGGATTGCTAAAACAGTGGCCGGAATCGGGCCCTGAATTATTGTTGCAAATTGAGGGAGTTGGAAAAGGTTATTCTCAACCCATTTTTGCTGACTGGAAAATATTCATATCAGGAATAAAAAAAGATACAAGCGATATCCTTTCGGCATACAACCTAAAAGGCGAAATGTTGTGGGAAACTCCTTACGGACGTTCATGGACCGGCTCTTATGTCGATAGCCGTGGTACGCCTACGTATGAGAACGGGAAACTGTATATCGGCAGCGGAACCGGCCAGATTAATTGTATCGATGCAGAAACCGGTAAAATTGTGTGGCAAGTACACGCTATCAAAACATATAATGGAGAGTTGTTTAAATACGGCGATTCCGAATGCCTGCTACTGACCGAAAATGCGGTGCTTTATACCACAGGGGGCAGTCAAAATACCATGGTGGCGCTCAATAAAAAAGATGGCTCGCTGCTGTGGAAGGCCAAAAGTGAAGGCGGCCCAAAAGCCTATGCTTCTCCTACTTTGATTAATCATAAGGGGCGCGATATTATTTTAACCCTAACAGCGAAAAACATCATCGGTATAAATGCTGAAAACGGGGACGTGCTGTGGAGCTATGATGTTATGCAGTATCATAAACCAACTCACGGGCATGGCGAAAACACCAATCCGCCGCTCTACCACGACGGCCAAATTTTTGTGACCAGCGGATACAATCATCCCGGCGTGATGCTTTCGCTTTCGGACGATGGTAATGCGGTGCAACTAAAATGGATGAACGAAGATTTTGACACGCACCACGGCGGAAATGTGCTGTTGGATGAGTATATTTATGGCTCCAATTTTCAAAACAATTCAAATGGAAAATGGATGTGTGCAAACTGGATAACCGGCTACACCAGTTGGGAAAGCGAGTGGGAAACCAAAGGTTCTATTATTACTGCCGACGGAATGCTTTATTTATACGAAGAAAAACGAGGCAATATTGCCCTGATTGAACCGTCGCCCGAGAGTTTGAAGGTGGTAAGTACCTTTCAAATCACTAGCGGAAATGGCCCGCATTGGGCACATCCTGCTATTTATGATGGAAAATTATTCGTTCGTCATGGTGATGTGTTGATGGTGTATGATATTAAAAAATGACAAAACGGACCATAAATATTACGCTCATACTAATTGGAACGATTGGTTTCATTTTCATGTTCTGGTGGCTGAATGCCGACCCTACCCGAAATTTTACCGTAAGCCTGGAAGGGACGGATAATCGCGGAAAAGATGTGGTTATGCAGGAAGTAACCATTGGTGAACATTTTGAGGAGTTTTCGGACGAGTATAAGGCACTGGGTGAAACCTGGCCGCGATTCCGGGGCGAAGATTTCGACAATATTGCAAAATCACCTGTTAAACTAATGGAGAAATTTCCTGCCAGCGGGCCAAAAATCCTTTGGGAAATGGAACTTGGCGAAGGCCATTCGGGTGCTGCAATCTGGAAAGGGCTGGCGTATATTCTCGATTATAACGAAGCGGAACGTGCGGATTTTTTGCGCTGTATTTCACTCACCGACGGCAAAGAACTCTGGCGGCGTGGTTACGATGTGGCAGTGAAACGCAACCATGGAATGTCGCGTACTATTCCGGCTGTTACTGAAAATTATATCGTTACCATCGGCCCCAAATGCCACGTAATGTGTGTCGATCGCGAAACAGGGGATTTTCGCTGGGGACTCGACATCGTGAAAGATTACCAGAATGAAATTCCTTTTTGGTACACCGGACAATGTCCGCTCATTGACAATGGTGTGGCGATTCTGGCCACCGGTGGCAATGCGCTGATGATTGGCGTGGATTGCGAAACGGGCGAAACGCTTTGGGAAACACCCAACCCAAACGGATGGAAAATGTCACATTCTTCCGTTATGCCTTTCACTTTTGGTGGACGTAAAATGTACGTTTACAGCAGCATTGGCGCCTTAACCGGCGTAGCTGCCGACGGAGAAAACGTAGGTGAAGTACTCTGGGAAGCACCTGCCTGGAATCATTCCGTGGTGGCGCCCTCACCGGTTTGTATGCCCGACGGGAAAATATTTATGACCGCAGGTTACGGTGCCGGAAGCATGATGTTACGATTGACGGAAACGGGCGGGAAGTTCAGCATCGAACCGCTTGTGGAATACAAGCCCAGCGAAGGTTTGGCCGGCGAGCAGCAAACCCCTATTTATTGGAACGATCATTTGTTTGGCATCCTCCCGAAAGATGGCGGCGCGATGCGGAATCAAATGATTTGTGTGCATCCGTCCGACCCG
Organism: uncultured Maribellus sp.; assembly: GCA_964572085.1. Lineage (GTDB taxonomy): Bacteria > Bacteroidota > Bacteroidia > Bacteroidales > Prolixibacteraceae > Draconibacterium. The sequence goes on along the minus strand of CAZNEV010000007.1, from coordinate 80,866 downwards.
CAAAAAGTGGTTTGGTCGAGCGGAAAAGAGGCTCGCTTTGGCTTGGGACCTTATTTTATTGCCGACAACAAGTTCTTTATTTTGAACGACAATGGAACACTGACCATCGCCCGGCCAAGTACGGAGAAATTCATTCAACTGGACCAGGTTCAGGTAATCCCCGACGGTCACGATGCTTGGGCACCATTTGCCCTTGCCGATGGTTATTTGTTGTTGCGCGACTCAAAAACAATGGTTTGTATGGATTTGAATTTAAATTAAAAAAAATGAAAAACAAAGGCATCATCCTGTTTCTTATCCTCCTCGCCGCAGTAATCGTAGCGGTGATGGTGGCCGATTGGTACTCAAAGCGTCCGGATAAAATGAAGCCCAACAAATTTGAATATAGTGTGGATCAATTCAAAGAAGTACCCGAAGAGTTGATTCAATACAAGGAGACCAAAAACTTTAACATCGCTTTTAAATCGCCTAAAGGCATTACGGTTGAAAACGATAAAATTTATTTGGTGGGCGACCAAAAACTCAAAATAATTGATTTGACCGGAAAATTGATTAACGAAATAGAACTTGACGATAATCCAAAAACCGTGGAGGTGGCAGGAGATAGCATTTTTGTGGCTTTCAAAAACCATATCCGTGTTATTGATGAAACAGGAAATTTGTATAATGAATGGCAATTGGAAACCGAAAACTCTATGATTACTGCTCTTGCAATTCACGGCGAAAGCGTGTTTGTTGCCGATGCAGGAACCCGTAAAATCATCCGCTTTTCAAAGTCGGGTGAAAAGCTGAATGAAATTGATGGAAAAGCCAACGAAGATGCCGCGCATGGCTTTATTGTACCGAGTCCGTGCTTTGATATCGATATTAACATAGAAGGTGATTTATGGGTGGTAAACCCTGGCTTACACGCCCTCGAAAACTACACAGATGACGGCAATTTGCGCGAACATTGGAAGAGCTCCGGTATCAACATTGAAGGGTTTAGCGGCTGCTGCAACCCTGCGCACTTCACTTTTTTACCCGACGGAAGTTTCGTAACCGCCGAAAAAGGAATGGTGCGAATTAAGATTTACAAACCTTCCGGCGAATTTTCCGGCGTGGTTGCACCGCCCAAAAAGTTCACGGACGAAGGCCAGGCACCCGACCTCGCCGTTGACAGTTCGGGGAAAATTTATGCCCTCGACTTTGATAGAAAAGTATTACGGGTTTTTGAGAAAAAATGAGAACTCTGAAAGAGTTCAATAATAATAGCCGTAAGTGCAACTTACGGTTGATAAGTAAAATAAAAACCGAACCCTGAAGGGGTTCTACAACAATGAATTGAAAATTTAAAATAGGAATTCAGAATATCGAGAAGTTCGGATTACTTTTCTGCTTTATAGCAGTTAGGCTACTTCCGACTTCCCTGCCTACCCTGCCTACCGGCAGGCAGGCGTCTTCGGTCTTCCGCCTTTATGACCATGAACAGAAAAGAATTTTTCAAAACAACAGGACGACTCCTAATATTGGGCGGAATGCTAACTTCTGCCGGGTATTTGGTGGTCAACAAAAAGGTATCAGCAACTTGCACGGTTTCACCAACCTGCAGTAATTGCGGAAAAGTTTCAAACTGCATAAGCCCTGAGGTAAAGGAAAAGAGAGGCGAAATAGGAACTCTGAAAGAGTTCAACAATAATAGCCGTCCCGACAACTCGGGACGGGTGATAGGCAAAGTAAGGACTGAACCCTAAAGGGGTTCAACAATATAAACTTGGAAAAATGGAAACAAATAACAAAGCAAACAGTCGGCGGAAATTCATACAAAACGGTGTCCGCTTATCGCTGCTGCTTTCCTTGGGAACAGTTAGCGCTACCGCATTAAAACGGGTTACCACTGACGATTACGTTTGGCAAATTGATCCGTTTGAATGCACGCAATGCGGCCGCTGTGCCACCGACTGCGTGATGACACCCTCTGCAGTAAAATGCCTGCATGCCTTTGATTTGTGCGGCTACTGCGATTTATGCGGTGGCTACCTGAAACCGGATGCCAACCATCAAAGCACCGCGGCCGAAAATCAACTCTGCCCAACAGCAGCCATCGAACGGCGATTCATCGAAGAACCCTATTTTGAATACCACATCAACAAAGATTTGTGCATTGGTTGCTCTAAATGCGTGAAAGGCTGCACCTCGTTTGGCAACGGTTCCATGCACTTGCAAATCATGCACGATATCTGCCTGAATTGCAACGAATGTTCCATCGCCCGCGTTTGTCCGTCGGATGCCATCAGCCGCGTTAAAGCCAGCGAGCCCTACAAAGTGAAAGGTAGTTTTACCAGTGCTCCTCAATCCTGACAAAGCGAACGAGTATGAACCAAAAATCTAATATAGATACATTGTTAAGAATCTTTACGCTGCAAGTTGCGAGCATTGGGAAACGTGCTTTTCAGTTCTTAAAATTCCTCCCCTTGGGGGAGGTTAGGAGGGGCTTTTTTCTCTTATTTGTCCTCCTCTCCTTCGCATCCTCCGCCCAGCAACAACGTTTTCCAAAACCCGAATTTGAAAGCGGTTATGAGCAGCCAACGCCCGAAACGCCCGAGCCACGTGCTTTGTCATTGGAGTATTTTGATGTCGTTGTGTTGTTGCTCGTTCTTTCGCTGGCTACCTATTTTGCCTTGAAAAAGCGTTCGCGACAGGGGATGTTGTGGCTTTCGGTATTCACGTTGGTCTATTTCGGATTCTACCGCAATGGCTGTGTTTGTGCCGTCGGCTCCATTCAAAACGTTACCTTGTCGTTTGCCGACCCCAATTATGCCATTTCCGTCACGGTGCTGTTGTTTTTTGCCTTGCCCTTATTGTTTGCCCTGTTTTTTGGCCGTGTTTTTTGTGCCGGGGCTTGTCCCTTGGGTGCTATCCAGGATTTAATCGTGGTGAAACCCATCAGTCTGCCAAAATGGTTGAACCGCACCCTTGGGCTGATTCCCTATATTTATTTGTCGCTTGCCATCCTTTTTGCGGCTACCGGCACCGACTTTATCATCTGTCGCTACGACCCGTTTATCGGGATTTTCCGCATGGACGCAAAATTTTTAATGGTGGTTTTGGGCATTGCATTTTTGCTGATGGGGATGTTTGTTGCACGTCCGTATTGCCGGTTTTTTTGCCCGTATTCCGTGCTGCTCAACTGGATGTCAAGGTTTTCAAGAAAACATTTAACCATCACTCCTTCGGCTTGTATTCAATGTAAATTGTGCGCCAATTCCTGTCCGTTCGATGCCATTGATTACCCGACCAACGAAAAAGAAGTCCTCAAATCAGGGCTTGGGCCCAACCGGTTCATTATCTACGCTGTGCTTATTCCTGTTTGGATTGCAGCCGGTGTTTTTGTGGGCATCAAATCTCATACTTTTTTGTCGAAAGCAAACCCAACGGTGTATTTAGCCGAATTACTGATTTCTAACCCTGAAATAAGAAATGATATCGATAATATCGATGTGCAAACCTTCATGTCTTCCGGAAAATCAATGGAAACGTTAGTTTCTGAAGCAGAAGTGATTCGCCATAAGTTTTACATCGGCGGTATGATAGCCGGAGGTTTTCTCGGTTTGGTTATCGGGATGACCTTGCTCAATACCGTGATTTTTCGTCAGCGACAGGATTATCAACCGCACAAGGGTAATTGCTTTAGTTGTGCACGTTGCATCGATTATTGCCCGGTGGAGAAGTGAGGGAGAAGGTGGAGGAAGAAAGGCAAAGGCTAAGGCAAAGAGAGGTGAGAGGTGAGTATTTTGAGGAGTGAAGTGAAAAGTGAGAGAGTGAACTCTGTAAGAGTTCAACAACAATAGCCGTAAGTGAAACTTACGGGTGATAGAGATTAGGCAAGGACTGAACCCTGAAGGGGTTCAACAACAAACAATTACGTATCATGGCAACATTTACACAAATTCTTTATCAAATCGTGTTTTCGACAAAACATGCTAATAACACCATGGTTCTATCCGAAAGCAAAAAATTGTATTCATACATTTGGGGAGTGCTGAAAAACAAGAAATGCACCTTGTATCAATTAAACGGAACCGAAAATCAGTATAAACCAGAAAGAAACATTGATGAATTACGTGAAAAACCAGCGGGAACATCATCGTTTAAAAACATTTAAAGAAGAATTAATTGAATTATTAAACGAGCATGGGATTCAGTATGATGAACGATATTTACTGTGAGTTCAACCCTTACAGGGTTGGAGGGATTTCGTATAACGCATTCCGTAGGTTTCACCTACGGCTATTGTTGTTCAATCCCTTTAGGATTGTAAGAGGATTAAAAATGACGTTGTCAAGTTTAAGACAAAATCAGAACTCCGAAAGGAGTTCAACAATAATAGCCGTAAGTGAAACTTACGGTAAACAATGTTGGGTTAAACATGAACCCTGAAGGGGTTCAACAACAAAATAACAAGGTATTATGGCGCCGTTTATACAAAATCTGTATTAAAGTAGTAAAGGAGGCACAACATTGAAAGGATTAAATTGATATACTGTGAATAATAAATCAGAGCTCCGAAGGAGTTCACCAATAACCTGCCTGCCGAAAGGCAATGGCAGCCGTAATTTAGGACGGTAAACAATGAGGAGTTAAGGTCGAACTCTGAAAGAGTTCAACAATAATAGCCGCGAGTGAAACTCGTGGTTAACTAACAAATATAGAAGCCGAACTCTGAAGGAGTTCAACAAGTAAAAAAAAACGAAGTATGCATATAAACGATAAAATAAAACTCTCCCAAAACATTGCTGTGATAGCGGGTATTTTTTGTATGGTGGTGGCCATGCTGCTTTTACTGAATTTTTGGCAAGTATCCAAAAGCGACCCCATTGAAAGTAAAGCCCTGCAAGCCCTGGTTGATCGCTTGAAGCAAGAGCCTAACAGCGATGAACTGAAAACTGAAATCCGCAATTTCGATTTGCTGGCACGGAAAGCTTATTTCAACAGCCAGTGGCAAGTTAAAACGGGTGCTTATTTGTTGCTTTTTGGCGCAATCGTGCTGTTTTTTGCTTTGAGGGTTTATTATTCTGCCAAATCAAAAATAGGTGAACCCGACACTTCGCATGAAAATGAAATCGCAAGTAGAATTCTGGCCCAAAAAGGAATAGTGATAGTTGGGGCGGCCGTAATGATTTTTGCATTGGCCGCTTCCTTTGCCACGATCAACCATCTCAGTTATTACGATGCCAAAACCGAAGTTGCCGAGGCAGAATCAACCCCTGAAGAACAGGGGATTGAAGTAATTGATGTAGGTGAAATCCCAAAATCTTCAAGTGAAGAACTTATTGCCGAAGAAGATAATATTCCGGATGATTCACAAATTGCACAAACTGATTCAGAAGCTACTAAAGAAAATTCCGAAGAAAAAGCAAGCGAAAAACCGGTAACCTCGGCTGCCGGATTGACGTTGGCTTTAGTCAAAAACAACCACAATTCATTCCGGGGTCCATTAGGGCAAGGCGTGATTTACCACAAAAACATTCCCACGAAATGGAACGGGGCTTCCGGTGAAAATATCCTTTGGAAGGCGGCGATACCAAAACACGGTCACAATTCACCCATTGTTTGGGGCGACAAAATTTTTATTTCGGGTGCTGATGCTGCAAGCCGCGAAGTGTATTGCTACAACAAAGCCGATGGCAAATTACTGTGGACGGGCAAAGCTGATAATATCCCGGGGTCGCCCGCCAAAATGCCAAAAGTTACCGAAGATACGGGCCTCGCTGCCTCCACAATGACCACCGATGGTCAAAACGTATATGCTATTTTTGCCTCGGGCGACGTAATTGCCTTCGACATAAATGGGAAACGTGTATGGGCAAGGAACATCGGGGTGCTGGACAATCATTACGGGCATTCGTCGTCCTTGATTATCTGGGCAAACAAGCTCTTTGTTCAGTTTGATACCAACAAAGGCGGTAAACTTTTCGCAATGGATGCAGTTACGGGCAAAACGGTGTGGGAAACTGTGCGCGAGTCGAAAATATCATGGGCAAGTCCGGTTTTGGCGCAAATCGATGGCAAATATCAGGTGATTTTAACTGCCGATCCGATTGTTGCCGGTTACGATATTTCGTCGGGAAAGGCTCTTTGGACAACGAACTGCATGATGGGTGAAGTGGGCCCTTCTGTAGGCTTTAGCGATGGCCTTGTGTTTGCCGCCAACGAATACGCCCGCTTGGTGGCCATCAATCCAAAAGACGGCTCGATTGTGTGGGAAAACGACGAATACATGCCTGAAGCTGCAAGTCCGCTGGCGCATAACGGTTTGCTTTTTATCGCCACAAGCTACGGGGTGTTGGTTTGCTACGATGCCAAAACCGGTGAGCAATATTGGGAAGACGACGTAGGCGCAACGCTCTATTCCTCTCCAACTGTTGCCGACGGGAAACTGTTCATGATGGACAACGGAGGAATGATGCGGGTATATGCCTTCGCCAAAGAAATGAAACTCCTCAGCGAAAATAAACTCGGCGAAAAAGCGGGCACAACTCCTGCCTTCGACGAAGGACGGATTTACATTCGTGGCGAGAATAATTTATATTGTATCGGAAAATGATAGAACAAAATACAAATATCGACCAAATTATCGCTGAAAAAGGTTCCGAAAAAAAGAGCCTGATCCCAATTTTGCAGGCCATTCAGAACGAATACAATTATTTGCCTGAAGAACTGCTGAAGTACGTTGCGGAAAAAACTTCCATCACTCCTGCCGAAATCATCAGCGTGGCCAGTTTCTATGCGCAATTCCGCATGGCTCCCGTGGGCGAACATATTATTAAGATCTGCGTTGGCACAGCGTGCCACGTTAAAGGTGCCGGTCTGGTTTACGATGCATTGCGCCGTGAATTTAAACTGAAAGAGGGCATCAACACCGATGAATCGGGAAAATACACGCTCGAAAAAGTGGCTTGTTTGGGCTGTTGCACCTTGGCGCCCGTAGTTCAAATTGACTCGACCACCTATGGGCATGTTGCGCCCGACCAGGTAGGACAAGTGATTTCCGATTTCGAAAGCTTCAAAGGGAAAAAGACCTCGAAAAAAGCCCGAAAAGCCGATGGTTCCGAAATAAAAGGAGAAATACGGATTGGTCTGGGCTCGTGCTGTGTGGCCAGCGGAAGTAAAGAAATTCAACAAGAAGTGGAAAATGTGGTAAACGAAAGCGGCTTGCGGGTAAACTTGAAGCACGTAGGTTGTGTGGGCATGTGCCATCAGGTTCCGTTAGTTGAAATCGTGCCGAACGAGGGCGAACCAACGTTGTATGCCAAAGTGAAACCCGAAGACGTGAAACGCATTGTGGAGAGCCATTTTGATGCGCCCAATATTTTCACCAAAACAAAGAATAAACTACTGAGTTTTGTAGATACCCTGCAAACCGACCGGAACTGGGCGGGTGTGGAGCGCTACGAAATTGGGATGCGCGAAAAACCTGTTGCCTCTTTTCTCGGAAAACAAATTCCGATTGCCACCGAATACCGTGGTATGCTGAATCCCTTAGATATCAACGAATATAAAAAACGCGGCGGCTTTGAAGCCATGAAAAAAGCCTTGCAAACTTTAACTCCCGACGAAGTAGTGCAGGAAGTAAAAAACAGCGGAATCCGGGGGCGGGGGGGGGCAGGGTTTCCGGCAGGAGTTAAATGGGATCTGATTAAAAAACAACAAAGTGCAACAAAATACATTATTTGCAACGGCGACGAAGGCGATCCGGGGGCGTTTATGGACCGGATGATTCTGGAATCGTATCCCTACCGTATTATCGAAGGAATGGTGATTGCCGCTTATGCCGTTGGAATTCACGAAGGGTATTTTTACATCCGCGCTGAATATCCTTTGGCCGTGAAACGTATTCGTGAAGCCATTAAAATTTGCGAGGAACAAAATCTTTTGGGTGAAAATATCTTAGATACCGGATTCAGTCTGAAACTGCAAATTTACGAAGGTGCAGGTGCGTTTGTCTGCGGCGAAGAAACGGCGTTGATTGCCTCCATCGAAGGTAGCCGTGGTTACCCGCGCATCCGTCCGCCATTCCCTGTAGAAAGTGGATTGTGGGGGATGCCAACCTTAGTGAACAATACCGAAACGCTGGCAATGATTTCTTACATTCTACGCGAAGGATCAGAGAAATTCAAAAATATCGGTACAGAAAAAAGTACAGGAACAAAGGTTTTTGCACTCGCCGGTAAAATTGCACGTGGTGGTTTGATTGAAGTTCCAATGGGAATCACGGTCAAACAGGTGATTGAAGAAATTGGCGGTGGAATTGCCAACGGCCGAAAATTTAAAGCGGTGCAAATTGGCGGCCCCAGTGGAGGTTGTATCCCGGCGGAATTTGCTGACACGCCCATCGATTTTGAATCGCTTGGCGAAATGGGCGCCATGATGGGATCCGGCGGTTTGGTGGTGCTCGACGACACCGACTGCATGGTGGACATCGCCCGCTATTTTCTTTCGTTCACGCAGGAGGAATCGTGCGGGAAATGCACTTTCTGCCGCGTGGGGACAAAACGGATGCTCGATATCCTCGAAAACATTACCCAAGGCAAAGCTAAAAAAGGAGACCTCGAAGAACTGGAGAAACTGGCGGAATGGACGCACAAAGGAAGTTTGTGTGGTTTGGGAAAGACTGCTCCAAACCCGGTACTCAGCACTTTGAGGTATTTCCGCGATGAATATGAAGCACACATGAACGGTGTTTGCCCAACCGGAAAATGCACACATTTAATTACCTATTCTGTAAACGATAAATGCATCGGCTGTACCATGTGTGTGCAAAAGTGCCCGGTTGACGCCATTCCGTTCACCCCGCACGAAATACATTCCATCAATACGGAACTATGTATCAAATGCGATGCTTGTCGCGCGGTTTGTCCGGTGGATGCGATTGATGTGAGGTAGTTGCTTGTTGCCAGGTGCTTGTTTCTTGTTAAAAAGATGTCCACGAATTACTCTAATTCCACGAATTTGAAAAGAAGTCTGAGCATTAATTTGTAACGGTGAGAATTGTTTTTTAGGATTAGGCACTTTGTAGATATAGATATCAGCGGGTAGAACCTCTTGAACTCAAAATTAAAATTTTCTTAAAGAAATGTAGTTATGAGAAATTTATTACTTGTTTTTATGGTGTTGCCGTTTATTGGATTTGCGGCATCGCCCGATAGTTTGAAATATGTTGATGCTGCCACATTACCCCTTATCGGAAAGGGCTTTACCGATAGTGAAAATCGCTACGAAAGGTTACCTGCTTATTTGGAAAGCGTTACCCGCCCGCCGGTGTGGAGTTTATCCAAAAATTGCAGCGGTTTGGCCATCCGTTTTCGGTCCAATTCGTCGGTCATCGGTGCTAAATGGGAAGTTACCGGCGATGTGGTGATGAACCATTTCACCATGACCGGTATTAAAGGCCTGGATTTATACGCCTTGAAAAATGGAAAGTGGCAATTTGTCAATTCCGGTCGGCCTGTGGCAAAGGCTACCACAGCCATCATTATCCAAAATATGCCGGAGGAGGAAATGGAGTACATGCTGTATTTGCCTTTGTACGATGGTTTAAAAAGTCTGGAAATCGGAATTGATTCCCATGCATGGATCAAAGCCTCGTCGGTAGATTCACCGAAAACAGGCCGTCCGGTGGTGTTCTACGGTACGAGTATCACTCAGGGGGGATGCGCCACGCGTGCCGGAATGGCCTATCCCAATATTCTTTCGCGCATGCTCGACCGGGAAATTGTTAACCTTGGATTCAGCGGAAACGGACAACTTGATTTAGAAGTTGCCGAAGCGATGGCTACGATTCCGGCTTCCTGTTTTGTGATGGATTGTTTGCCCAATGTAACGGTGGCCCAGATGAATGAAAAATACCAGCGGTTTTTAGAAATCATTCGGGAGAAGAATCCTGAAACTCCGATCTTTTTGGTGGAAAGCATCCTTTTTCCGCACATGTATTTCGATCAGACGGTTTTTGCATTGTTGAAAGAAAAAAATGCAACCTTGCAGCGTATTTTCAAAGAAAACAAGGCGAAAGGCGATAAAAATATCTACTATGTAAAAGCCGATAAATTGATTGGCGACAGCCAGGAAGCTACCGTTGATGGCGTACATTTAACCGACCTCGGTTTTCAGATTATGGCCCAAGAGCTATATCCTGTGCTGCGAAAACGGATAAAATAGAAGGTGTTTTAGAAGGTATTTTAATATGAATGGCACTTCCAAAATAAAAGCAACGGTGGTAACCGGTTTTCTCGGCTCAGGTAAAACAACCTTCATCAACCAACTTTTAAAGCAGCATCCCGAAACCCAATTTGCTTTGGTGGAAAACGAATTCGGCGACGTGGCAATCGATACAAAATTGATTAAAGGGGTGGATGCCAGTCAGATGTTCGAATTAAAGCAAGGCTGCATTTGCTGCACCATTACCGACGAATTTGAACTGGTTTTGCAAGAACTTGTCCTGCGCTTTCCTCATGTTCAGCACCTTTTGATAGAGACCACCGGAGTGGCCGATCCCGCTGCCGTTATCCGCCCGTTCTTCGGAAAAGAGCTGAAAGGCATTTATCAATACAACGGTACAATCTGTATGGTCGATGCGCTTCATTTTTGGGATTCGCCTGAAAAAGGACTCACCCTGAAACAGCTTGTTGTGGCAGATTTTGCAGTAGTTAGTAAAGCGGAAAGTCTTTCGGAATCGAAAAGAAGCACATTCAGAAAATCGTTGCAAACGCTCAATCCGCTATCGGAAATTGTATTCTCCGGGGAAATTAATCAAACTTCTTTTTCCTTAGAATCCATCCTACGTAAAAAGAAAAGCGAATTTGATTTCGTCAGCTTTTCAGTAGTTAAAAATCAAATTTCAGCAAAAACGTGGTTTTTTGATAAAGCCCTGCACAAGACTGAATTTATGCATCGTATGTACTATTTTCTCGACGTGCATAAGAATGAAATCTACCGTGCCAAAGGGATTTTATGCTTCCGGAACGAACTCTACGAATTTATTTTACAAGCCGTGGGCGGCAGTTTTGAACTAACGGAAGGCGATGATTTACTGGATGATCAAAAAAGTAAAATCGTTTTTATTGGAAAACTGGACGGGGTGGATTTTGATGCTTTCTAAGTTCAAATAGCACTATCTATTTTTTATTTTAATTAACCAATTTATGGAGGCAATTCCCGAAGGAATAATCCCAGTGGTGTGCGTTGCACCGGGAATGGTCTCCGACTCTACAATTTCGGGGCCTACGCCCTTGGAACGAAAATCCTGGACAATTTTATCGGAACCCTGTGGGGGTACAAAATCGTCTTTGCTGCCGTGCAGAATAAATGTTGGTGTAGTAGTTTTCCAGGCCTCAATACTATTTTCGGTCAGTGCGCTTATCAAAGGCTTAAATTTATCGTCGGTATAAGCGTTTTCCCGGTAGTTTTCAGTGAAAAGCTCCGACACTTTAGTGCTGAGCTGAGCGTTGATTTCCTCACCCGACTTTGTGCCATCGTAGAGTGTCATTATGCGCGAATCGTAGGGAGGGTTGAAAATTTCGGATGCCAGGTTGGCCGCTATGCCCAAATTAAAATAACTGTTGAAAATGTAGCCGATAAAATAAGGCATCGGGTAGGAGTCCTGTTCCAGAATATATCGGTTAATGAAATTTAAGTCGTACGGTCCTGCTCCACAAGCACTTGCTTTTAGTTGAAACTCCGAAGACTGTTCAAGGGCTTTTTGCACCTGCATAGTTGCCCAGCCTCCTTGCGAGTAGCCCGAGAGGAACAAATCATCGTTCAATCCAATTTCTAAGTAATTGCCACAGAGTTCCTTTACCGCACGCAACATATCAGTTACGGTTTGAACCGTAGATTCCTTGTGCAGGTAGGGATGAAACATATTGCTTGATGCACCAAACCCAAGATAGTCGGGAAGGGCAATCACAAAACCGGTTGACGCAACGGTTTCCAGTAATAAAAATAGTTCGTTGTCGGGGTTTACCGATGGCGCCTGACTGTGCAGGGTATTCGTGCCGTTCTGGTAGCTTAATAGCGGGAAATCAATACTTTTAGTATCCGGAATTGCCACTAAGCCCGATGCAATTACCTCTTCGCCATTAAATTTCGTGGTATATCTTATGGTATATACTGAGACTTTGTGTTCCATCTGATCGGCTAAGCTTTGCACCTCGGGAAATTTTGATGCAGCCGCGTTGATCAACATTTTGATTCTCGCCTCGGAATAGGTATAGTGCCATGCATAATCCACCAAGTATTTGTCCTCTGGGGTATCTTTGTCGTCTTCAAACCAGCTACAACCCGCTAAAATTGTCAGGAATAAAACTATTGTCAGGAATTTATTGAAAGTCTTCATATTTCGATTTTTAAATTGAAACCTCAAAATTAGAAAAAAAACTTATTCTTTATCCGGCTTAATTCCAATGCTTTGTTTGGCTGCGGTGAAAATGGCTTTCCACCAGTAATTTAGGATAGAGCGTTGTTTATCTCTTTCGTATTCGATGCGCTCTGGGCTAAGCCTGTCGCCTTTTGGGTTTTTTGAGTTCACCACCATGGTATTTGCCCAAAGCGTGGCAAGCCACATCTTTTTTGCTTCGTCCCTGTCAACATTCATTACCGCTATTTTCAAATTGTCGTAGCCAAAATACAATTCACCCAATGCCACCTTGTCGTTGGCCGAAAAGTCAAAATCAAAACGGTTTAAGGTGCCGGCTTCCACCAAAAGCGGAGTCGTATTCTCAATCATTGGGTTGAATGAATTCAACTCCAAGGGCTGCAAATTGCCCACCACCTTGTGCGTTTTGTTTTTGGCTGTTAAATCGAAATTAATTTTTGCCGAAAGGAGCGATTTTCCCATTAATTTTGTCGAAGCTTCAATTTCAAGATGAGGGTTTTTCACGATTTTCCCATCGATATTCGTGAATTGTCCGGTTTTCAGTTGCAGCTCTTCAAATGAAATCCAGCCCGCTTCGTCACGTCCCTCTGTAAGTTCGCTATATTTTATGGTAGATGGCTTCAAAACCACCGAATCGAAAACAAAAGCCGGATTGATTTCTTTTAACAAATCCTGCGGCCATGGCGGACGTTGCTTTTCGTTGAACGGCAGCCGCTTGTTTCGGAAAATGTCAAGGTTGCTTTCACCGACTACCAAGGTATTTGCGGAAAGTACATTCTGCTCAAACCATAGATTCTCATCGATTCCTTTCAGTTCCACGAAACGGGTCCTACCGCTTAAGTAATCGCTTTGAAAATGGTTTTTCTGATTGAATTCTTCGCGCTCCAGTAGCGGAGTAATGCGGATGTTTTGAAGCACTACATTATGCTTCTGCGAGTTATATACCAACGATTCTGCACTGAACTCGTATTGCTCATCCTTACTTTTCGTACTCAAGCCTGCCGTAGAAAATTCAAATTCCTTGGCATGAAAAAGCTGTTCAGGATTCCGGTCTTCTGCAATATTAATGTCGTTGAAATGGATGTTGAACTGCCTGTTTAACACTAATTTTTCAAGCCAGTTAAAATCTAAATTAGCCCGGTTAATTTGCAAGTGAGCCACTTTTATCTCATCTACATACGGTTCAATAAAAGGGTAAATGTCGAGATTTTTATTGAATTCCGTTTTCGTGTTTTTTACCGAATCGATGTGGATGCTAATGTCAGGATTGTCAATCGAAATGGTGTTGAAAATATAACGATTTTCCTCTAAAGCCGGATTCAGTTCAAAACCCGTGAATTCAATTTGCGGTACCGCAATCTTAAATGTATTGCCCGTCTTACTATCGGCAAAGGGGGAAACCTTAACTTTTGAAATTGAAATACTTTGCTTGCTGCGGTTGAAATCCAACTGCTTAAATTCCACTTTGTGCTCATTGCCCAATAGGGTGCTGAAATTGGTGATGGTGGTGCTTACATTTTTTGTGGAAATCTCAACATGATTTTCCGGATTGTTTTTAATCGAAACGGCGGGTAAAGCCAGGTTGATAGTAAAATTACTACCGTCCTCCTGCTGGTCTCCACTTAACGAGTAGGTGTTCACCTGTGCATTGTCAATGTTCATTTCGCCAATTTGCAACGAGGAAAGGAAGGCCGGCAATGGAAACTTAAATTTGCTTAGATCCAGTGGTTTAGCTTGCCCTTTTTTTGTGAAAACTTTAAATTTAGAGTCATTCAATTCCAATTTTCCCACCAGTAATTCTTTTGAAAACCATGCTTTTTGAAAATCAATTTTGCTGATGTGCAGATGCGGGATTGTAGCTTGAAATGTTGTGGGCAATTGGTCGAAATTGACTGATTTGTGGTCGGGTGCAAGATAGGCATCACGGATGGTTACGCCCGAAGCGGCTGTGGATAAATCGATTTGTGCCGCCCGGAGAACATGTACACTGTCCGAAAGCTCAAAAACAGGATTTTCCACCGATATGCTAAACTGATCGGAAAACAACAGGCGTTGCTTGCCCAATTCGGCTTCGTTCAGCCTGAAATTTTGTAGTGTAGCCGAAAAAGCATTGTCGAATGAAGTGGTCTTTCCATTTTTTGTGTGGTTCACCCAGGTGAATTTCCCGTGGGGCACGGTCATTTTTTTGATATTGAAGTCGTAAATGTAATTGAACACCAAATCGTAAATTTCGCCCTTTTCGGTTTTGTCTTTTTCCTCACGAAGCTGCCCGAAATTCTCAAAATAAATTTCGGGATCGATGATCCGGAAATCGGCCATGCTCAGTTTGTTGTAAAAAAAAGCATCGCGCAAATTGACTCCCTGCATTGTGATTTGGGGTACAAAAATCTTAAACAATTCCGATCGGTTGAACTGTTTCATCACTTCCTTGTCCGCATTGGAAACAATAGGCATCAAGCGCAGGTTGTTGATTTGCAGCTTGCGGTCAAGGCTTAAAATGGATACGCGTTCCACATCAATCTTGTGCAGGTTGTCCACCAATTTCATTTGGTAGTCGGTGAATTGCAAATCGAAATTAGTGGCGTAAAAAAACTTGTCCGTACGTTTCATGCTCTCGTCGTCGAGCGCGAAACCCGACAACAAAAAGTTAAAATCCGTTTGAAAGTACCCCAACTCCTCTTTTTCGTGAAGGTTTTCGATGTTCAGCGCACCGGTTTCAATTTCAACTACTTCGGCATAAACTCCTTTTAAATAGGCCGAAACGAATTCAAAAAGCAATCCCGTTTCCATTTGTGCTTTGGCGCGTTCAATTTCGGTATGGTACTGAATGTGCACCCTGGGTTCCACTACTTGTATCTTACGCGTGGGCATGATGCGCTTATGGAAAAGTGTCTTCAAATCAACATCCTTAACTTCGAGAGCTTTACATTGAATGTTTACGGTTGTTCGCCGCTTATTTCTGCCTTTCAAGGGAGATATGCGAATATTTTCCGTACCCACAGTGTTGGTGAGCGTAGAAACAAACATGGAGTCGGCACTGAATTCATGACGATTATCCTCCAAACGCAAATAATATCCGTGCACAAACATTTCAAGCTCGTTGGCGTGAAATAGTTTGTCATTGTTTTTCGACGAAGTGGAGTCGAGCTCAAAACCGAACAGTGAAATGTTAATAGACTGAAAATGCTGCTGGTAATTGACTGTGTCGGGTTGCCGATAGATTTCTAAGTTGGCACTTTCGAGCACAAAAGTATCTATATCGATGTTGGTAAACTGGTTTTCTATTAGCGAATAGAGGTCGAATTCGTTCAGCGTTTCAAGATCGAGTTTGTCCGGGTGTTCTTTTTGGTAGAATTTTATTTGCGGGTTTCTGAAGGTGAGCAGTTGTACATCCATCGACCCTTCCACCGAAAAACGTGCAATGCTTTTGCTCTTCAGGTGCAGGCTTGGCACAGTTACATCGTAGCGGTTTTTCTTCGTGTTTTCAACGATAGGGAAGAGGTGAAACCCACGTGCAAAAATATCCGATGTTTTGAGCGAATACTCCAGCGTATCGATGGTTAAAATGTGGAGGCTATCGCCCATATCCGTTCTCGAATGGCTCAGTTTCATCACAATATCCTCACTGTCGAAAAAGCGCGAAGGATTGAAAATGAGCAGGGAGTCCGTCTCGAATTTTTTGATGGTTATGGTAACCTTACTTGCCTTTGAAACGGGAGCTGCGGCTAAGGTGGAGTAGATCTGGTAGTTGGCATCCACAAAATTAATTTCGTCAATAACTACTTTTTTGATTCTCTTTTTGAAGAGCGGCTGCATTTCTACCAACAGGTTTTCATACGAGCTGGTGGTGTCGGTTTGCAAAATATCCCTTCCCGAGAGTGTCAGTTCGGGTTCTGTTATGGTGAGTTTTTTACAGTGAAAAATCTGTTTGTTCAGCAAACTAATGAGTTGGATATTGCTGATTTGAATTTCGGGCGTGTGAAAATCGTAGAGGATTTTGTCGGGCGATTCCTGTGCTACTTTTTTTGCAATTTCCTCATCCGCGATGAGCGACACCTTGGTAAAGAAAACGGAAAGCGGGACAAATTGAATTTCCACATCATCGAATGAAAGCCGGTAAAGCTGCTCTGAGCCTTGTGAGACCCATTGCGGAAGATGTTTCTTAAGGTAACCCTCCGCTCCAAAAAACACGAGGCTTGCTACCAACACGAATGTCAGCAAAGTTATAAGCAAAACCGCAACCACGATGCGTTGAAATTGTTTTTTGTGTCTCATTTTTCAGCTTCAAAAATACTAAAAGTTACTGGATGCGGGATGCGTGTTGCTTGTTGCTGGTTACTGGTAGTTTGTTGCTTGTTACTGGTTGCTTGTTGCTTGTTGCTTGTTGCTTGTTGCTTGTTGCTTGTTGCTGGTTGCTTGTTGCTGGTTGCTGGTTGCTGGTTGTTGGTTGTTGGTTGCTTTGGTGTCAACTTCCCACTTCCGACTTCCCACTTCCCACTTCCGTCTTCCGTCTTCCGTCTTCCGTCTTCCGTCTTCCGTCTTCCGTCTTCCAGCTTCCGTCTTCCGTCTTCGTTTTCCTTCCCAACATTTTTCTTCCAATCTTCTATGCCACAATCAATGAATTTGCTATTTTTAAGCGCTTAAGCCAAGTCAAATGAAACGGAACCTTTTTTTAACTCTATTTCTTCTCCCTGCATTTCTAATTCATGCGCAAACCATTAAAGTTATGTTGATTACCGGCGGTCATGACTTTGATACCCTGGAATTTTTTGATCTGTTCGATGCAATGGAGAATGTAGAATATGACCACTTTGAGCAGCCAAAAGCGAATGCCGAATTGCTGAAGAATAAAGCCGAAGGTTACGATGTGTTGGTATTTTATGACATGTGGAAAACCATTTCTGAACCCGAAAAGAATGCTTATATCGAATTGACAAGGAAAGGAAAACCCTTTTTATTTCTGCACCATTCAATCGTGTCGTATCAGGATTGGCCGGAGTTTGAAGAAATTATAGGCGGTAAATATTTCGAGAAGAACAAAGATGTGCCGGAAGAATTGCATTCGACCTTCGAGCATGATGTGTGGGTGTATAGTAAAGTTGAAAAGTACACCCCGGTTACCAAAGGGTTCACCGAACTCCGCTTTTTTGATGAGGTGTATGGCAATGTTCGTGTTTCGGATCAGGTTATCCCTTTGTTGAAAACACGGCACCCCAAAAGTATGGAAACCGTTGCCTGGGAAAACCGCTACAACGCTTCCAAAATCCTTTATATTCAGGCTGGTCACGACAAGCGAACATTTGTAGAACCCGACTACGGGAAATTGTTGTGGCAGGCTATTCAGTATTTGGCCTCTTCAAATTGAAAAATATTTCTTAACAAATAAAATTGAAACAAATCATGGAAAATGTAAATCAAAAACGACTGTTTGTTGCCGCATGTCTGGCATTGTTGGTCACTGCAATCACCTTTGCCATCAGGGCAAAAATCGAAGGGGTTTTCACCGATGAGTACGGATTAAGTAAAGAAGAAGTGGGACGTGCGTTCGGCCCGGCTTTTTGGGGTTTTGCTGTAGCCATGTTTGCTGGCGGCTATTTCATCGACATCGTGAAAACAAAAACCATTGTGTGGGCAGCTTTTGTGCTTCATCTTGTAGGCATTGTATTGCTTCTAATGGCCAAAGATTATAATTCGCTGTTTATGGCCAATGTGTTGATTGGTTTGGGCAACGGTAGCGTGGAAGCAGCTTGCAACCCCTTAGTCACCGTACTTTTTCCCGATAAGAAAACAAAAATGCTCAATCGTTTCCATGTTTGGTTCCCGGGTGGAATCGTAATCGGCGGCATCCTGGCGTGGTTGGTGATGGACCAAATCAACCTTCCGTGGCAGGTGTTGGTGAGCTTGCTGTTTGTTCCGCTTGCGATTTACGGCTTCTTGTTCCTTGGTCAGAAAATACCCGAAACCGAGCGTGTTGCTTCCGGGGTGAGCTACAAAGAAATGATGCGCAACATAGGCGCACCGATTACCATAACGCTTGCCGTGATTTTTATGATATTGATGGCCACCAACGCCACTGTTGCCGATGCGGTGACTGCCAATTATGTGTTGCCGCTGATTATTGTTGCCGCGGTTGCTTTATTTATCGTTATCGAAGGTAGATTGGTGAATAAAATTAGTTTGTTGTTTCCGTTTATTTTTGGCTGTATGTTGCTTACAGCTTCCACCGAACTGGGCACAACGCAATGGATTAACGCACTATTGGAAAACAATGGCATCAGCCCGATGATTATTCTGGTAGTAGTGACGGGCATTATGGCGGTAGGCCGCTTTTTTGCCGGAGGACTTATTCACCGCCTCAACCCAACGGGAGTTTTGCTTGGATCCGCCATTATTGCTGCACTCGGATTGTGGTTACTCAGCATTTCTTCCGGTGCCGCAATGACGCTGGCTTCGGCAGCCGTGTTTGCCGTTGGTGTGTGTTATTTTTGGCCTACTATGATTGGTGTTGCGAGCGAATATGTACCAAAAAGCGGCGCATTGGGAATGTCGATCCTGGGCGGTGCGGGTTTTGTGGCTACTTCTATGGTATTGCCCATTATGGGTAAATCAATCGAAACCGCCGGCCCGCAAATCACGCTCCGCAATATGATGGTATTGCCACTGCTTCTTATCGTGGCATTTACCGCGATGCATATCATTATCAACCGAAGGAAGCACATGGTGAAGATGTAGATGGGGCCGTTGTGGAAATTCATTGCCGGTCCCGGAAAAGGGAATGGCAACAAAGACATCCCATCCCGTTTCCGTAAAATCGGGGATAATTTGTACTTGATGAATTGGCACGAAGCCGGTCTAAAGGATTCCCTGGCACTTGTTTTTGACTTCAAGAATATGACTGTATGTAGTTCTGTAAACTATCCTTTTTTCATCGCCTCCAAAACTCTCTTTCTTGTTATCGGCAGCCTGAAAACCCGTGCGCCACAAGCTTCGAATACTGCGTTGGCAACAGCGCCGCCCATGCATATAATGGCCGGTTCGCCACCGCCCTGTGGTGGTTGGTCCATGGCATCCACCCACACGGTATCAATCGTTTCAGGAATGGTTGAAAACAAAGGCAAATCGTAATTGCCAAAACCTGTGGTTTTTACTTCGCCCCAATCGAATTCGACATCTTCGGTAAGCGCGTAGCCAAGTCCCATGTTCACACAGCCTTCCGCCTGGATGATTGTTCCTTCGGGGTTGATAACCTGGCCCATGTCCTGACCCACAACTGCCCGCGTTACTTTCACTGCTCCTGTTTTAGAATCTACCGTAACTTCAACAATTACTGTAACCAAAGTACCGGCATCGGTTCCAACGGCAATACCGCGTCCAGTGCCTTTAGCTGGTTTTGTAGCAGTCCAGCCAAATTTCTCGGCAGCTATTTTCAACGAATTGATAGCCCGCTGGTTATTCATGTTTTTCAAGCGGAACTCAAGGGGATCCATACCAATTTTATGTGCCATGATATCAATCTGCGATTCACGTGCAAAAGTGTTTGTCGAGTTTCCCGGGGCACGCCAGGCGCCGGTTCCAAAAGGGTGAACGCCTGATTTGTCGAGTGTGCTTGTTTTGTGGTTTGGCACACCATAAAAAAGTTCGGTTCCACGGTCGCCCGCACAATAGATATTGAAATCCCAATATTTTATAATGCCTTCTTTTGTCATTCCCGAATTAACTTTTATCACCGCAGCAGGCCTGAACCTGTCGTACATAAACTCTTCCTGGCGGCTCCACATCAGTTGAATAGGAGTGCCTTCCATCATTTTTGCAATACGGGCAGCTTCGCTTGCTTGTTGGTTGTATATTTTTCCGCCAAATCCGCCACCGAGGAAAATCTGTTTTAAATGCACCTTTTCTTTGGGAAGTTTTAGCAATTCGGCCACCTCTTCTCTTGTTCCAAATGGTGTTTGCGACGATGCCCACATGGTAAGCTTCCCGTCTTCAAAAACTGCTGTAGCGGCGTGTGTTTCTATTGGTGCGTGTGCTTTATAGCCATCGTGGTATTCATTTTCAAAAAGGATTTCCGATTCCTTTTTCCCGGCTTCGAGCTTTCCACCTTCATGACGAACCTTACTGTCCGTAGCGGTTTTCACAATGTGTGCGAAAATGGTTTCGTTGTTGGCTTTTGACGCGGGCTTTTCCCATTCACTTTTTACTGCCCTCACTGCTTGTTCAGCAATTTCGGGGTGGGTGTGGAGGACCACAATAAAATCGTCATCCCGTTTTACCTGAACGCCTTGAATTGCCTCCGCTGCCGAAGTGTCAACCGAAATCAGTTTTGAACCATGGGCCGGCGGGCGTACAATTCTGGCATACAGCATTCCCGGCAAATGAATATCGGCAGAGTAGAGTGCCTTGCCGGTTACTTTTTGCACGGAATCGGAGCGTAAATGTGATTTCCCGATGACATTAAAATCCCCGGGTTTTTTTAGTAACGGTTTCTCGCTAATGGTCTGAATTATTTTCTGTCCTTTCGTAAGTTCGGCATAGGTAACATGCTTATTTCTATCGGATTCGATAAAAATAACCCCGTTTTTAGCTTTTAATTGCGATACGGGCACCCCTAATTTCTCAGATGCCAGCTTTTTCAAAACTTCACGTGCTTCGGCAGCGGCAGCCCTAATCAAAGGATCATGGAAACGGGTCGTTAGCGAACCCCAGGTTCCAGCATCGTACGGGCAAAGTTCGGTGTCGCCCATTATCATGTCCACTTTATCGATGCTGATTTCCAGCTCATCGGCAAGTGCCTGAGCCAGAGAAGTATTGACCCCTTGGCCCATTTCAATTTTGCCTGAATAGCAATCCACCCGGCCGTCTTCTTTTACCCGCAAAAAAGCATTGAATTCAGGCAGATCTTCGCCATTTTGTCCTTTAAAACCTGAAATAAAACCCAACTGGCTGAGTGAGAAAACGATAATAATGCCACCTCCGAGATTTTTCAAGAACTCTCGCCTGTCAATCGTTACCGGTGGTTTGTTCACATCGTGAAAAATATATTCGTGTATTTTTTCTGCTTTCATGGCTGTGGTTCTCCTTTCAATTTTTTTGATGCCGATTCAACTGCCCTGATTATGCGGGTGTGTGCGCCGCAGCGGCAAAGGTTGTATTCCATTCCTTCAATGATTTCCTGCCTTGTGGGTTCAGGATTTTCGCTCAACAAACCTACTGCGTTCATTATCATTCCGGGTGTGCAATAACCGCATTGCAAGGCATCATTTTCCACAAAGGCTTGCTGAACAGGGTGCAGTTTTTCCCCTTCGGCCAGCCCTTCTATGGTTACGATTTTTGCGCCGGCGACATCTTCCAAAAGCATTACACACGACCGAACAGGTTCGTCGTTCATCAGCACGGTGCAAGAGCCGCAAAACCCTTCGCCACAACCGTATTTAGTTCCGGTCAGTCCGAAACTGGTACGGATTGCCCAAAGCAAAGTTTGGTTTTCTCCGGCCTGAACTTCAACTGGTTTTCCGTTCAGTTCGAATTGTATTTTTTTCTCCATAGTTATAAATTTTTATTAGTTTCATATTGATATTCCTCCGGTGTGTCAATGTCCCTGAGGATTTCGGGTATTTCACATTCCACTTCAAACACATCGTTTTTATATTTTTCTGCCAGTGCTCGTAAGCCTCTTTCGGGATCAAGTTTTTCAATTTCAGATTTATAGCGTGTTTCAATCAAAACGGGGTGACCGCGCCTGCCATTGAAAGTGGGCATTACTATCCCCTTTTTTGATTGCTTCCAGGCTTCAATTACCAGACGGCTTGCCTTCGCCGGAATTTGAGGTTGATCGCCTAAAAAAACAAGTGCCGCTATTGCTTCCGGGCCCAAACTTCGGAATCCGCAAATTGCCGATGATAACATCCCGTTCATATAATTTTGGTTTACGCAAAAATGCAATTTTTGATTGCCAATTACACTTTTAATTTCTTCGGAATGTGAACCAAGGACTACCATAATATTTGTACCAAGCGCGTGCGAAACATTTTCAACAACCGTTTCAATGATTGTTTTTCCATTGAACGGAAGGAGCAATTTTTGACGTTTCATGCGCGTAGAAGCGCCGGCTGCAAGTATTATGGCCCAAATCCCATTCATCCTTTTTTTATTTTATTTCGAACTTGAACTAATTGAGCCGCAATACTTACTGCAATTTCCTGCACTGTTGTAGAGCCAATTTCCAAACCGATTGGCGTATGGATTTTTTCCCATTGTTCGATTGTTGCCCAACCTTTATTTAGGAAAGCTTCACAGACTTGTGCTATTTTTCGTTGGCTGCCCATCATCCCAATATAAACGGCGTTTGAACCGATAAATTTTCGCAAAACATCGGCATCACTTTTATGTCCGCGGGTTACGATTACAATAAAAGTATCTTTCGCAACACTGATGTTTCCAAAACTTTCTTCAAGGTTTCCTGAAAGGATTTTATCGGCATCAGGCAAATTGATTTTATTGGCAAATTCCGTTCTGTCGTCCCAAACGATCACTTCAAAATCGACCAGTTTGGCAAGGTGCGAAAGTGCTTTCCCAACATGTCCGGCCCCGGCAATTATCAGTTGTGGAAGTGGAACAATCGATTCAAGAAAAACCATTTTCGTTGCCGCTTTTTCTGCGCCGGGTTGCACAATTTCCCTGAGTTCATCGGAATTTGAATTGGAGAGCATTTCTGAAATTGCGGCAAAAATTTCTTCGGACAACTGCCCTGAATAATTTTCAAGTGTTTCTGAAGTAATCCAAAACCTTTCAAGTCCGGAACATTCTTTTGAACCTGAACAACACAACGTTGCAAGAACACCGGGGACACGGTTTATTTCTGAGTTTGAAAGCGATAGAAAAACGTCAATGTGGTTTTCGGGCGTTGCCTCCACCAAAATGCTCATTCCACCTCCGCAAATGGCAGATTCCAAATCGTTTATATCATTTCCCAAATCGAAAGTATAATAACCCGATTTTTTGGAACGGAGGCTTTTTAAAGCTATTTCGCCAATGGCAAATTCAACCGTGCCACCGCCAACAGTCCCGGCAATCAGCCCTCTTTTGTTGAAAATGGCCGAAGAACCCGGTTTTTGCGGTGTTGAACCTTGCGCATTTGTAACCGTGGCCATTACGCAAGGTTGATTTTTCTTGAGTTCTTCAAGAAGTTGGGAGTAAATGTCCTTTGATTTTTGTATCGTATCCATTCGGCAATATTGCAAGTACAATAAAAATTAAAACGTGTTGACAGTCAGTAAGCTGTTGGTCATTGCGACCAAAGTTAACGAATTTCGGGGAAATTTTAGCAATTGCTGATTATTTGAAGCGATTGGGAGCAGGAGGATCTTTTCTCCTGATTTTGAGAAATGATTCAACTTTCCATCGTAATTTTCCTAATTATTCTTCGCCTTGACCCCAACTCTCATGGATGTTGAAGCGCGGTGTTTTTCTGGTCTCAATTCTTTATTACATCACATCTACGGACCAAATAAAAGTTGATTATGTATTTCACGAATTTAGAAAGCATCCGGGGTAATCTTTCGCGACTTAAATTTGGCTGAAATCCATCGGAGTCAAAAATTTCTTGTTCACTTTGCTAACGCTGTCAGCGTATTCCGGCTTATTCTTCATGGTATTCCACTCGCTGCTGGTTCGAAATTTATCCCAATTGGCCTCCCGTTCTTCCATGTTTTTAAACCACAGCATATAAACAAGTGCCGGCATTTGCGGCCCGGCAAGCAATTGACCGAAAAACACCGGGTGAAGCCCTACTTTTTCGAATAATGGAAGCTCTTCGTCGTTAAACATTTTTACTTTGCGATGACCGGCATCTTCATTATAGCTTTCGTAGGTGCGAAGTTCAAACAGGCCGCGGTTTCCGTCAGGAGTTTTAATGTGTGGGATGGCATCAAACGCTTCGGCCAAAAATGTATCGTAGCGCTCAAAAATCGCTTGCCCGGCGGGCGACTGCATATAGGTTTTTGCAGCATCCAAAAAAGCACGATCAGTTCTCATAGCTTGCAGCGTTTCAAAATAATCGGCCGGGCTTTTATGGGCATGAAGCAGGTAAATACGTGGTGGCTCATCCTGCCCGTATTCGTCAAAAGCACCTACTTTTGCCCCTCTTTTATTTAAAAAGGGGATCATGGCTTCGGTATAAAACTGCTTCATTTGGTTTCTGCCGCCGCCGCTTTTCAACTGAAACACTTTCAGTTCATAAACTTCTTTTTCACTTGCGGGAATATTTCCGGCACTTATGCTGCTCGCTGATAACGCAGCTCCGGCAACAATTGCTGATTTCTTTAAAAATGATCTTCTTTCCATTTCGATGTTGATTTAGTTGAAATTGGAGTGCTAAAATACAAATTAAATCTTCAAGTTGTATCGCGTTAGAGGAATGAGTTTTAATTTGTCGGTACATTCTTTATTGTGAAAGGAAAATCGTAAGTGAACATGGCATTGAACTTGTTTGCTTTGTACTTCAAACGTTTTTCGATACGAAAAGAAGAAATACAACGTTTAAATTATTATTTACAGTTTAAAATTTACAGCCATGAAAAAATTATTTGTTTCACTTTGTATCGTGCTTTTAACTTCCCAGTTAATGGCACAACCCAGCTTTGACCTTGGGGTTAAAGCCGGTGTAAATTTTTCGAAAATGAGTTTCGATAAGAAAGATTACAATTCGGATGCGGTAGTGAAATCGCACATGGGAGCGTTCGTACGCTTTGGCTTAGGCAATGTTTTTATACAGCCTGAAGCCTATTACAGTGGAAAAGGTGGTGATGTAACTTCGGATATAAGCAACACCGTTTCCTCCTTCGACTATAGCACCATCGACGTGCCGGTTTTATTGGGCTTTTATCTATTGAATGGGGAAAAGCTTGATTTATATGCGCTTGCCGGACCGGTTTTTAGTGGTATTACCACCAAGGGCATTGACAAAAGAGACGCTTTTGATAAGGAATTTTATAAAAGCCATTATTTTAATGTACAATACGGCTTAGGAATTGATTTCTTGTTTCTCACACTTGGCGCAAGGTTCGAAAATGGTTTGAACGATGTCTATAAACAACAAAACGGTGGTTTCGACTTTAAAAACCAAAACTTTATGGTTTACGCAGGTTTGAAGATTTTTTAGGCCAGAGTAATTTGGATGGAAAACAAAACAGGCTTTTCGGTATCAAACGAAAAGTTAGGTTTAAACGGTGTTTATATTTTGTGAGCAATTCTTTACCGACCAGAAGCCCACCTCCCCAGAAAACCACTTCCATTAAAATTAAACTGGTTGTAGCAGCTATAACTTTTGTTTTGACAGGGAGGTCGAGCAACGGAATAATAAGAGTAGCAGCAAAAAACACACCTGAAAAAATCATCATGAAAATTCCCAATTTCATTATTCGCTGCTTTTTATTTGCCATAAGCCAAAATGATTTAGGCTGTATAACCCCGGCAGTTGGATTTTGTTTTGAGCGGGATACTTATTTATCTTTATGATCGGCAAAAAACAATCAAACGATAGGGAATATTTCGTACCAGTAAAGAATCCCTTTTGGTTATTCTCCTGAGTAATGACAGAAAAAAATAAAATGTGTTCGTAATATTTCATTAAAAGGAAGAATATTTGTTTTTTCGGAATCAGGATAAACGGCAACATCCATTCCCATATTTGTTCTCAAATCGAAATAAATACACGGATCTTCGGTATGATTAAAAAACTGATGAGCGCCTTCCTCTCCAATTTCAAAGAATACAATTTGACTTTGTTCTGCAATTTCAAGGCTTTTAGGAGTTCGAATAGTCATTGCTCCTGAAAGAATTAAAATCAGCTCTTCTGCATTCCGATGGTAATGATATGGGAATGAGAACTTACCGGGATTGAGCTTTCGCAAGTCGAAAACCAAATGTTTCGAACTTACCATTTTCGATAATCGAGGATGAAATGTTTGTAATTTGAATGGAGTTAAAGCCGATTCATCGGTTTTAAATTCAAATTCGTCGGGATTGAAAAATGTTGGCATCTTGCTTAATTTTAAAATCAGGTAATCAATTCATTTCCGCACGAATTCTTAATTCGTCAAGATTTTTCTGCATTCCCTCCTTGAGCGATTTTAGCATCATGGAAGAGCCTAATCCACTCAATGATTCTTGTACAACCACCTTGGTTTGCCCGTTTTCTTCTGTCAGGTACCAGTTATGCACTGCTTTAATCCACCAGATTTTACCCGTCCAGCCAATTTCCAAATCAGCATTTACGGTATGCAGTTGCGATTTAATATTCATGCCCCCGCCTTTCCATTTAAATCTTTTTCCAACTTCAGGACTGCCCTCTATCTCGGCTTTCGTAACACTGCTTTGCCATACTGGCCACTTGTTTATATCAGCAAGTATTTCAAAAACATGTTCTTTTGAAGAGTTGATTGTTATCTCCGCCGTGGCATAACATTTTGCTGTTGAGTCTACTTCTTTGTTCATTTTTTTTTAGTTTTAATAGTTTTCGACAGTAATAATAAAGTAATAGTTAAAAATGTTTTCATTTTTCATTTATAAATAGTTCTATGTCATTCGAAAGGCTTCACCAGCAAGATAAGTGTCAAAGAATTCCTGAAATTTGCAAATTTTTTTATCCTTGATTTTTACAAGGTGGACAAAATCCGATTCATAAACTTTGCCGGTTGGTTTTGCACGACATTTCATGTATCCGGTAACAGCAACGGAATCTTCGTCGTTTAGAAACTGTTTGGGTTCAAGTACTAAAATATCTTCCGTCTCCTTTCCAATATTTATCCATTCCAAAAAACCGGAATGTTCTGTTCTTGTCCCTCCTGCCGGATTAAAAGGATTTTCAGGCACACCCCACTCTACATCTTCACTTAATAATCTTAAAATTGCAGGAATATCTTTTTTCAAAAAAGCATTATATAATTGCTTAACCATTTCGATTTTATCTGTGTTTTCGTTCATGGTTTTTTAATTTTCATCCTCTTAAATTTTATTTAAAACGCTTCTCCAAAAGTGAAGAAAACCCCATTTTGGTCATTGCCAATACCATAATCGAGACGCAGTGTTACATTATCGTTTATCGAAAATCGCATGCCCGCGCCATAGCTTGTAAGTATCTTGTTCAGTTTATCATCACTAACGTCACCTTCGTCAATAAAACAAACTCCAGAAAAATGGCGATAAATAGGAAATCTGAATTCTGCCTGTGCGGAGTAGAACCGATTACCCCTGAAACGATTTGTATAATATCCCCGTAACCTTTCGGCTCCACCAAGGGAATAACGGAATAAATAAGACGGATTTCCATAGCTGCTTCCTCCCGACAGTCGGGCAGCAAGTACAAACTTTGAAGTAAAAATGTAATGAAAATATCTCAAGTCAATACCAAATAGTCCTGAATTGGCATTTCCAGGCGATTGCAGGTTTGAAATATTTTCATAATAAACAGAACCATAAATCCCAAGTTTTGTAGAATTAGGATTGTCGCGTGTATCATAAATCAAACTTAAGCCCAATCCAAGGCTTTGTTCATCAGGAAAAAGTCGCTGATTCAGGGGTTCACCCTTTTTATCTTGAACCGAGGTTTCCTTTCTGGTGCGAAAATCGCCAAATACAGAGGTTTTAAAATGGTTTGATAAACTGTAAATAAATTCAGGGCGAACTAAAAATCGGTTTGAAAATAATTCTGAATAATTATCTCTTGAGGTTGTGTCGTTTTCGCCGAAATAATATTGCGGGAAAGTACTAAACGTAACAGGAACCCTAAAATCCGTGCTCCTAAATATCCCATACCGCATATATGTTGACTGAAGCTGAATTTTACCCGACGTTGTTGTCATAACCTGAATATCGCCATAACTCGCCGGCGTTTTTAGGGGATAGATAAACCCGGCTGCCCCAAATACAAATCCGGTGGTCGGGTCATATCCAAAAACGGGGCTCACAGTATAATCATAAGGTCTAATTCTCTTTGTTACAGGGATAACTTTTAACGATGATTTCTCATTTCGGTCGAATACTTTTTTCCCCTCGGAGTAGGTCTGTTCCACCTTACAGTTGTACAAATCCATCGAATTTTCCTCGAAAATATTGTGGTCGAGAATCGCAAAATCAGCAACATAACCCGGGGCAATCTTCCCCAAAAGATTTTCTTCCCCTAAAACGTATGCTCCGTTTGAAGTATATGATTTTGCTGCATCCTGTACCGAAATTGTTTTATTCACAAAACCTTCAAGATTATCTCCATCAGGCATTTTTCCTGTAACATTAACGGCCATGTTTGGGAATGGATTTAATCCATCAACATAGTTAAACTGCACAAAACTTGTATCCATACCGTAAGGAAAATCGCTTGATAATGCCCCATTAATAATATGATATTTCAAACGGGCATCTAATAATTCATTCTCTCGAAGTTCGATACCGGAATGGCTATATTCTCTTAATAAGGTAGGATAATCAAAAGTTTGAGAAGCAAGTATAGTAACAGATACGCCCAAATTTTTCAACTCATTTAACTGTTTTTCAGTGCAATATCCAGCATGGTCAATCACATGTCGTCTGTTATTATTTCTTTTTCCAAGTTCATTCAATGCGTCTATAATATTTTGAAGTCCTTTCTCACCCTGCACATGAAAGGCAAACTTATCGTCAGAATAGAGGAGTAAATATTTTTTAATTTCATTTTTGTCGAGGAAAACTGTTCCACCAGGTTCAATATTTCCCGTTACACCCGGAGGAACGGAAAGAGACATGTCTTCAAATAGTTTTATAAGGTGATAATGAACCCGGTCAAAATCATTTTCTGGCCCAATAAAACCAAGCTTCTTTACCCCCATCGGTTTCATTAAGCTTGTAGTTTGCGCAATGCGCCCATAACTTCGTGTCCACATTCGTAGATCAAGGCCACCTTCACGTTGTAATGCCTGATATATTTTCATGTTATAGGGCGAAAAAGTATTATCACCAAGTGTGGTAATTCCATAGGATAAAACTAGTTCCTGACCTTTATTTATAGCTTTTTCAATGGTTTGACCGGAATACTTTGATCCAACTCTTTTTAAAGCCTCCATCGCTGCTGATTCCAATAGCCAACCATTTAGTTCTCCATTTTTATCTATTCCAATTGTGCCATCCGTTATTTTTGTTCGTGAGGTTAATCCAAGTTTTTTCAAGCCTAAAGTGTTGGCAATGGCTGCGTGACCACTTTTCAAAAAGATAATTGCAGGTGATTCAGGAATAATTGAGTCAAGAAAATCGCGCGGGGATTCAATTCCAGAAAGTGCTGAAAAGCCCAAATCCCTTGCCACATAAAATCCATCGAGTAATTGAATGGATGTAGTTTTTATTTTATCTGCTAATTCATTTGAAGTATGGACATCATTCAAACTAATTTGAAGTAACCCTAATGCACCGTCAACAAAGTGAATATGGCTGTCAACAATTCCGGGAATAACAGTCTTGCCATGAAGGTCAACTTTGTTTGCAAATTGTGAAATACTATCAACGGAAAGTACTTTTCCTGTTGCTGAAATGATTCCGTTTTCAACGATAAAATATCCAATAAAAGGTTGTTTTAAATCGGAAGTGAATATTTCACCATTAAAGTACAATGTTGGTTGTGAATATAGTTTAGTTACAAAACCAAACAATCCAGTTAGAAGTATATAGAGTTTAAATATTTTCATTTATTATAATAACTTTGTTATTTTAATGCCTGTTAAACAGTTATTTAAATGATTTATTTCCTATTTCTATATTTTTGTTCTTGCAAACAGTCGTTCATTTCATTTTATTCAAAACAAAATACTAAATTAACTTTTTTTTAATTTTCTCTGTAGGTAGGGATAAAGAATTACCACTTGTCCTTTCCTTCAAGTTACAAGCAGGTCAAGCAACGGAATAACAAAAGTAGCAGCAAAGAATACACCCGAAAACACCATCATAAAAATCCCCCATTTTATTATTCGCCGCTTTTTATTTGCCATAAGCCAAAATGATTTAGGCTGTATAACCCCGCCAGTTGGATTTTATTTTGAGCGGGATAGGTAGTTATTCTTTTTCTTGTCGCCTTTTTTTGCTTCTCTGGCTTTCTTTGGTAGGTTCATCATAGAGTATGATCTGCAGATCCACTTCTGTGCAAAGGGAATTCAAGACTTTCCTTTATGGTCATCGAATTGTACAAAGCGCCACCTTGAAAAAGAAAACTAATTTTCTGTCGCAGAAGGTTCAGTTCGTCACAGCCCAATGCATTAATGTTTTTATCGAAAACGGTAATTTTCCCTTCGACGGCGGCCAATAAACCCACAATACATTTATTTAATACCACGAAATGCCAAATCGAGCGGAAAGGTTAACAAGGGCTTATCCAACTTATCAACAATATCGGCTATTGAAAACGATTTCAATTCTTCTCTGGAATTGGGCGAAGTACCATTTCAATATCTTCCCGTGCTGAAAGATTAGTAACGGTCACACTGTATTCGGTTACATAATCCAAGGCAGCGTGATGAATCCTTATCATTTCCTGAATAGTGTGATTAAAACTCAATGCTACGCCTCGGCAATGAACGTTGGATGTCGTTTAAAACCATTTTGGGAACAGCTTCTTCAACACGAAATTCAGTGAGTAGGATACTCCTTTTTCTATAATGTTATAGGTTATCCACGATTTGTAACCGCCAATTATGACGAGCACTTCATTTTCAATCCGTTCTTCGGCATAACGCAACTCTCTTTTTAAATTTCTTCTAAGGAGTTTAATTTCCGTAAGCGATCCAATCTGCATAATTTTCTGTTTTGTGTACGTTTTACTTTATCCTGTATCCTGTCGTATTCCTTAGTTTTCAGTCTTCATCATCTTCGTCTTGAAGAAGAATGGACGACAACTTTCTGATGAAGTATGATTCTACTAAAATTCGTCGGAAAACATAAAATAAAAGTGTGAGCACAACTACGAAGCCCATCACGATAAACAAACCCGTCAAATAATCCTGATAGTTGGAGCCGTACCAGATTACGAACGCCGCCGAAGCGAAAAGGAACAAAATGGTGGTGGCAAGTATGATTACCAATAAACTTATACGCAACACGATAATTTTGACCAGCTTTTCCACTATCGACAATTTCGCCAGCTCCAGACGAATATTAAAGTATTCTTTTACGGAATCTCCCAGTTCTTTGAAATTATTTGACAAGGTTGTTTTCATTTGATAGTCTTTATTTTTCTGCGGTTTGCTTCACGTCGGCTGCTGCTTGTTTGGCATCGGCTGTTGCTTCTTTTGCTTTTGCTTTTACACTCTGGGCAGCCTCTTCCACATTTGCTTTAATCGATTCGGCTGCTTTTTCAACATCTTTTTTCATGCCTTTCAGCTTTTTTTCAAAGTTGTCTATTTGCTCGCCAATTTTCTCGCTAAGCTCGTCGGATACATCTTTTACTTTGTTTTTGATGATTTTTCTGGTTTTGGAACCCTTATGGGGAGCTACCAAAAGACCTGTTGCTACTCCGGCTACTGCACCGGCTAAAAACCCGATTAATAAATTTCCTGCTTTGTTCATGACTTTTTGTTTTTAATGTTTATAATTTATAACTAAAAAAATTAATGCTAACCGTAACATAGTTGTAGAATTTAAGATTATTACTAAATCGCAATTCACTCTTTTTTGAATTCTACTTTAACATAGTTAATAATTGTGCCAGTAAGCACAATATAAGGAAATAAAAGCATAAATCCATGGATTTCAGTTGCATTCATGTAGTTTAATACGGATAAATTAATGAATGGGTTTAAACATTGGACAAAAATATCTACAACATGAGGTTGTATGTCCACAAGAGGAATTATCTTGTTTCCCGGCGGGGTGCATTGTTATTTTGAATTGAACTTAATGATTACGTTGAAGCCGCTGTCGCTGGAAGAATTGTTTAACTGAAAAAAAAGGAATTTGAAAAGTTCGTATTCGAGTTCCACCCGGTAGCGATCGACATCTTTGCGTGTGGTTTCGCCAAACTGTTGTTCGTAGTTTACAAAAAGATCATTGGTGATGTATTTTCCAACGGTTACGGTTGCATTTTCGAAACCGCCGTCACTTTTTATCTCAATATAATCCACGTCTAATTTGTCGCCGAGGAATTTGCTGATTTGCGAGGATAGCATGGAGGCTGCCGCCGATTCGGCCAGGCTTCCGCCCCCGCCGCCCGAAATATTATCTTGTTGACTTATTGTAAGCTCATTCAGGCTTTTTCCGAACACAATGTAGGAAAGTGCGTCGCCTTCGTTAATTGAACTTCCGTCTAATGTAAAGCTGACTTCGGGCGAACTTGCCATACCGGTAATGTTTACCGACAATTTTTGCTGTGCTTTTTGTGCATTTCGAAAGGCGTAGTCTGCCTTAATATTCAACTCCGGCTGTATTTTTTCACCGCCCTGGAAAGAAACTGTCCCTTCATTGATAACGAAAGTGCGGCCAAAAAGGTCGTACTGACCACGAACAACGTCAACGGTTCCAAAAATTTCAAAGAATTCTTTGTTTTTCAGTAATTCCAGATCCCCGGAAAGCTCTATTCGGAAATCTTCGTTTTTCACCCAAGTGTTTTTTGGAATTTTTATATCTAATTTACCTGTGAAATTTTCAAAATAATTACTGCTTAAGCTATCCGGTAGATTTGTGTTTATTATGGATTCAATGCTAAGCGAATCGTGCCATTGCCCCGATTTTTGAAGTTCCTGCAACAATATTGGTTTAGGCATTTCGGGCGGATTGAACTTCCCCATAAGATTCATCACAAAAGGCAAATACACTTCCGCCTCGGGGATGCTGATATCACCACTAAAAACCACTTCCCCTTTTTTTCCGGAAAGCGACGCGTTGCCCGAAACTTCCATGTTGAGTTGCCGGTGATCAACTGGGTTAAAGCGGTCGAATTTCACCACGATATTGGTATTGCTGATGTCGCCTTTGTAAAAATCGGAACTGAAATCCATTTGTCCTGAGGCGGTCATTTTTCCGTCGGAAGTTTGTATCCGGAACGTGTCCAAATTTACTTTATCGCGGAGGAAATCAACTTTAAAATCGATTTGTCGGTAGTCAATTCCATATTGCCGGATTCTCAGAGCGGCTTCCTGCAACTGAAGGCTTCCTTCGGGGTTGGGGCTTTCCACGGTACCATCAACGGTAACCTTGCCTTCTAAATAACCTTCAATTTGTTCCGTAAGGTCCATGATTTGTAAAATGTTCAACGGAAAGCGATCAACGATTAACGTGGCGGCAATCGGATCGCTTGGGTTCATTTCATAGCGAATGCTATCCAAACGGAGCAACAACGGCAGTTCTCCGTTAACTTCAATCCGACCACTGTCTTTCGGGACTATTTTTGTAGAAAACTTCAGTAAGTCTGACTGGTAATCAACTTCGCCTGCAAATTCGTTGATGGCGTATTTGTTAAAGACAGGATTTTCGATTTCGAAATTGCCTTTCAATTTGGGTGAAACGGCTGAACCTTGCAAGGCCATGGAAAGGTTTAGTTTTCCTTTTGCATCAATTTCCTTGTAAAAGGTTTTTGCCATTTCTGCAATGTCAATGTTGGCCAGTTCCACTTTAAAATCTTCGGTTCCGATCATGCTGAAAGTACCGTTTGCGGTTACCCGTCCGGTGCTGTCGGAGTTGTTTTGCGCGAGAACAAAATTTTCGAGCCGGTAAGTGAGTGAATCCATTTCAAATTTTGCTGGCGGCTGTTGCAAGGTCCAGTTCTGATCTTTATATTGAATGGCCCATTCGTCTAAACGAATTTTTAAATTTTCCGACCAATTCACTCCGGTGCTTATATTCGTATTTAATTTGTGGTTAGTGAGCCTTGCTTCAACATAGGCAGAATCGAGCCCTGCGTTCACTTTTGCAGTAACGGAATCAATCTGGAACGACACATTCCAAAGATTATTCACCGCGAGCGTTGCATTAACGAGGGTGTCGCCTCCGGCCAACAAAGCATTTGCTCTCAGGGTAATCGTATCGGCATAAATACTGTCGAATTCAGTTGCGCCAAGTGCCACAAGGGCATCAATATTCACGGAATCGGCTGTTCCCCAAAGGTGAGCATTAATATTTCCGCTGGTTTGCACTCCTTCCATTGGGATAAATTTCCGGAACTCATTGAGGTTGTCAATGCTGGCTGAAAAAACAAGATCAGAAGCGGAATTCATGCTGTAGTTTCCATGTGCATATGCTTCAACCGACTGGGTTTTCAGGAGAAGTGAATCCACGGTCAGGTTTTTCGCTGAATAGCCCGCTTCGGCATATAGTGTGTCCAACTGAATATCCGCTAATTGCGAAGGAGAAACCACGACTTTGGCCTGTGCCGACAGGGTATTCGGATCGAATCCACTGCCGCTGATGTTGGCCGTTAGGTTGAGATCAGACTGCAAGGTATCCTTCCCCGTGAGTTTTGCGAGGTCAAGTTTTTGGGCTATCAACTTTGCCTGGTAAGAAGGACGCTTGCTCATAAAGTTCCGGAGTTCAGGATGAATTTCCACTTTCCCAAAATCTCCCGATGCCATGGCGGTCCCTTTCATATTTCCATGGTTCACGTTAAAGTCGAAATTCAATTGACCGAGGCGCCTGTTTTCGATGATACTGTTTTTGAAATCTCCACTAAGCTTTGCTACGGCACTTTCGGGTTTTATGCCTACTCCTTCTACGGCAATATTGCCGTTGATAATATAATCTAAATCGGGCATTCCGCTCCAGTGTGCCAGACGGATTTTATTCAATGAGCCTGTAATATTATATCGGATCATGGTATCCGCTTGGTTGTAGATCACTGCCGGGAAATTTGCGAGTTTCAGATCAATCTTGATAAATTCTTTTCCTTCCACCAACTCAATTTTTGCCAGAAGTGAATCGTTCCGGGCTTCGGCATTTAGTTTGAAAACAGGAGTCGCCGGAAGTTTTAAATCGGGCAGGAAAAATTCAAATTCTTTTAGCTGCAAAGGTTCACTGCTCACTTCTGCCCTTGCTTCCAGTTGAGGCTCAGGACGGTACTTTCCTTCCGCTTCGAGTTGGTTTTGTGCCGTCTTTAAATGGAAGTTTTTGAGCTCAATATTTTGAAGGTTCCGGGTAATTTGAAACGTAAGAGCTTGTAGGACAAAGTCAGGTCCTTGGGTTTTCAGGTTGAATTCGTTGACTGTAATTTCTTGTTTTTCTGATGAGTAATTCAGGGATAGATCCGTGTTCAACTCTTGAACCCATTCAGGAATAATGGAGTCCGGGGATTCAATTTTGAACCTGCCTTCTTCAATTAAAAACCTCGACAACTGGATTTCAAAATTAGTGGAATTGCTGCTTGTATCTTTCGGCGTTTCCGAAGGTTTAACAATTTGCTGAAGGTTCCAGGTGGAATCGTTAAGTTGCTCTAAGAATATATAAGGTTTATGAAGCTTAGCAGACGAGATTTCCAACTTGCTGAGGAGGAGCGGAAGCAAATTATAGTGTGCGTTTATTTGTTCTACATAAGCTATCGTATCCGAATTATGCATTAACAAAACATCTTCTAAAACCAAACCGGTAAAAAAATTACCGTCAATCCGACCAACAGAAAGATTTCCATTCAGATAGACGGATGCCTGTTTTTTGATAATTGACGGAAGTTTATCTTTGAAAAAACGGGTTTGAGTTAGCCCAATTGCGAGCGTTAACAACAAAATAACCAGCAGCAACAAGCCTAATAAAATTCGAAGCGTATATTTCAGGATTTTTCTCATGGCCTTAAAATGCTTGTCCTACACTGATGAAAAACTGTGGGCTTTTTTTCTCATTCCAAACGGGGAACCCCACATCGAAACGAACCGGTCCAATGGGAGTGTCAACCCTTATGCCGGGGCCCACCGCATAGGAAAGCTCATTAAATTTGTATTCATATGAATTGTTCCAAACATTTCCGGCATCAATGAAAGCTACTCCGCTAATGCGCCAAAACAAATGATAACGGGCTTCCAAATTGGATTCGAACACACTTTTACCCCCTATCGGAGTGCCGCTTGGTCGTTTTGGCCCCAGTTGTGAACGATTCCACCCGCGCACCGAGTTGCTTCCGCCGGAATAGAAACGGTCTTCCACCGGTATGTAGCCATTGGCATCTGCAGATTTAATTCCGCCGGCCATTGCCCGGAATGCCATCACAGCGTCTCCGATTTCGTGGTAAATCCGAAAATCTGCCCACACACGGTTGTAACTAAAATCACCACCAAATAAGTAGCCGTTAAATTTGTATCCAAAGGTTACGTTTACTCCTTTGGTGGGCGAAAACTGGGGTTGGGAGTTGTTGAAGACAGTTGTAAAGAGCATCCCCGATTTATTGTATAAAAATTTATTGTTCTCCAAGTTCACAGTCAGTGTATCACCTGCTTCCACAAATTGCTGTACTTTCTCATAATAATAGGTCAGGGTACTGCTGAGTCGCGGATTAAATTTGTACGTCACCGGGACGTTCAACCCGTAGGTTTTTGTGTCGTATCCCGGTTCGGAGTTTCGCGTAATAAAGGGATTCAGGATGATGGAGCTTTTTTTACCCAGAAACTGTGGCTGAATCCAGCGTAAACTTGCCGAATAGGGTTCGAGCCCCGAATGTTTAAGATATAGGTGTATTCGCCGGGCACCGCCCAAAAAGCCACGGTAATTCAGATCGGCGAATGTCCGAAATTTATCTTCGGTGCCATAACCCGCTCCAAAACGTGTGGTAAACCGGGGTGCTTCTTCCAAATGGATTTTTACCGGGATAGGGCTTTTTTTGGTTTTCGGATCGGTCTCGGGCAAAACGGAAACCACCCTGAAGAGTTGCAATTCATATAAATTCTGACGGGTTTTTGTCAGTTTCGATTTATCGTATATTTCTCCCTCTTTATACGAAATCTGCTTTCGCACAAATTTCTCCGATACATGTTCATTTCCATCAATTTTGGTATTACCAACAAAGCTTAAAGGACCGGTGTCAACCTTATAATGTATATGTGTGGTTGACTTTTCGAGATTGATGTGTAGGTCATAAGATACTTTTACATAGGCATATCCCATATTACGGAAAGCATCTTCCAGATAGGTTACGTCGGCATTCAGATCCTCGTCACGAAAGCGTTTTTTCTTCGTCAACAATAGTTTTTGGCTTACTTTTCGTACCAGGGAATCGAGGTTGATGTTAGCCGTGTCCGTAGCAAGTCGCACCTCCAGGCTGTCCACCACAATTGGATCGCCTTCTTCGATATCAAAAATAATTTTTACCGTTTGCTTCTTGTCGTTAATTTTAAGCGGTTGAATTTTGGCTTTCACATCAAGAAATCCTTCGGTCTGATAAATACTTATTAGCCTTGTGAGGTCTAAATTTACTAATTCACTATTATACAGGAAAGGTTCTTTCTTGCTGAGTTTTTTTTCGAGAAATGACACCTCTTTTAATGCCATGCGATCAAGCAGGAAATCTGTTTTCAAGGTTTTATTCCCTTTGAACACTACACTTCGTACCTCATAGTTTTCTTGTCCCGAGGAAAGTAACGAAGTGCCCAGAATCAGATATAAAAAAAATAAAATTCCGGAAAGTGTTCTTAGCATACGCCCTTTTTGTTAGTTCTTTTTAATTGTTTTTAATTTTTGTAACTCTAAAACCATACCATCACAGATATGTTATAAACAGTAAGTCATAACGTTAGTTTACGGGAATATATTTCCACACATTCTGCAAGAAAGTAAACATCACGCATGCTCCGACCTACTTGTAACCCACAAAAGCGGGATTGGTTTTTATAATTTACGAATGGCACACTTATTTCTGATAGACGCGAAACTGTTATATTAATTTGCATGAAAATAAATCCGCTGGAGAAAATTGCTTTGTCTCTGTTTATACTCGCACTGCTTATTACATTGCTTATTTTGGCAAAAGTAGTTCTAATTCCTATGGGGATTAGCGTGTTTTTAACTTATATGCTTTATCCTCTGGTCTGGAAAATTGAGAAAAAAGGGGTTCACCGGGCAATATCCATATTAATTGTGTTGCTTTTGGCTTTTATGCTGTTTGGCGGCGCGGTGTTATTTGTTTCGATAAAGGTTTCAAATGCCACTATTAACGTTGAGGCGATAAAAGAACAGGTGGAAATCCGTTCCGACTCACTAATGCATTCGATGGAAGAAATCACCGGAATAAATAGCAGCACCATCAATACATATGTAGAAAAAGCCATAAGCAACCTGAGTTCATCGTGGCAGGAAAAAGTAGGGAAGGTTTTTTCGAAAACTACAACAACCCTGTTCCAAATCGGGATTTTACCTGTTTTAATCTTCTTTTTTCTATTCTACCGCACTAAAACCGCCTATTTCATATTTAAAGTGGTGGGACATAAAAACAAGCGAACCGTGGTAAAGGTGCTAAAAGAGATTGCCGACGTTGCCACCAAATACCTCACAGGGCAGCTCCTGGTTATTTTGGTGTTGTCGGTGTTGAATACGGCTGGTTTGTATATTATCGGCGTGCCCAACGGGTTTGTTTTTGGTATCCTTGCTGCGTTTCTCAACCTGATCCCTTATTTGGGAATGTTTATGGGAAATCTTATCACGATTTTATATGTGCTTATCACGGTACCCGATTCCACGAGTATGGCTATTCAGGTGTTTTTGGTGTTCACATTCATTCAATTTCTTGAAAATAACCTGATTACGCCCAACATTGTTGGTAATAATATTAGAATCAATCCCTTTGCGATTATTGTTGGGGTGTTGCTGGCTAATCTGGTTTGGGGCATTGCCGGAATGCTTATCGTTATCCCTTTTCTGGCTATCATGAAAATTATTATGCGCAACGTGGACGAGCTGAAACCTTTTGCTTATTTGATAAGTGACCGGGGAATGGCAAAACAACAAGTAGAGTTTGCCTGGTGGCATAAAATTAAACCTAAAATAAAAAGTTTATGGAAAAGAAAATAAGTTTAAGTTTTTGAAAGACCATTGAGACTGACTGCCTTTTAGGAAGATCTACTGTGGGATTTGCTCGAACTTATACTCCACATGTCCAAGATTAATGCCCCGTAAAAAACTCATAATCCTAAAAATTCCTTTTCTGTTGAACTGAAAAGACTGTTTGTCGCTGAAAGAAACTTATTGTACTTTTATTCCGAAGTATGTTCTTTTTTTTAATATTGCACGGTTAAAGTGCTTATTGTTATTAATTAAACATGCTTCTACTTGATTAATTTTGAATATATCATCTTACTTGAAAAACATCAGTTAATTATAATTTGAAATATTATGGAAAATAATGAATTGGACAGAAGAACTTTTTTAAAAGGGGCTATTGGTGCGGGTTTATTGGCAACAGGAACCGGTCTTTTACCATCATGTTCGCTATTCCGGGTGGCAGGGACAACAACTCCAACGTATGATGCCAACGGATTGGCAACTGCGGTTTTAGGTAAAACGGGAGTTCGAATACCACGTATAGCTTTGGGGCTTGGCAGTCGTTTTTGTAGCATCGAAAATGGGAGAGAAGCGAACACTATGCTGAATTATGCATTGGATAACGGCTTGTATTATTGGGATACTGCCTGGGCATACGACAATAAAGAACTAGGCATTATCAGTGAAGAAAGGGTAGGGGAAGTTGTGAAATCACGCAGAAATGAAATTTTTCTTTCAACCAAGGTTACCAGTCGCGATCCAGATGAGGCAATGCGTCAAATAGAAACCAGCTTAAAGCGCTTACAGACCGATCATCTCGACCTACTCAAAATCCATAGTGTGCAGAACGAAGCCGACGTGGCACATCTGATGGAAAAGGGGAACTTGATTGATATGCTTGTAAAACTAAAATCCCAGGGGATATGCCGTTTTATTGGCTATTCGGGGCATTCTGATGCCGAAGCAATGAAGATGATGGCCGAAACAGGAGTTTTTGATAGCATGTTGATTGCCATGAACCATTATGGGATGGCCAATAATTCACAAAAACGCCAGGAACTCGCTATTCCGACCGCGAAGAAGCAGGGCATGGGCGTAATGTTGATGAAAGTTGTACGTCCGCGCGAAACCGTCAAAGGGCTGCAGCCGGAAGATCTGATAAAATACGCTTTATCCCTAAATGGTTCCGATGGCATTGTACTTGGGGTAGATAGCCTGGAAATTGTGAAATCAAACCTCGAAATACTTCGAAATTTCAAACCAATGGATGAACAGAAAATGAAGGAGATGGCCCAACAACTTACGCCATTTCACAACCATAATAATTTGGAATGGATGAATCCATCCTATAACGATGGGAACTGGGCATAAATAAAAATAATCACCGTTAACGTTAACGGTGATTATTTTTTGTTAGTTTTGCAGCTAAAATTCACATCAAAATCAATAGTTTATGATTTTAGGTTTATTAAAGGAACACGGTGCTGAAACCCGTGTGGCGTTGCTCCCTGAAACCGTAAAAACTTTTACCGGCCTAAAGGTTGAAGTATTGGTAGAAAAGGGCGCCGGAGAATCTGCCTTTGCGGCAGATGCCGATTATGAGGCAGTTGGGGCAAAAATAGTTTCCCGCCCGGAAGTATTTAACAAAGCAGAAGTGTTGCTGCAAATTCAAATGCCTGCCAATGGCGATATCCAAAAAATCAAAGGCGATCAGGTTTGGATTAGCGCATTTAACCCGCTTTGGGAAACCGAACTGGTGAAAACTTTCCTCGAAAAAGGGCTCACCACTTTCAGCCTCGATTTAATCCCCCGTACTTCGCGTGCCCAGGCAATGGACATTCTGTCGTCTATGGCAACGGTTTCGGGCTACATGGCGGTGCTGGAAGCTGCGGCAAAATTGCCTACTTTCTTCCCGATGTTTATGACAGCGGCCGGAACCATCCGCCCGGCAAATGTGCTCATCCTTGGCGCAGGTGTTGCCGGTTTGCAGGCGATTGCCACCGCACGTAAACTTGGTGCACAGGTACAGGTTTTTGATGTTCGCTCGGCTGTTAAGGAAGAAGTAATGAGCCTGGGTGGAAAATTTGTGGAAGTGGAAGGCGCTACCGAAGACAAAGCTGCCGGCGGATATGCCGTTGAGCAAACCGAAGAATTCAAAAAGAAACAACAGCAAGCTAT
Source organism: uncultured Maribellus sp. (assembly GCA_964572085.1). Lineage (GTDB taxonomy): Bacteria > Bacteroidota > Bacteroidia > Bacteroidales > Prolixibacteraceae > Draconibacterium. The sequence continues at coordinate 39,324 of CAZNEV010000007.1, read as the reverse complement.
AAACGATCACGCCGCAAAAGCCAATGTGGTGATTTGCACGGCCCAAATTCCGGGACGCAAGGCGCCGCTTTTGCTTCCTACACATGCTGTAGAGGCCATGAAGCCGGGTTCGGTAATCATCGATTTGGCAGCATCAAGCGGCGGCAACTGCGAACTGACAAAAGATAACGAAACTGTGGTGCACAATGGCGTAACCATTATCGGGCAGTCGAATTATCCCGCACAAAAATCCATTGATGCCAGCAGGATGTTCGGCAAAAATGTGTTGAACTTTATGAAACTGATCATCGGAGAAGAGGGCGAGCTAAACCTCAATTTCGAAGATGATATTGTGAAAGGGACATGCATCACCCATAAAGGAGAGCCGTACAACGAAAGAGTGAAATCAATAATCGAAAAAGCATAAAAGATATGGAACAAGCATTGACATTTTTCTTTGAATACAAAGAAGAGATATTCATTATCGCCCTATCCATATTCCTGGGTATAGAAGTGATATCGAACGTGCCGGCAGTGTTGCACACCCCGCTTATGTCGGGTGCAAACGCGATTAGCGGCGTCATCATAATAGGAGGGATAATTCTGGTCGGTCATGCCGATTTGTCGTCGTTTTCAGTCAATTTAGTATTGGGGATTTTAGCCCTGATTTTTGGAACACTGAACGTGGTTGGTGGTTTTGCGGTTACCGACAGGATGCTCGAAATGTTTAAAAAGAAAAAAAAGTAAGCAATCATGGATAAAGTTATAGTAACAATAAACGAGATGGGTTATACCATTGGCGATTCGCTGCTTGAACTGAGTTACCTGATTGCAGCACTTCTGTTTGTATATGGTTTGAAATTACTCTCGCACCCCGCTACTGCCCGTCGTGGAAACCTTTGGGCGGCAGGAGGTATGGGACTGGCAATGATTACCACCTTGCTGTTGCATAAACATACTGATGGCACAGGAATTTCGTTGACCAACGTTTGGATTATCCTTGCCGCTATAGGTGTGGGCTCGGCCATTGGGTGGATAGTAGCACGAAAAATAAAAATGACGGCTATGCCCCAACTGGTTTCGCTGTATAATGCCACCGGTGGTGCTGCATCCATGTTGGTCGCACTTTTGGAATATCCAAATGCTGTTGCTGGCGATATTGGGTCTATCTTGGTTACCGTCCTTGGATTGATTATTGGTTCCATAGCTTTTAGCGGAAGCTTGATCGCCTATGGTAAACTCGACGGAAAAGTGGGCGATATCATGAAACCCTTTATGACCTATCTCAACCTGTTTTTGTTGATAGTGACTCTCGGGATGGGTGCTTTTGTGGTTATTACACCCAATCCTCCGACAGAAATGGTATGGGCCATTTACACATTGATGGCTCTTTCGCTAATCTACGGGGTAATGTTCGTGATGCCCATTGGTGGTGCCGACATGCCCGTTGTGATTTCTTTGTTGAACGCCCTCACCGGAGTTGCTGCCGCCATGGCAGGGTTTATTTATGGCAACCAGGCCATGATTCTGGGAGGTATCCTGGTAGGATCGGCAGGAATGATTCTTACCATGCTGATGTGCAAAGCCATGAACCGTTCGCTACTGAATGTGATAATTGGATCCTTTGGTGGCGGTGGCGCAGCGGGGGTTGAACATGAACATGGCACAATCAAAGAAATTCAATTGAGCGATGCTGCTGTTTTGTTAAGTTATTCACAGAAAATTGTGATTATTCCCGGTTACGGTTTGGCGGTTGCCCAAGCACAGCATATTGTACATGAACTGGATTCGTTGCTGGAAGCGAAAGGAATCGATGTGAAATATGCTATTCATCCGGTTGCGGGACGTATGCCCGGGCACATGAACGTTTTGTTGGCCGAAGCCGATGTTCCCTACGAACAACTGGTAGAAATGGATGTCATTAACCCAGATATGCCCAACGTTGACGTGGCCATTGTAATTGGAGCGAATGATGTGGTGAATCCCGCCGCTTACGACGACCCGAGCAGTCCCATTTACGGAATGCCGATTATCGACGCGCACCTCGCCAAAAATATTATCATCATGAAGCGCGGAATGGGTAAAGGATATGCAGGAATCGAAAATTACCTGTTCTTTAACGACAAAACCCGCATGTTGTTTGGAGATGCAAAAGACTCGATACAGAAATTGGTGAATGAGATAAAAAGTATGTAAGCCCCATACCAGCCTTCCCCGAGGGGGAAGGAGTAAGAAAAAATGCCATCCGGACTGGATGGCATTTTTTGTAAAGTGGAAAGCCTTAAACGAAAAGCACATGGTATCGCCCGATGAAAAATTACCTGTCAAATAAAAATAGTATTCCACATTGATGTAATGATTTTGTAAGTCTGTCGTCTTACCTTTGAATTGAAAAATTACCACCGCGAATGGTTGTCCGGGATTTTAAATTGAACGTTTTACCGATAAGCAAAAAATTGCTCCGCTTTGCCACACTATTTTTAAAGGATGAGGACGGCGCAAAAGACGTAGTGCAGGACGTTTTTTTGAAACTCTGGCAAATGCGCGACACACTGAATAAGGTTGAGAATATTGAGGCATTTGCAATGCGGATGACCCGAAACCGATGCATAGACGTGATTAGGGCAAACAAAACAGTGCCGATGGATGCGGAAATCCACCGCTTGCTGCAACACGAAATCACAGATGTGCATCTAAAGGTGGAATTGAGCGAATCGGCAAAGCAAATTAAAATGCTGATTGATAGCTTGCCCGATGTGCAACGAACGGTGATGCAGTTGCGTGACATTGAACAACTGGAATACGACGAGATTGCCGAATTGACGGATTTGAACGCTAATGCAATCAGGGTAAACCTGTCGCGGGCAAGAAAAAAAGTGAGGGATGAATTTTTAAAATTAAATGATGATGGAAAGCCAGGAAATAAAACAATTGTTGCAAAAATATTTTAACGGCGAAAGTTCCTTAGAAGAAGAACGTGCGTTGGAGACCTACTTCGGGGGAGGAGGTGTGCAGGAGGATTTGCGGCATTATTCGGAGTTTTTTGATGGAAAATCGGAACTGAACGGAGCTATGAACGATTTTGTGCCAACACCTTCAAAAAAAGAGTTGGAAACCGATTCGGCGATTGAAGAAGAGGTGATGAATTTTATTCTGGAAAACGAATATACCGACAAAACAAAATACTGGCAGATATGGCAAATTGTGACCGGAATTGCGGCAGCAGTAATTATCGTATTGGGTGGTTTTCTGTTTTATCAGGAAAGGCAGAAACCGTTTGAAGACACTTTTAAAAACCCCGATCAGGCCTTCGTTGTTGCTTCACAAACCTTACAATATGTAGGAGCAAAATATAACCAGGGCTTAGCGGAATTATCGAATTTCGGGAAGATTGAACGTGCGTCGGAAACGATGAAGACAAGCGTTGCCCCGGTAAATGAGTTTTATAAAGGAATGGAAGAAATGATTGGCAATCAATAATTATAGTGAGATGAAAAAAATAATTTTGGTATTCGCAATGTTGCTGCCGCTGGCGGTGCTTGCACAGAAAACACCGGTTGATAGATTGTTCGACAAATATGCCAACCAAAAGGGATTCACTACCGTGAACATTTCGGGTAAATTATTGGCATTTGCCAGCCAGTTGGACACGGGCGAGAATGCTACTAATGACATGCTCTCAGGGCTGAAAGGAATCCGGATTTTATCGGTTGAAGATAAAGCGCTGAATAAAACCCTTAATTTTTACGAAGAGCTGAAAAAAGATGGTTTTTTCAAGGCCAACAATTTTGAAGTGTTGATGGAAGTGACGGAAAAAGACGAAGTAGTTCGCTTTCTCGCCAGAGATGCCGGTAACGGTAAAATTTCAGATTTACTGTTAGTTGTGGGCGGGAAAGACAATTCGTTAATCAGTATCAGCGGGATTATCGACCCGGCAAACATCGGTAAAATCATCGAAGCGATGAACATTGATGTGGGTGGGAGATAGATGGGAGACGCCTGTCTAAAGGGTAGGCAGGGAAGGCAGGGATAAAGGATGACCAAACCTTATCCGATTCTCAAAGGGCGGCAACATTCCATCTGGGTCAGGAAAATAATAACCAGAGCAAAAAAAAGGCGTTCCCCGAGGAAAACGCCCTGATGAAATTAAAAATTATGTACCATTACTCGCCCCAAACCACGTTGGTTGAAGCCATGGAAATAAACTGAACATTGTAATCCCTGTTGCTTGCCGTAGAACCGGCTTCGTAGCGAATGCCCAGAACTTCCAAACGATAGGTTTTTCCGTTTTCAGCCTTTGTATCAGACCAACCTGAGTCGGCTACCCCAAACGAAAACTCACTTGCTGTGTTGTTCAATTTTGGCCCTACAAACATGAGTTTGTCCGAATCATCGTACAAGCGCACCATGAAGGCTTCAGCATTGGCTAATATATCCCATTTCACCGTTAACTTCGAGTTTTCAAATCCAACCGTGTCAATAAGCATTGCGCCCAAAACTTCGCTTCCGAGTTCATCGGTGATGTGAAGCGGTGCTGCTCCGGCCTGAGTGCCTGAAACAGTAAACTTGTACGTTCCTGTTGCGGGAGATTCAACACTATAATCTTCATCTTCGGGGAATAAGCTAAAAACTTGTGACGAAGTGGGGTCTTTTTTAAGTGCCCAGGTTTCGGCATCGGGTCCTTCCACGGTAACCGTGTCAATCGATTGATTCGCAAATACCCAAAAAGCCAGGGCGGTTTTAGATTCACCATTTTCGGTGATTTGTTGAATAAATACGTCGGCAGTTGCATCCAATACCGGAGTTTCAGGATCGTCAACACAAGCGGTAAAAAATAGTGCTGCGGGCACCATTGCCGCAACTGCTTTCAAAATAAAATTACTTTTTCTCATTTTTAATTGTTTTTATGAATATATACTGACTTGATACAAGTCGGGAAGAAAAGGTTGCGTCGGAGGGTCATTTTTTTTGAAATAATCTCACATTGCACATCTTTCTCTTTATGAACGAGGAAGTTCGCAACAATTATTTTGTTTGATTTTTTCACTATTGGTATTGATAGAATCTTTCCTTTTGAAAAGGAAAATTTTATGATTATTCCGGAATCATCCCATTATCATCCCAATAATCGTTGCGCTCATCAGCGAGGCCAAAGTGCCGGCAATAAGGGCCGAAATGCCTAACTTTGATAGCAACACCCGACGGCTCGGGGCCAAGGCGCCAATTCCACCGATTTGTATTCCGATAGACGAAAAGTTGGCAAACCCACACAATATATAGGTAGCCATTATAATTGATTTCGGGTCTGAAAAAACGCCGCTGCTTTTTAGTTCGGCCAAACTAATGTAGCCGATAAATTCGGTGAGGATGAGTTTTTCGCCCAAAAGGCGGCCAACCGTGACAATATCAGCCGGGGTGACCCCGATGAGCCACATCAAAGGAGCAAAAGTGTAACCAAGGATGAATTGGAGCGAAAGCCCATCGTAGCGACCGTTCGTGCCCGTTGAAATAATTTCGTTCAAGGTGGTCCATTGCCCGATTTTGCCCACAATAAAGTTGAACATGGCAATAAACGCGATAAATGCCAGAAGCATGGCGGCCACGTTCACGGCCAATTTTACCCCTTCACTGGTACCATTGGTAATGGCGTCCAGCACGTTGCTCCCGATTTTCTCTTTGTTCACCTCAATTTGTTCGTTGATTTTATCGGTGGGCGGAATGAGCATTTTAGAGAAAATGATAGCTGCCGGGGCTGCCATAATCGACGCCGCCAAAAGGTGTTTGGCAAATTCCAGGCGCAAAACCGGGTCGTTACCACCCAAGAGGGCGATATACGCGGCCAGCACCCCGCCGGCCAGCGTCGCCATTCCGCCGGTCATCACCAAAAGCATTTCCGATTTGCTCATTTTGTCGAGATAGGCCTTTATCATCAAGGGCGATTCGGTTTGTCCTAAAAATATGTTTCCGGCCACAGAAAGAGCTTCAGCTCCAGAAATTTTCAATGCTTTGGTGAAAACCCAAGCCAATGCCCAAACTACTTTCTGGATAATGCCCCAATAGAAAAGCAGGCTGGTGAGCGCCGAAAAGAAAATGATGGTGGGCAGCACCTGAAAAAGGAAAATGAAACCGTACATTTCGGCGTTCATTAAATCGCCCAACAGAAATTCGCTACCTGCTTTGGTGAAATCGAGGATTTTCACAAAAATCTGCCCAAAAAACTCAAACGACGAACGAATAAAAGGCACATACAAAACTCCCACAGCAAGTATGATTTGAATGGTCAACCCAACAAAAACAGTTTTCCATGGGATATTTTTCCGGTTTTGGCTCAGCACAAAACCAATAAGCAACAAAACGGCCATGCCCAGAATACCTCTACCTATGGCAGTGAGACTAAACGAAGGCTCCACCGCTGTGAGCAAATTTGCATTCCTTTCTGTTTTTGGAACTTCCACCTGCGTGTCGGCATAGTCGGGGGCAACAATGGTGTTTTGTGCAAGAGCTGTGTGAAAAAACAAAATGCCGGCAAGGAATACCAGCAGGACAAGAAAATTTTTCATAAATGCCTTATGTTATTTTTCGCGCTTTTTCAGTTCATCACGAATCACGGAGGCTTTCTCGTAATCCTCATGCTGAACGGCTTCGCTCAACATTTCCTTCAGTTCATTAAAAGAATACTGGGAATACGACGAAGTACCGGCGGATTCCACGTCGTCGCCTTCGAAACTGCGGATGGGCGAATTTTCGTCTTCCAACTCCAGCACGATGCCGGCCTTTTTGAGGATTTCTTCTGTAGTGTAAATGGGGCACCTAAAGCGCAGTGCCAAAGCAACGGCATCCGAAGTCCGCGAATCGATACGGGTTTCTTTGCCGTCCATTTCGCATAGCAATTCGGAGTAAAAAATGCCCTCTTCCAATTTATAGATGCTCACCTCAATCAACACAATGTCGAAGGCAAGGGCCATGTTTTTTATGAGATCGTGGGTTAAAGGACGTGGCGGTTTTAAACCTTCCAATTGAATGGCAATGGCTTGGGCCTCAACCGGGCCGATAATGATAGGGATACGGCGGTCGCCATTTTCCTCTGCGAGAACAAGGGCATAAGCACCTGACTGTGTTTGACTTACCGACAACCCTAAAATATTTAAACGTATTTTTTGCATGTTTACTCTGACCTATATTTTCTGCGAAAACAAATATAACAATCATTTTTGGTTATTGGGGAAAATGGAAAACTCATTTCGGGGAAGCTGGCAAATAATTGCATAGAGAACCGTTCTAAAGGAAAAAGAACGGTCGGTTCTTCCCTCCTCACTTTATTCGTGCAATTCAGGTAATTCGTGGAAAAAGAAATTTAGTTGCCAGAATAAGATACCGACCAAGCCATCTTGAAAATAAATCGCCATATATTTGTCAATCCTATAAAAACAACTACTTTTGCAGTCCGAAAAATAATCCGTTCAGGCTAAAAAAGAGGAAGCCAAAGGGAATCCCGCCTGCCGGTGTAAACATTAAAATTGAAATTATGTACGCGATTGTAGAAATTGCAGGGCAACAGTTTAAAGTAGAAAAAGACAAGAAACTTTTTGTACATCAGTTGGATGCCAAAGAAGGCGATTCGGTTGATTTTGAGAAAGTATTGCTTGTTGACAACGATGGCACCATTGCCATTGGGACCCCCACCGTGAAAGGTGCGAAAATAACCGCCAAAGTGTTGGAACACGTAAAAGGCGACAAAGTAATTATCTTCAAAAAGAAACGCAGAAAAGGTTACAAAAAGAAAAACGGTCACCGTCAGCAGTTTACGAAGATTCAAGTAGAAACCATAGTTGGACAATAAAAAAGGAAATTTACCATGGCTCATAAGAAAGGTGTAGGTAGTTCGAAAAACGGACGCGAATCGGAAAGCAAACGACTGGGAGTAAAAATCTACGGTGGTCAGTTTGCAAAAGCTGGTAACATATTAATCCGCCAGCGTGGCACGCAACATCATCCGGGCGAAAATGTAGGAATGGGAAAAGATCATACCCTGTTTGCATTAACCGACGGAACTGTTGTTTTTAAGAAAAAAAGAGGAAGCCGCTCGTTTGTGTCGGTAGCCCCCATTGTGGAAGTTGATGTGGCAGTGGCTGAAGCCCCTGTTGCAAAAACTGCAAAAAAAGAAACAGTTAAAGCTGAAGTTATTGAAGAAGCAGCTCCAAAAGCCCCTGCAAAGAAAGCAGCTAAAGCCGACGATTTGAAAAAGATTGAAGGAATCGGCCCAAAAATCGCTGAGATATTTACCAAAGCAGGCATCAATTCGTATGCTAAATTGGCAGCAGCAGACCCTGAGAAATTAAAAGAAATTTTAGCTGAAGCAGGTGGAAGTTTTGCCTCGCATAACCCAACAACCTGGCCGGAGCAAGCTCAATTGGCTGCCGACGGGAAATGGGATGAGTTGAAAGAACGGCAAGACAAATTGGACGGCGTTATTAAAAAATAAGCCGGATTCAATCTGCAACAGTAAAAAATCTCCTGTCCGTTTACGACAGGAGATTTTTTTTGTTGCTAGTAAGTCATCGTATGACTGCTCTCCACAGTTGCGATAGTCATGCGCTGACTTTTCTAAGTTTATTGCAAAACTCATAACTTCTCCACAAAAAAATTCGCTGCCCTCAAAATTCAAAACAAATTCATTTGTTAGTTTTGTGCTTTCATCTTAAATAACAAACATGCTCAATCTAAAATTTATACAAGACAACCCCAAATTAGTAATTGCTAAACTGAAACGCAAAAATTTTGATGCGTCGGCGATTGTTTCCACTATCACGGAACTCTATCAACAAAAAAATAAATTGCAGGTGCAGGCCGAACAGGCAAAAGCCGAAATGAATTCGCTGTCGAAAGAAATCGGGAGTTTGTTCCGCGAAGGCAAAAAGGCGGAAGCCGATGCAGCAAAAGAAAAAACCACGGTGTTAAAAGAAAACATCAAAGGATACGACCAGCAATTTGCAGCCATCGAAGAACAGGTTTATCTGTTGCAAGTTCAACTGCCCAACCTGCCGCACGATTCGGTACCGGAGGGCAAAGGTGCTGCCGACAACGAAATTGTAACATCGGCAGGGGAAATACCGGCTTTAGAAGAAGATGCCCTCCCCCACTGGGAATTGGCACAGAAATACAAGCTCATCGATTTTGAATTGGGCGTGAAACTCACTGGCGCAGGCTTCCCGGTTTACCGTGGGAAAGGCGCGCGGTTGCAACGGGCATTAATCAGCTTTTTCTTAGACGAAGCACGAAATACGGGCTACGAAGAAATTCAACCGCCGCTTATGGTAAACGAAGCCTCGGGGTTTGGGACCGGCCAGTTACCCGACAAAGAAGGGCAAATGTACCACGTCACCGAAGACAATTTGTACCTCATCCCCACTGCCGAAGTGCCGGTAACCAACATCTACCGCGACGTGATTTTAGACGCCAAAGACTTACCTTACAAAAATACCGCATACAGTGCCTGTTTTCGTCGCGAAGCCGGGTCATATGGAAAAGATGTGCGCGGGTTAAACCGCCTTCACCAATTCGACAAAGTGGAAGTAGTGCAGATTGCGCATCCCAAAAAATCATACGAGATTCTGGACGAAATGGTAAAACATGTGACTTCGCTGGTGGAAAAGTTGGAACTGCCTTATCGCGTGTTGCGCTTGTGTGGCGGCGACATGGGTTTTACTTCGGCATTAACCTACGATTTTGAAGTATTTTCCGCAGCCCAGAAAATGTGGTTGGAAGTGAGTTCGGTCTCCAACTTTGAGTCGTTTCAGGCCAACCGTTTGAAATTGCGCTACCGCGACGAAAACAATAAACGACCGCAACTGGCGCACACCCTGAACGGCAGTGCTCTCGCTTTACCGCGCATTGTTGCCGCGTTATTAGAAAACAACCAAACCCCGCAAGGAATTAAAATCCCGAAAGTTTTGGTTCCGTATTGTGGATTTGAGTGGATTGATTAAAGCCGCTGCACGGTCATACCGCCATCTACCAAAACTACTTGTCCGGTGGAATAGGGCAGCATTCCGCTTGCCATGCCCGCAGCAACCTTGCCCACATCTTCGGGCAAGCCCCATCGTTTTTGGATGCTCAAGCCTTGTTCAAATAGGCGATCGTATTTTTCCGTTACGCCAGAAGTCATATCGGTTTTTATGACTCCGGGCTGAATTTCGTAAACGGGAATATTGAATTCGCCCAAACGTGCAGCCCAAAGTTTTGTGGCCATGGCAATCCCAGCTTTTGATATGCAGTATTCGCCTCGGTTCACTGAAGCTACCGTTGCCGAAATCGACGAAACATTGATGATGCACGCTTCAAAATCCGGGTTTTCCAGTTTCTTTTGAACGAAATAGTTTGCAATCTTTTGCGTTAAAAAATACGGGCCTTTCAGGTTGATGTTTAGTGTTTCATCAAAAATGTCCTCAGTGGCTTCCAGGATGTCTTTTCTTTCGCGCGGAGCAATTCCGGCATTGTTCACCAAAACATTCAGTTGGCCAAATTCATCCATTATTTTGCTGAATATTTTTTCGCGATCTGCTTTTTTTGAAACGTCGCCCTGAACATAGCAAACTTCAACGCCATAATTTTTCAATTCATCCAAAACCGGCTGAACCGAATCCTGGTTTCTTACTCCATTGATTGCAAGGTTGAACCCGATTTTTGCAAGTTCTTTTGCAATCCCAAACCCGATGCCTCGTGAGCCCCCGGTGATTAGAGCAACCCCAAGCCCCTCTAAATCTCCCCGGAGGGGAGACTTTTTAGAACCGGACTTATTTGTTTTTTCTTTCATAATTTTCTTTTTTATTCCTCCACTTTATGAATAAGAAACATCCAACAAGCCCGTCTGGATGACTCTGTCGGACAGGGACGGGCAGGGAATAAGAAATTAGCAAGTAATTGTTCTATACTGATTGAATCTTCCCCCTTTGATCTTCGTCATTTCTTATTAATTATTTCTTATTTTCTTCAATTATTACGGGTAGCTTCGCAGCAGTTTTCTTATCCTTCCCCCTCGGGGGGAATAAGAAGGGGGCTGATCGGGCTTAAGGGTTTATTGGGCTTACCTCCACCCAACATTTTTTCGCCCAGCTTTCCAATCCTTTTTCAGCTAGTTGGACGCCTTTTGCCCCTTCCAGTAAATTCCAGCGGAAAGGTTCGTCTTTTACCACATGTTTCAGGAAAAGTTCCCACTGCGCTTTAAAAGCATTGTCGAAATGCTCTTGTTCCGGCACTTTACTCCAGCCTTCATAAAAATTAATCGGGTTTGGAATGTCGGGGTTCCACACCGGTTTTGGGGTATTTCCGTAGTGTTGTGTCCAACAATCGCGCAAGCCGGCAACAGCCGATCCTTTCGTTCCGTCCACATGAAGTGTCAGCAAATCGTCGCGGCGCACACGGGTTACCCAGGAAGAATTGAAATGGGCAATCACCCCGCCTTCCAATTCAAAAGTAGCGTAAGCGGCATCGTCGGCGGTACATTTATAAGGTTTCCCCTGTTCGTCAATGCGTTCGGGAATATGAGTGGCGCCAAGGCAAGAAACGCCTTTCACTTCGCCAAAAAGATTATCAAGCACGTAGCGCCAATGGCAGAGCATATCGACGATAATTCCGCCGTCGTCTTCTTTGCGGTAGTTCCAGCTTGGGCGTTGTGCCGAAACGGTATGCCCCTCAAACACCCAATAACCGAACTCACCCCGTACCGAAAGTATTTTCCCGAAGAAACCGTTTTCCATTAGCCGTTTCAGTTTCAATAATCCGGGCAGCCACAATTTATCCTGAACAACGCCGTGCTTTACGCCAGCTTCTTCGCAAACTTTGTACAGTTCAAGCGCGGTTTTGGTATCGGTTGCCACCGGTTTTTCGCAATACACGTGCTTACCCGCCCTGGCCGCCTGCTTAACTGCCGCGGCGCGGCGTCCGGTGGTTTGGGCATCGAAATAAATTTGATAATTCGGATCGTTCATCACCGAATCCAAATCAGTGGTCCATTTTTCCACACCCGATAGTTCCGCCAGCTTTTTCAGTTTGATTTCGTTACGTCCCACCAACACCGGATCGGGCATAATAAATTCAGACGGGCTGACCTGCACACCGCCTTGTTTGATAATTTCGACAATTGAGCGCATCAGGTGTTGGTTGGTTCCCATCCGGCCTGTTACGCCATTCATGATTATTCCTACTTTGTGTATCATAGCCTGTAAGTTCAAGTGAATTGTAAATATGCTTTTTTTATTTTTTTAAGGTATTCGTTTTGATTAATTGCCCAGTATTTTGTCGAGAATATTTCCACTTCGTTGTAACCGTTAAAGCCGGTTTCTTCGACCCACCCACGAATTTGTTTAATATTGATACATCCGTCGCCCATTAATCCGCGGTCGTTCAGGAAATCGATAGTCGGGACGTTCCAATCACACACATGAAAAGCCAGAAGATTACCATTTTTCCCGCATCTAATAATTTCTTGTTGAAGATTATTGTCCCACCACAAATGATAGACATCAACGGCAATCCCAACAAAATCAGAGTTGATCATTTCTGCCATATCGTTGGCCTGCGCAAGGGTATTTATGGCCGAACGGTCGCCGGCATACATCGGGTGCAGCGGCTCGATAGCCAGTTTTACGTTTGTAGCTTTAGCTTCAGGTAGAATTCGGAGAATTCCTTCCTGAATTTGATCGCGCGATTTTTCCAGCGATTGCCGCCCGTCGGCACCGCAAACCAACACGATAAGCGGTGCACCCACTGCTGCGGCTTGCTCTATCGCCCACAAATTATCGTCGATAGCTGCTTGCCGATTTTTAGTTTCTACTGAAGGAAAAAAACCACCACGGGCTATGGAAACCACCTCCATGTTGTGGTCGTCGAGCAATTGTTTGGCGGCTTTCAGGTTTTTATTTTCCAATACGTTGCGCCAGATTGTAATTCCGTGAATCCCGGCAGCACTGTAACTTTCGACACACTGCCGCAAATCCCAGGGTTTCGTGGTGAGGGTGTGAACGCAGAGTTTTGAAAAATCAGTATCTATAAGCCCTCTTTCTATCGATTCCAATTTCTCTGTTTGTATATTCATCTCTCAAAATTTTGAACAAATTTAGTCAATCCTTCTTTGGATTCAATGTGCGTTTTAAACTTCCACTGCGAAAATCAATTTTCCTCTCTTGTTCCCTCTCCTATCAATAACAGCACATTCTTGCTGTCATCTCCCGTATTGCGATATGCCATGGGCTCCGAAGGAGAAATCTCTCATCAAATAGAAATGGATTCCTCTTCGTATCTGCCAGTGACAGATTTATATTATTACCTGTATATCAGATGCTTTACGAATGACAGATTCTAAATGCACTTCATTCCCGCGAAGGCGGGAATCCCAGCATTAAAGGAACAGATTCCCGCCTTCGCGGGAATGGTGGCTTCGAGCAGTCTGTCATTTCCTCATTATGCCAATCAAAAAAACTGGATTTTGACTCGGAATGACAGCTGCCAACAAACGGCTTTACAGAGAGAGGCCCTAAAAAAACGTATAATATTTCTCTTCATTAATTATCCGCTGTAAATAAAGTGCTGCTTCGCGGGCATGGTAATCGCCCCACATCGTGGATTCGCCGCTGGCAATTTTTTGCCCGTCCGGTACATTGTCCCACCCGTTGGGTTGATGATAAACGCTATGCAAAATCAAGCCTTGATGTTTTGGATCGGTGCTCAGGTAAGGGTAATCCAGCAAAGAGTTCATCACCGTCAATCCCGCTTGCCAGTATTTTTCGCCTGCTTCCGGTTCTCCTTTTTCACTTAAATATTTGCCCAAACGCAGTAACCCTTGAACGCCAATTGCCGCTGCAGAACTGTCCACGGGTTCCCAATTGTTAAACGGATCGGACGGCCGGTTGAGGTAATCCTCTAATTTATGCAGGTTTGGTGCACCGGCATCCCAATACGGAATTCCGTCAACGGGCGTGTTTTCAATATAAAAATCGCAGGTTGCGCGGGCTGCTTTCAGCATTGTCTTTTCAATTTCTGTTTTTCCGCCCCATTCTTTCAATTCTTCGTCAGAAAGGGCTTCCATTAATTCAAGCTCTTCAGAGAAACCAAGCATGGCCCATGCCAATCCACGGGTCCAGGTTGAAAAGCCGGAGTAGCCCTGCTGCGAGTTCGGGCAGCGGAAATTTCCGTCGTTCACATTAAAAATGCTTTCGTGTGCCGTCCGGCCCCAAACATCATAGCTGTCGCGACCTTCGCCGTAATACACTGAATATTCCGCGGTAGCCAAAATATGTTGAATCCCTCGGTCCAAAAGGGAGATAGCTACATCGCCTTCACCTTGAAAAACATGCCCCAACAGGTGGCTTTTCATTAAAATCCGAACGGAGCGAATGGTATCCACAAACAAGGAATGCGGGCCGTTGAACGAATAGATGAAACCACCGTCTTTAATTTTTGTCCAGCGGGCAGCTTGTACCGCTCCCGAAATTTTCACGGCCAATTCGTAAAAGTTCTTTTCCCATTCATTGAAGGGGATTTTACCTTCATTCATCAAACGGAGTAAATTCCCGTAGGTGCTCAAATTGTTGAAACCGTGGTCGTGAACACCGGTGTGGCTAACGTGTGGCGCCATTTTTTCAACCGTTGCTTTTCGTCCCGTTTCCAGAAAGTGCAAATCCCTGGTGGCATCGAATTGCAAAATAGCCGAGCCCAACTGAAAACCTTGTGTCCATTCTGTCCAACCGCGTGTGGAATATTTTCCGTTTACGGTAAATACCGGTGAACCTCTCTTAGCATCATAGTTTTTGTCGATCTCCTTTATTTTCTCGCCGGAAAATTCCCAAAAAAGCTGCAGTTTCTTGGACAGATCGGAGGGTTTTAAATTGCTGTCGATTTTTATCATAGTCGTATTTAATTTATCAATTTTAGAATTTCATAAAAATAGTATTTCTAACTTAATTTTTGACTACAATTTTGTGTGAACTACTGATCTATCGCCAAATTTGACAAAAATGGTCAGGGGGCAGTTAATTTTCACTGTTTCAAAAAAACAAACTAGTTTATTTTTGTTATTTTTGAGAAATAAACTAGTTTACTATGATTTCAGAAATATTTGCCTTGCAAAATCCTTGGCGGAACAATTCGGAGTATTCATTCAAATTGAAGGGCAGGAACATATTTAAAGTGTTGGTCCAAAATCTTCGAAACGAACTGATTCTTGGTTTGGTGGGCAGCCGTCAGGTGGGGAAAAGCTCTATTATCTATTTGATGATCGACCACCTTTTGAAAAATAAAATCAGCGTTTTCTCCATTTTTTATTTCAACTTAGACGATTTGAAGTTGCACGAACTTTTTGCATCTGTTCCTGATTTCTTGCATTTCTTGGGCAACGGACACGAGAAGAAATATGTATTTATCGACGAAATCCAGCGTTTGAACTCGCCGGGATTGTTTTTGAAAGAAGTGTTCGATTTAAAAAGGAATGTCAAAATTATTTACAGCGGCTCGTCGCAGTTGGAAATCAAGGCGAAAACCCGTGAACATTTAGTGGGAAGGGCAAGAATTTTTCAAATCAATCGGCTATCGTTTTCCGAATTTTTGGAGTTTGCTGCCCCCATTACGAAAACAGAGGCCTTGTACCAAATGATGATTTTTGGGAGTTATCCGTCGGTGGCAAAAGAAACTGACCGTTTGGAAAAAAAGCTCCGGTTACGGGATATTTATCAAAGTTACATTCAAAAGGATTTGACTGATTTTTTGCAATTGGAAAAAGTTGACGGTTTTAATAAACTTCTGGTTCACTTGGCCAACCAAACGGGAGATTTGCTCAACATCCACTCACTCACAAAAGTAGTAGCCCTCAACCGGCAAGAAATTGAACGTTACCTTAACATTTTAGAATATACTTTCATTTGTTCCAGAGTTTATCCGTTTTACAAAAATTACAGCAAGGAAATCACGAAAACCCCCAAGATTTATTTTTTGGACTTGGGACTGCGAAATTACATTTTAAACCAGTTTCAACCGATTTTGCAACGACAGGATGTGGGTAAGCTTTTTGAAAATTTTTATTTTACCGAACGTATTTCCAATGATTTGTATTCGTTCGATAAGATAAATTTTTGGCGAACAACCAATCAAACCGAAATCGATTTTATTGTTCAAAATGAAACCGGAATGGAAGCCATCGAGATTAAATGGGAAAAAACATCGGTTCCAAAATCGTTTCAAACCCTTCAACAATACTATCCGGATATAACTGTGAGTGTTGTTACCCACAAAGATTTTACTGAGAATTAGTATTCTCCACCCTCTTTATCACCGATCCGTCCTTGCAGTTTTCTAACAGTTGGAAATTGCTTTGATGCAGCAACGGATGTACAAAGTCCGGGTCGATTTCAACCAAGGGCACCAACACAAATTTACGCTGTGCGATGCGCGGGTGCGGAACCGTCAATGACTCATTTTCAATATGCTCTTCGTCGAAATACAAAATATCGATGTCCATCTCTCGCGACGAATAATGACCGTCAGCTTCCCGCTGGCGACCAAAATGCATTTCTATTTTATGAATCTCGGAAATCAAAATATGGGCGGATAAATCTGTTTTAATCAGAATTGCCTGATTCCAAAAGTTTTCATCCGCATGGAACCCCCAGGGTGGCGTTTCGTAAATCGATGAGGTTTTCACAATTTCCCCCAAGTGCTTTTCAACCAAAATCAATGCTTCGTTAAAATTCTTTTGTTTATTTCCCACATTTCCACCTATTCCGAGAAAGACCTTGTGCATAGAATCTTATATTTGTAATTCTTTATTAAATACTAGTTACAAATTTGTTTGAAATTTAAAAGTAGTCAAAAATAAAATCACAATCTATATGAAAGAGTTTTTCAAATATGTTTTAGCCACCGTTGTTGGTGTATTTGCAGTTGCGATTATCGGAATGCTTCTTTTGTTCATGGTCATTGGAGCCATTATTGCCTCCACCGAAAAGCAGGTCACAGTTAAAGACAATTCGATGCTGGTGGTAGATTTGAGTCGGCAAATTGTTGACCGTGCACCGAACGATCCTTTTGAGAATCTGGATATCCCCGGGTTCCCACAAATGAAAACCATCGGCCTCGATGATATTTTTTCCTCGTTGGAAAAGGCAAAAACCGATGACAAGATTAAGGGAATTTATCTGAAACTGTCGATTGTAGGCGGAGGAATGGCCACCGTAGAAGAAATAAGAAATGCCTTGATCGACTTTAAAAAAGAATGCGACAAACCCATTTATGCACACGCCGAGCAAATGATGTTGGACCAAAAAGGATATTACCTTGCCACGGTTGCCGACCAAATTGTTGTGCATCCGGAGGTTGCCGTTGATTTCCGCGGTTTAGGCGGAGAAATGATGTTTTACAAAAATGCCCTCAATAAAATAGGGGTTGAAATGCAAATTGTCCGCCACGGAAAATTCAAAGCCGCCGTTGAACCCTTTATGCTCGAAAAGATGAGCGAAGAAAACCGCGAACAGCAATTGACCTACATGGGAAGTTTATGGAACCATATGTTGAAAGGAATTTCAGAAAAAAGGAACCTGACGATTGACCAGTTAAATGAACTGGCCGACGAAGTTCAAACCTTCAAAAAGGGTGAAAAAGCGGTTGAGTCGGGATTGGTGGATGCCGCGAAATATAAAGACCAGGTGCTGGACGACTTGCGCGAAATTGCCGGAATAGAAGGCACGGAAGGTGTCCCGGTTATCGGAGTGCCCGATTATGCAAAAGTTCCGGCCAAAGGGAAAAAATTCAGCCGAAATAAAATTGCAGTGATTTACGCTACTGGCGAAATCGGAATGAGTATGTCTTTGGGCGATGACTTTATCGATGGGGAAAAGTTAGGGAAAGAAATCCGCAAAGTAAGGCAAGACAGCAGTTACAAGGCAATTGTGTTGCGCGTTAACTCCCCCGGTGGAGCTGTTTTCGATTCGGAAACAATTTGGCGGGAAGTAAAATTGGCTGCTGAGGAAAAAACATTAGTAGTTTCTTTTGGCGATGTGGCTGCATCGGGCGGATATTACATCGCCTGCCCGGCCGATAAAATTGTGGCAAGCCCAAATACCATCACAGGTTCCATCGGAATTTTCGGTATCATTCCTAATTTTGGCGAATTGCTGAACGACAAACTGGGCATCACTACCGATGTCGTTAAAACCAATAAAAACTCCGACTTGCTCACCCTGACCCGCCCCATGACCGATTATGAACGGCAAATGCTACAGACAACGATTGAAGAAGGTTACGACACCTTTATTTCGCACGTGGTCGAAGGACGCGGAATGACAAAGGAACAGGTTGACGAAATTGGGCAGGGCCGTGTTTGGAGCGGCGAAAACGCTATGGAAATTGGGCTGGTTGACGAGTATGGGGGTCTGAACCATGCCATTGCCTTAGCTGCTGAAATGGAAGGATTAGAAGAATACCGAACCGTTTCGCTACCCGCGCTGCCCAACCCTTTCGAGGAGCTTTTTAAAACCGGAGGCAACAATGTCCGCGCTCGTTTCCTCAAAAACGAATTGGGCGAAACATACCGCTATTACGAATATTTCAAAAAAATGACTGGTTTGAACGGTATTTATGCCAGAATGCCTTACGATATTTTTGTGAATTGATTGTTTAGCGCGGGTTTTGCTCGAAGCGAAGCCCGCGCTAAAAAAATGATACTATGTGGAAAATCCTTTTGTATCCCTTGTCGTGGCTGTACGGAATCGGTGTTTCTTTCCGGAACAGTTTATATGACCTCAACCTCCTGAAATCGAAAGAATTTGATGTTCCCGTTATTTCTATCGGCAACATTACGGTGGGTGGCACAGGAAAAACGCCGCACGTTGAATACTTGGTGCGCTTGCTGAAGGATAAATTTGGTGTGGCTACCCTGAGCCGGGGTTATAAACGAAAAACTTCCGGCTTCCGTTATGTGGAAACCGATTCTACCGTTTTGGAAACCGGCGACGAACCGCTCCAAATAAAAAACCGCTTCCCGGAAATTACCGTTTCCGTTTGCGAAAACCGGGTAGCCGGGGTGGAGAAATTACTGCATTCCAAAGATGAAAAATCGCCCGATGTAATCGTCCTTGACGATGCGTTTCAACATCGGCGCATCACTCCGGGATTGAATATTCTGCTTATCGACTACAACCGCCCGATTAAAGAGGATTCGCTTTTACCGGTGGGGCTGTTGCGAGAAGGGGTTTCGCAAATGCGCAGGGCAAACATTATTATCATCACTAAATGCCCCAAAGAGGTAACTCCAATCATGCGCCGCATATTGCAGAAAGATGTGGCTTTACGCCCCTATCAAAATCTGTTTTTCACTTCACTGGAATACAAAAAGTTGGAACCGGTTTTTTCGGCAAATAAATTGGAAGAATCATTTTACACCGAAAAGCGCTTCGCCATATTGATTGTGACCGGGATTGCTTCGCCGAAACTCATTCAAGACCATTTGAAACAGTTTTCGAAACAAACGGAGGTGCTTTCTTTTCCCGACCACCATTATTACACACCCGGGGATCTGAACCGAATTATGCAAAAATTCAGTGCCTTGCAATCCGAAAACAAAATTATAATTACTACAGAAAAAGATTCGATGCGGCTGAAACACCGCGAAGATATAGATGACAGCTTCAAAAACTCGTTGTATTATTTACCCATGAAGGTTAAATTTCTCGACGACGAAGGAAAAGAATTTAACAAGAAAATTTTAAAATATGTTGGAGAAAATAAAAGTAACCGCGAACTACATCAAAGGAAGAATAAACGCGACGCCTGAAATCGGGATTATCTTAGGCACCGGCCTGGGCGGATTGGTCAATGAAATCGAAATCATTGAATCGATTCCTTATTTTGAAATCCCGAACTTTCCGGTATCTACCGTTCAAGGCCATGCCGGACGGCTAATTTATGGAAAACTGGGAAAACGTGAAGTACTTGCCATGCAAGGCCGTTTCCATTTCTACGAAGGTTATTCCATGGAAGAGGTTACCTTCCCGGTTCGTGCTCTAAAATTTGTGGGCATTTCCCACCTTTTCGTTTCCAATGCGAGCGGAGGATTAAACCCCGAATGGACTGTGGGTGAAATTGTGTTGATCAGCGACCACATCAATTTCTTTCCCGAGCATCCCCTGCGCGGAAAAAACAACGACAAGCTGGGGGTACGCTTTCCCGACATGAGTAAATGCTATGATGAAAGGTTGCGAAGCAAAGCAAAATTTATCGCCCTCAAAAATGGTATTTCTGTGAAAGAAGGAGTTTATGTAGGTGTTTCGGGACCCACTTTTGAAACGCCTGCTGAGTATAAAATGTTCCGCCTTATGGGAGCTGATTTGGTTGGAATGTCCACTGTGCCCGAAGTGATTGTTGCGCGCCATATGGGCTTGAAAGTGTTTGGGATTTCGATTGTTACCGATAGTGGTGTGCCCGGCGAAATCGTAGAAATATCACACGAAGAAGTGCAGGAAGTTGCCATGAAAGCCGAACCCAAAATGACGCTGATCATGAAAAAGCTGATTGAAGGATTGTAGGGAAGACGATTTAGCTTATCTTTGAAGCATGATTATCAACGAACTGATTAAGAATAACAAACAAGATTTTAACGGGCTGTGCAAGGAGCATCGGGTAAAGTATTTGTTCGCGTTTGGTTCAGCAGTGACCAATGATTTTGATTTTGAAAAAAGCGATATTGATTTAATCGTTGAAATCGATGAACCCGATCCTTTGTTGAGAGGAGAAAAGATATTATCTCTATGGGATAAATTAGAAGATTTTTTCAAAAAGAGAGTGGATTTATTGACGGGTCAATCTGTACGAAATCCTTATTTAAAACTAAGCATTGACGCATCAAAAGTATTAATATATGACGCTTCAAAGTAAAAAATATCTGGATGATATTCTTTTTGCAATTGGACTTATTGAAGAGTTCATTGCCCATACCGATTCTTTTCTTAATTATTCAAAAGACAAGAAAACTTGCAGTGCGGTAGAACGGCAACTAGGTATTATTGGTGAGGCTGCAAATAAATATGACAAGTTGAGCGATCTGGATAAGCTTCAGAATGCAAGTCAAATCATCGGGCTGAGAAATCGTATTATTCATGCCTACGACAGTATCGACAATTCTATTATTTGGGTAATTATTAAAAACCATCTCCCATTGTTAAAAGTTGAAGTCAAACAAAAACTGAGTTAAGCATGTCCTTTTCACCCAATTTCTTGGACGTCGAAGCGGCGCATGAAATCATTAAAAAATATGCGCATCGAACTCCTGTTTTAACATCTTCGAGCATTAATGGAATCGTGGGCGGTGAGCTTTTCTTTAAATGTGAGAATTTCCAGAAAGTAGGGGCATTCAAGTTCCGGGGAGCGTGCAATGCTGTTTTTTCATTGACAGAGGATGATGCTCAAAAAGGGGTTGCTACCCATTCGTCCGGAAACCATGCAGCGGCGTTGGCCCTGGCAGCGAGGATGCGCGGAATTAAAGCACACATTGTTATGCCCGATAATTCACCCAAAATAAAAAAGAAAGCCGTTGCCGGTTACGGTGCACAAATCACATTTTGCGAACCTAACCTGCAGGCTCGTGAGAGCACTTTGGCAAAAGTCATTGCAAAAACGGGAGCAACCGAAATACATCCTTACAACAATTTCCATGTAATTGCCGGACAGGGTACTGCCGCCAAAGAATTGATTGAGGCTGCCGGGGAATTTGATATCATAATTGCACCTGTTGGCGGAGGTGGACTGTTAAGCGGAACTGCACTATCAACAAAATATTTGATGCCCAATTGTCAAGTAATAGGTGCCGAACCTGCGGGAGCAGACGATGCTTTCCGTTCCTTCCAAAAAAAAGAATTGATTCCTTCGGTCAATCCGAAAACCATTGCCGATGGGCTGTTGACTTCGCTGGGAGAGCGAAATTTTGCCATTATCACCAAAAAAGTGGACGGGATAGTAACCGTTAGCGAAGAAAACATAGTTGCAGCAATGCGCATGATTTGGGAACGAATGAAAATCATTATCGAACCTTCTTCGGCCGTTCCTCTCGCTGCCATTTTAGAAGGGAAAATCAATATTCAAAACAAAAAAACGGGGATCATACTATCCGGAGGCAATTTGGATCTGGGAAAATTACCTTTCTAAAGATAGCAATCAATCCTACTAAGGGGATTTAAAATTTATAATTTCAATTTCAACCCTTGATTGGCATTAATAAATAATCAGTAATAAATAATCATTAATAAATAATGTTTACCCAACGTCCCTACTGTCCGAAATCAAGATTCAACTTTTGTTTCAATAATGCCAAATTTGGATTCTTTTTAAGCAGTTCATCGAATTTTTCGGCATCCGTATAAATCATACGGCCTTTGGCTTTTTCGGTAACTACCGTTATCAGGTTAATTTTTGAGTTTTTCAATTCCTTCCTCAGCCACGACACAAGTTCCGTTTTTATGCTATTTATGAGATCTTCCTGAACCGTATTCTCAATCTCGAGATAAAGCTGAAAATTTTCTTTAAGCTCTGGCACGTAGGCAAGCGTTGATTGCAGATTAGGGCGATCATCAAGCTTCGAAACAAAAGCTTCCCATGTCGTTTTTAAAACTTCCGGAGTAAACTCTTCCTTTTGGTCGATGTTGGAGTACATTTTATGCTGCTCTTTGGCCGAAAGCTGTGTGTCGTTTTTGTATCGGCCCATCAAGGCATCTTTAACGGATGGCGTACTAAAATTCCCAGCTGTGGCTTTTGCAATCTTTCTCGCTTGAGGGATTTTAGAAGTTTCAGGTGCTTTTGCTACTTGAGGAGAATGTACACTTACTTTTTTAACCGTGCTTTCAGCAGCAATGTCTTGCCCGGAGAAAATAGGTTCGAGTACGAATTCGGATTCCGCGGGGTCAACTATTTTTTTTTTAAGGTAAGCTGTGCTATCCGGATTAAAGCCAATTCAACCAACAGCCGTTTATTTTGGCTCAGTTTATATCTGTAATCGCAGTCGTTGCTTATTTGTAGAGCTTCCAACAGGAATGTACTGTCGGCAATTTGCGCCTGCGTGCGATAGCGTTCTTTGGTTTCTCGGCCCACCTCTAAAAGCTTTACCGTTCCGGGGTCTTTGCACACCAGCAAATCGCGAAAATGACCGCTAAGTCCTGTAATAAAATGATGCGCGTCGAAACCGTGATTTAAAATATCGTTGAAGATAAGCAGCACTTGTGGCACGTCATTTTTCAGAAACTGATCCACCAATTGGAAATAATAATCGTAATCCAACACATTTAAGTTGGTAATGATGTCCTGATAAGTAATTGTTTTTCCTGAGAAACTCACTATTTGGTCGAAGATAGAAAGTGCATCGCGCATTGCGCCATCGGCTTTTTGAGCAATTACGTTCAGTCCCTCAGGCTCTGCTTCTACGCCTTCGCTTTTGGCCACAAATTCCAAATGTTTGGCAATATCTTCCACACCAATCCGATTAAAATCGAAAATTTGACAACGTGACAAAATGGTAGGGATTATTTTATGTTTCTCCGTGGTGGCCAAAATAAAAATAGCATGTTTTGGCGGTTCTTCCAGCGTTTTCAAAAAGGCGTTAAACGCTTGTGCCGAGAGCATGTGCACCTCATCGATAATGTACACGCTGTATTTTCCCATTTGCGGCGGGATTCGTACCTGGTCGGTGAGATTACGGATATCGTCCACCGAATTGTTGGAGGCAGCATCGAGTTCGTGGATATTGAATGAACGGCTGGTATTGAAGGCGATACACGAATCACATTTGTTGCAGGCTTCGGTTTCGGGCGACAGGTTGGTACAATTTATGGTTTTGGCAAAAATACGTGCGCAAGTGGTTTTCCCCACGCCACGCGGACCGTAAAACAAGTAAGCATGGGCCAACTGATTGCTTTTGATGGCATTTTTCAAGGTATTCGTGATGGAGGATTGTGCCACCACCGTTTCAAAAGTATCGGGCCTGTATTTTCGTGCTGAAACAATAAAATTTTCCATATCCAACTAATCGCAGTAAGTTGCCAAAGATAATCAAATCGGCATTTTATAGGGTATCTTTTTATTAACAAAGCGGGCATAACTTTCATGATTTCGACGATATTTGTAAGAGATTGCTTAACTTTCAATTCATAAAAAACATTCACCATGAAAAATTTACTGATTTTTGCACTGCTCCTATTTTCAGTTGAAGCATATACGCAGTATAAAACGTTGTACGATTTTACTGCAACAGCCATCGATGGAACAACGTTTGATTTTTCGACGTTGAAAGGTAAAAAAGTAATGATTGTGAACACTGCGTCGGAATGTACCCTTACCCCTCAGTTTAAAAAGTTGGAAAGACTGTATGAAAAATACGGAGGTAACGATTTTGAAATTATCGGTTTCCCGAGCAACGATTTTGGTGGACAGGAACCTGCTTCCGATTCGGTGATTTACGAATTCTGCACACAGAAATACAATATCACTTTTCCAATGATGTCAAAAATTTCGATAAAAGGGGACGACGCCCATCCCATTTATAAATGGCTTACCAGCAGCAAAGAAAACGGAACCTTAGACGCTAAAGTGACATGGAATTTTCAAAAATTTCTGATTGATGAAAACGGGCACGTTGTAGCGGTGGTGCATCCCATACAAAGTGCGCAGAGTAAGCGGGTTATCGATTGGTTGAAGGGGAAAAAGAAATAATTTTTCATTCCAAAGCCTCTTTGTATACGTTCAAAACGCGTTCACGAGCAAATTTATGATCAACGATAGCTTGCGTATATTTTACCGTACCATATTCCGGTACCCATTTTAAAATGTATTCCCTCTTTGGATCAAACTTTTTTTGCTGCGCTTCAGGATTGAAAATCCGAAAATACGGAGCCGCATCACATCCACAACCGGCTGCCCACTGCCAGTTGCCGTTGTTAGAAGCTAATTCGAAATCGAGTAATTTTTCCGCAAACCAGGCCTCGCCCCAGCGCCAATCGATCAGCAAATGCTTGACGAGAAAACTGGCCGTCACCATTCTTACCCGGTTGTGCATAAACCCGGTAGCATTCAGTTCGCGCATTCCGGCATCCACCATGGGGTAGCCCGTTTCGCCCTTGCACCACAGTTCAAACTCTGCTTCGTTGTTGCGCCATTCTATCCGGTCGTATTTTGGTTTGAACGACTTGTGCTCCACATGCGGGAAATGCCAAAGAATGTCCATAAAGAAATTCCGCCAAACCAATTCATCCAGAAATACCTCCGATAAATTGAGCGCAAGCCGGGTAACTTCGCGGATGCTTACCGTTCCGAAACGCAAATGAACCCCGAGTTTTGACGTTCCGTTTGCTGCCGGGAAGTTGCGTTTCTTTTCATAATGGGTAATTAATTGTACCGAAATATCAGGCTCGGGAACCGGGACGTTGCTTTGCTGGAAACCAATGTCCGCTAATTTCGGAAAAGCGAAGGCTTCTGTTTTCAGCAACGCGCCCAGTAACTTTTCAGAAGGAAAAGACTCGGGTTCAGTATTTTCCAAATGTGCTTTCCATTTTCTACTGTACGGAGTAAAAACCGTGTAGGGAGTATTGTCGGGTTTTAAAATGGTGCCCGGTTCAAAAATTACGTGATCGCTAAACGATTTAAACCCAATGTTTTTTGATTCCAGAAAAGCTCTTACCGCAGCATCGCGGCCTATTCCGTAGGGCTCATAGTCGGCATTCGTGATAACCGAATCGATATGAAATTCATTCACCAGACTTTTAAAAGCATCCAAAGGGTTACCGTGAAAAAGTTTTAACGAACTGCCGTGCTTTTCAAATTCAGCCTTTAAATGCTCCAATTTCGAATGGATAAAATTTAAGCGCGCATCTTTCTTGTCGTTTAATTTATTTAGAATTTCGGTATCGAAAATGAAAACCGGCAATACGGGAAGACCGCTTTTCAGGGCTTCGTAAAGCCCGTGATTATCGTTCAAGCGTAAATCGCGGCGAAACCAGAAGATGTTAATTTTTTGCATTGATTTAAGTTAGAGGTAAACGGATTCGATTTGCATAAGATCGTTTAAAAACAAGTAAGCAAGATCACTCTATGCCCAATTTCAGTTGTTTGCCCAAACCAGCCTCCACAATCTTTCTGAAAGTTGACAATTCAACATCCGTTTTATTGTTTTCAATTCGGGAGATATAGAACCTTGAAGTCCCACTCCTTTCTGCCAATTGTTCTTGAGTTAGTCCTGCTTTTTTCCTGGCAGCCCGAATTAATGAACCAAACTTCGAGAAGTCGTCATCTTTAACTTCTTTACTTAAATTCAACAATGTCATAGGGTCAATTTCATAGGGATGTGCTTGTTCCAAACCATTTTCATCCAATAAGCGAACTTCTATATTCCCCCATGACAAGGTATGGTTTCTCAGTTTTACTTTCTGGAATTCGCCCAATTTAAGTAACGGGAATTCAATGTTGTCCTTCCCAACTTTCCATTCTTTAAAAACAGAATCAAAATCAATTAACCGCAATTCACCATTATTAAACATGCAGGTAATTACAAACCCGTCAATTTTTTTAATTTTAATTATCCTCGGCACTTTTATATTCTTTCTCATAGTGTTGGATTTAATAATTTGAAACTCCTGCCCAAAAATTCTCTTTTGTCAAATGCCCAATCAATCACCTTTTTCCGTTGTGCAGTCGGTAATTTCCCAACATACGTCTCAAGCGAATCTATAATAATTCATTCCTCATATTCCGCATAAATTGCATGAAAATGAGGCGGTGGATGTTCTCTTGAATAAATATCAATTTTAATTGAATCAATTATTTTCAATGTCGGCATAAACAAATTATTGTCTAATTCGACAACAAATGTACAAAAACATTTTATTTTTTATGGAATTTAAATAAGTAGGTTGAAACGCCTTTTATTAGTCATCGCAGGACTATCACAACATTGAGAAGTAGTTATACGATGACGGGTGCTGTTATTGTTTTAAAATTTCCAAAGCGGGTATTCCAATTTTACAAAAATTTCCTGGTGCATTACTTTTGTGCCAAACCATGAGCTTTTGCCGGTTGAGGTATATTTCTGAATGCTTTTGAATCCACGCGAATACTGTAATGAAATCCTTAAATCATTTATTTTGTAGCCAGCACCAATTTGCCAGTTGTACTCGGGTATTTTTTGAGACGGAACCATAGGGTTTTCCGACACAGGGTCATAATAACCCTTCAACTGGCGAATTAGCGTTACACCGCCGGTTAAAAAGAAATTATTCCAAATGCCCTGCTCAATAGTGAGCGGAACATTAAACGACTGCCAGGTAACATCCAATGCATTTCCATGGAAATCATCCATTTTTGGGCTGAGAAAACCATACTCCATGCCAACAAAAACCCCTGTGCTTTTAAAAAATGTATAGCCCAAAGATATCCCCACTGCCGGAGTAAAAGCATTATCAGGAAAATATTTCTCCGGCATACTCCTTCCGTTTACCGGAAAATAGTACCCCAGTTGGGTGGTAACATCCACCTCGAAACGTTTTTGTGCCCGGGCAGAATAAACTGCCCCAAAAATAATTAACACCACCACTAACTTTTTCATACTTACTTGTTTTTCTTGTTCTTGCTAAAATACATATTTGAAACCAACGGATGGAACCACAGGAAAAATAGCCACCTGTTTAACCTTTCCTTTTTCATTTTTATAATAATACCAGGGATTCATTCTGCAATAAACGTTGTAAACCGAGAACGACCAGGTATAGGTTTTTCCGTTGCTAAGTTTACGGGTTGTATTGTACCCAAAGTCCAAATGGTGAAAAGTGGGCATTTTAAAGTTGTTTGGATTGTCGTAGGATTGTCGTGATTTTGGCCATTCCTGTTTTCCTAGTCCATGTTCTTCCATCCCGAGAATGTACATGCCTTCATATTCTAAATCGGGCATGCTGATGTTATTGCCCGATTGAAGGGTAAAAGCAAAAGAAAATGATTTTTCCCTATTTTGATTGTTTAAAATGCTGTATTCCCCGAGCAATGAAAGATCATGACGACGGTCGTATTTATGAGGGAACCATTTGCCCCCGTTAACATCATCAAATTGACGTTTGGACCATGCCAGGGTATAGGACAATATCCCGGTTAATTTACCATAATTCTTCTTTGCAAAAAATTCCGCTCCATAAGCCTTGCCTTTCCCCACCGAAATCCACTCGTGCCATTTTGCATCCTGTGTGCTTAAAAATACTGCTCCTTCTTCAAAACGAATTACATCGCTCATCCATTTATAGTAGGCTTCCACCCCAAAGGAATAGTTTGAATAATTCTTTTCCGTGCCTATGGAGAACTGCTTGCTTTTTTGCGGTTTAACTTCATCGGTTGAGGCAACCCATAAGTCTGTGGGCAAGCCGAGAGAAGAGTTAGATAAAAGGTGGATAAATTGCGTCATTCCCGTGAATGAAATGTTAGCGGAGAATCCATCAACAGCTTGGTATCTCAGCGCGGCCCTGGGTTCAAGGTTCCAATATGTTTTACTGCCGGTATCGTAACCAACACCGCGAAGCCCGACATTCAGGTTGAATCTGTTTAACCTTAAATTATCCTCAAAAAATGCTTCCATATGGTTTGAGCTGTTTTTCTGCTCCTCGTTTAACCTGGTTTCTGAATCATTATGAACCATTTGAACAATATTCGGGGCAAAGAACATGCGGGTTGCTTTAGCCCCAAACCTTAAGGTGCTATTTGGAGAAAGATAATAGTCAAAGTCAGCCACAAGGCTAAAGTCCTGTATTTCGGAACTCGCCTGAAACTCTGTTTCTTTCTCTTCCTCTTTTGAAAGGATGTGGTTGTTCAAACGGTATTTGCTATAATAAACGGATGTATTTGAAAATATTTTTTTACTTAATTGATTGTTCCATCGCAGCACGGATGTAATGTTCCCCCAGGTGTAGCGGTATCTGGTGTTAACCTTAGCCCGGTTATCATTGCTGAATTGGGTATCGTCGCCTGCATAGACGCTTAAATATATCCTGTTTTTGGGGTTAATAATCCAGTTTGCCTTTGCATTGAAATCATAAAATTTGTAGCCGTAAGTATTTTCTAACCCAATTGCTTTTTGATAAAGGACCATTGGTATATCCAACATTGTCCGCCGCAAGGAAACAATAAAAGCAGCAGTGTCTTTTTTTATCGGTGCTTCATAAGTCATTCGTGCAGAAATCGGGCTTATTGAAAACACCCCGTGCGATTTTTTCATATTTCCTTCTTTCATCGAAATATCAAGCACCGACGAAAGCCTTCCTCCGTAGCGTGCCGGAATCCCTCCTTTGTACATCGACACATCTTTTATCGCATCGCTGTTAAACACCGAGAAAAACCCCATTAAATGGTTCACGTTATATACCGGCACACCATCTAAAAGTATCAGGTTCTGGTCGCTGCTGCCCCCTCTGACGTTAAAACCTGCTGTGTTTTCCTGCGCCGATTTAATCCCTGGTTGAAATTGCAGTGTTTTCAATACATCGCGTTCGCCAAACACAATTGGGGCCCGGTCTATTTTTTGCATATCCAGATTGAAATAACTTAATGAAGACAGTTCGGGATTGGCTTCGGAAAGTTTCTTTCCTTTTACTTCAACCTCTTCGATTTCAAGCCCGAGGGGTAAAAGAAAATTAATGGTAGTGTCAGCGTTTAGCCGGATATGTTTGGAAAGCGATTTATACCCCATGTACCGGGTGGTTAGATCGTGGTCCCCGGCTGGTAGGGTTAAACTGTAAAAGCCATATTTGTTTGAAACCACCCCTTGCATTTTGGCGGTAACAATATTAGCCCCAATAAGCCTTTCCCTGGATGAAGCATCTTCGATGAAACCACTAACGGTAAATTGGTTCTGGCCCCATGCGCACAATGGTAAA
This sequence comes from uncultured Maribellus sp., assembly GCA_964572085.1. Classification (GTDB taxonomy): domain Bacteria; phylum Bacteroidota; class Bacteroidia; order Bacteroidales; family Prolixibacteraceae; genus Draconibacterium. Next base: position 9,418 of record CAZNEV010000007.1, on the reverse strand, counting down.
AGCAAAATAATTGTACAGATTAGTTTAGTCATGCTTATTGGGTTATGGTGGTTACGGCACAGGAACCAAAAATACCATAACCGTTTTCTATGTTCGTATAGATTTGTACCGGTTCGCGAAAAGGCAGCTCCCCTTCATTATTTATACGGGCTTTTAACGAGGACTTTAAATATTTGTCGTAATGGGTATCGGCTGCCCAAAAGGGTCGCTTAACGCCTGTAGCGGTTTTCGCGGCTGTAAGTGATAAAATTTCTCCATCATATCCCACATCTTCAATCCGCATAAAATAGTTGTAAACAAAACCATATTCAGAGTCGGTATCGATAGAGCGCGAAAAGTCGTCAATAAAAGGTGCATTGGTTTTAAAGGCATCCATCCAATAATAGTTGACTATGTCTTTTTCATCGTGTATATCGAAAAAAGCATTAATTATATAAAATTCTCCCTGTTCCGAGTATTCAATCGTATCTGGATTATAGATAATGTGGGGATAGGACGGAATTATGGTAGTTGCCGAAAGATCCTTGTAATTATCGTGCATTACGACAATCCGGTAACGGGTGTTGAGTTTTGGTTTAATATTTAAACGATATTTTCCTGCGCCTGCCGAGGTCAAGGTGTCCGTCCATTGATCTTCTTCAAAAAGGATGATTGTAGCATCGTCTATAAAATCAAATTCATAGTTATTGGCAATATTCCTTGAAATAGTCAGCCTTGCATTGACCAAAGAGTCCGGTGACAAAATGCAATTTAGGCATAAGGCCGGCTGATGATTAAAATCCAGTTTTACTTCTTTCTCACATGAGAAAAAAAGTAGCAGCGCGAAACTCAGTGTCAAATTGAATGGAAAATATTTCATGGTAATTTTATAGAAAACAGGGTAAGTTAAAACCTACCCTGTTTTATAGTTAACTTTAATAACCTGGATTGGGTGTCCATGGGCCGCCGGGGTTATTGAAGCCTGAATGTTTTATAATGTCAATGGGGTATAAATTAGCTATATCAAATCCCTGGCAAGAAGTTTTTAACGATAAACTAACTGTTGGTATATCTAAATATTCGGGTACATAACTTGGATACGGGGTAGCAAATGGTGCATTGTGCTTGTAATACAAATAAATATGGCCTGTCTTAACCTCAGGGCTAGTTACAGGAGAACCCGGGTTGTATTCGTATATTGGCTCACTACCAACTTGAACTTTCAGTTGATCGAAATAATATCGCGTTTTGTAGCTGTTCCAACTGCCCCATGATCTTTTGTGTGCGCGTTGTTCAAGGTAAATATAATAACCAAGCCACCAGCTACCATTCCCCATGTAGTCCTCATCATAAGTCCGATATCTCTCAATAAATAGTTCGTTGATCATTCTGCGTTTATCTATATTTTTTATCGTGTGCCATGCGTTAGAGGAAAAAGGTATCATGGGATTGTCTTCAGGAAAATTATGGATCAATGTTTCCGATCTGTGTGTGTATAATTTAATTGATTTCAATTTTGGGAGTTGAACGACGTTCTCGTTATCTATGTTTGCTTCCAGATTATTGAGAATATTTATGTCTCCATTTTTTATTATCACTTGGTCATCTTTGGTATATTTAATCAAACTCATTCCGATTTTTACGACACCATTATTATTAAGTACAGGCAGAAAATGGCGCGTGTCGTATGGATAGTCGATGGAACAGTCCTCATTATCCATTTCATTAAACTGAAGTTTATCGGAATATTTATTCTTAAAAAATAAGAATTCATCAAATGAATTTATTTTTTCATATTCAGCAAAAAGTTTATCAAATTCACGTCTTGCAGATACAAAATTCATGGATTCCTCCTAATTTGATTTTTCTTCCATCGTCATTTTTGATAGTATTTGAATCATACTATCAACAGTCCCAATATTCTTGAAAGCCAAATACCCGTTTTCCGCATAAACATCTGGTTTAATCACATCTTGTGATTGTACATCGACACCTTGGTCGATAAGTTCATCTTTCTGGCAACCATTAAAAATGGTTAACAACGCTGCTGTCATAGCAAAAACAATAAAATTTCTCATACTTTTGTAAAGTTTTGTGCAACGGGAAGCGCATACTTCTCGCTGCGGATTAATAAAAACAAATGTTGCAACCTGGTTTCCCGTTTATCGGTAGCCGGGTTGCTTTTTTTAATGCCATCAAATTAGGACCTTTGTACTGCGCACGTTTGCGAGCAATTCCCACGATTCATTTTTTTCTTTCGATTTCGTTTTTGAGTATTGTGTTTTTAGAACAGAGGCTTTTTGTGATTTAATGCCTCAAACGTAATCCTTGTTTTTTAGATGTGCAATACCCCCCCCATTTTAGAATCATTCTAAACAATTGCTGAAAACAAAATCAACCTTGTTTTATTAACGAACAGCGTATGGGCGGCAGTGCCATTCTTTCTATTCATCGCAGGACTATCGCAACTGTGCAGAGTTAGACCTACGATGACGGGGGTGTGTTATTGTATTAAAACTTCCACAATGGATACTCCGCTTTCAAGAAAAATTCGCAGTGCTTTATATCCATAGTGCTCCAGGAATTCGAACTGAGTTTTGTCATTTTTAATCTATTTTCAGCTTGTTTAATTTTCAGAAAGTGTACTTATATCCCACTGATGGGATTATTGGAAATATGGAAACTTGTTTTACTTTACCACTTGTATCTTTGTAATAATACCAAGGATTCATTCGGTTGTAAACGTTATAAATAGAAAATGTCCAAGTGTGAGTTTTTCCATTATTTTTTATTCTTTTGGTATTGTAACCTAAATCGAGATGATGGAATAATGGCATCCTAAAGTTATTGGGATTGTCGTAAGTTTGTCTTACCTCCGTCCACCGGGGTATTCCTCCCATATAGTTTTCCATTCCAGGGAAAGGCAACCCCTGGTATTCAACATCGGGAATGCTTAGGTTGTTGCCCGACTGAAGCGTAAATCCAAACGAGAAAGATTTTTCCTGCCACTCTGATTTATATATTTGATATTCACCAAGTGCTGAGATGTCATGTCGTCTGTCGTACTTAAACGGAAACCATTCTCCTTGATTTATTTGGTCAAACTGCCTTTTAGACCAGGCTAATGTGTAAGACAGCATACCGGTTAACAGCCCCTTTTCTTTTTTAACCATAAACTCGGTTCCGTAGGCCTTGCCTTGTCCAACATTAATGTTTTCAACCCAGTTTTTATTCTGCGAACTTAAAAACACCGCTCCTTCTGCAAAGCGAATCACATCTTGCATTTCTTTGTAGTAAGCTTCAACTCCAATAGAATAATTTAAATAGCGTTTCTCAAATCCTGCCGAGAGCTGCCAACTTTTCTGAGGGGCTACCATATCAGTTGAACCAACCCATAAATCGGTGGGCAAACCAAGCGATGAATTGGATAACAAGTGAATAAATTGCGACATTTTTGTGAAAGCTGCATTTCCGGAAAACCCGTAATCTGTATTATATTTAAGTGCAAGCCTTGGTTCTATTGAAACATAATTCTTTTTTCCAGTACCATACAACGCAGCCCGCAATCCAATATTGGCTCTAATTTTCTTAAATGTTAATTCATTTTCACCATAAACTTCCAGGTTTCTGGCTGTATTTTTTTCTTCCTGGTTCCGGTTAGTCTCAAAATCATTGGCAATGGTTTGGACAATGTTTGGGGCAAAATTCATTACTGTTGCTTTTCCACCCATTTTTAACAAATAGGCCGGCGATAGGTACCAGTCCATGTCCGTTGTAAGGCTTAAATCGTTTAACGACGAGTTGGCCTCGTATTTGGCATAACGTTCCTCTGATTTTGATTTAATTAAATTGGTCAGGTTATATTGACTGTAATAGGCAGCCGTGTTAAAAAACAGCTTTGGGGATAGCTTGTAATTCCACCTGAACACAGAGGTTATATTGCCCCACCTGTAATTATACTCGTTGTCTATGTCATCCTGATTGTCCTTACTAAACTGCTTATCCCTGCCCGAATATATACTTAAATAGATTCTGTTTTTGGGATTAATAAGCCAGTTCGCTTTTGCATTAAAATCGTAAAAATTTAACCCGGCTGTATTTTCAAGGCCAATTAACTTTTGATACAGCAGCATCGGTAAGTCGAGCATTGTCCTTCTGAAAGAAACTATATAGGCGGCTTTGTCTTTTGCAATCGGAGCTTCATAGGTCATATGCGCAGAAATGGGGCTAACGGATAATACGCCATGTTGTTGTTGCATGTTCCCTTCTTTCATATTAATATCCAAAACTGACGACAGCCTGCCACCGTACCGGGCTGGAATGCCTCCTTTGTATAAGGATACATTCTTTATGGCATCGCTGTTGAACACAGATAAAAAACCAAAAAGATGATTTACATTGTACACTGGCACGCCATCCAAAAGAATAAGGTTTTGGTCGGTACTGCCTCCCCGGACATTATAACCTGTGGTATTTTCGGCACCTCCTTTAATACCGGGCAAAAACTGAATGGCTTTTAATAAGTCTTGTTCCCCAAGTATTACCGGTATCTTATTTATTTCCTCCATATCGGGATTGAAATAATTTAACGACGAAACAGTATTGCTGCCTGCTGAGGTATTGGCCGTAACCTTAACCTCTTCTATCTCCAATCCTGGCAATAAATTTATGTTGATAACCGTGTCCGATAACAAGCTGATTTCCTTAATCGCAGGGTTATAACCAATATACCTGCAAGTTAGGCTATAGTTTCCGGCCGGTAAGGTTAAACTGTAGAAACCGTATTTGTTTGAAGCGGTTCCACGCGATTGATCAACATGTATATTTGCCCCAATTAAGCGCTCGCCTGAGAGCTTGTCTTCAACATATCCACTAATTGTGTATTTCTTCTGTGCAATTGTAACAAGCGGGAACAATAACAGAATGGCTAAAATAGCTTTATGCATGTTAATAGTTTATTGGCGTTGCGGCAACAGCTCCAAAAATGCCATAACCATTTTCAATGTTGCTATAAATCTGGACAGGTTCACGAAATGGAAGGTCTTTTTCTGCATTAAGCCGGGCTTTCAACGAAGATTTTAAGTATTTATCGTAGTTCTCGTCGCACGACCATACATATCTTGTAGAACCAGATCTCCGTACAAATTCTAATTTCATTGTTTGTCCATTATAGTCGTCATCTGAAAAGCGTAAATAATAGGAATACACATAACCATATTCCGATTCTGTATCAATGCTCCGGTTAAACCCATCAATAAAGGGGGCATTTGTTTCAAAGCTTTCCATCCAATAGTAGTTTGTCTCGTTAACATTATCGTGTATAGAAATATCAACTTGAACAAAAACTCTATTGTTTTGCGTTGAAATATATGTTGTATCAGTTGTCCAACTAACAGAAGTATAGTTTGGGACAGTGGCAGTTGCGCGGATATTATTGAACTTATTTTGAGAAACAAGCATATTGTAACTTACGCCTTCAAGGGGTTTGTAGTTTAACCTATACGTGCCGCTACCCACCGAAACCAAAGTGTCTCGTAATCCTTCATCAGTGTAAAGTACCAGGGTGGCATCATTAACCGGTTCGAAACTGCTGTTGTTTTCGACATCCCTCGACATAGTAAGGCTTGCGGTAACCACCGAATCGGGATTTAAAATGCAGTTTAAGCATAACTGTGGAGGGTAGCCTGTGTCGATAGTAATTTCTTTTTCACAAGACAAGAACGTTATTAGGAAGACAACGTACAAATAAGGAGATAAATGTTTTTTCATGGCGGGAGAAATAGAAACAGGGCAAGGAAACCCCTGCCCGTTGTGGGTTTAATTATTATTCGTAAGCTGGTGCACCTGGCCACGGGTTTCCCGGATCAGAGGCAAATCCCGAATGTTCGGCATAATAAATATAATATGCCCGGCTAATATCGAACCCCTGACAGGATGTTTTAACAGACAAACTTAAATCTCCCCGTTCTAACAATGAAGGTGGGGTTGGATTTTGGCCATATAAAGTTGCTACGGTGTAATAGCTAGCCATTCTTACCCTTCCTGTCTTTCTGTCTGGGCTGGTAATATGCGTATATGGGTCAAACTTAACAGTTGGGTCATTCCCAACTTTTAGTTTCATATCATCGAAGTAATACTTAGTAGTGTAACTATTCCATCCTCTCCATGATTTTTTATGCGCACGTTGTTGGAAATATACATAAAATCCCAGTTCATAATGATAGCCGTTATTATAATATCCAAGATAGGTTCTATAGTTTTCATAAACTAATTCATTAATCATCCTGCGTTTGTCAACACCACTTACCATGTGCCAAGGTTCATCTTGCCTTTCTAAAGGATCATAGTCAGGAAAATTATCAACTACAAAATCATCCACTATTGTAGATTTTAAAGTTTTTGAAAACAAAATATTGCCCTTTTCAATATTTTCCTGCAAATTACTCAAAGCTTTAATATCCCCATTCTTTACCAAAACATGTTTATCTTTTGTATACTTAATTAGGGATGATCCTATTTTAATTAAGCCTTTATTATTTAGTACCGGTAAAAAGTGGATTGTTGAATATGGATAGTCGATTGAATTATCCTGTGGATCTAAATCATTAAATTTTAGTTTTTCATAATTTCTACTTTTGAAAGCAAGGAATTCCTGATACGAAACTATTTTTTCGTATTCTGCAAAAAGTTGTTCAAACTCACTTCTTGCGGATACAAAATTCATGGATTGCTCCCAATTTGATTTTTCTGCCATCGTCATCTTTGATAGTATTTGAATCGTACTATCAACAATCTCAATGTTCTTAAACACCAAATACCCGTTTTCTACATATACATCGGGTTTAACTGCTGCTTGCAGTTGTTCGTCTGCCAATTGGCCGACCATTTCATCTTTCTGGCAACCATTAAAAATGGTTAACAATGCTGCTATCATAGCAAAAACAATAAAATTTCTCATACTTTTGTAAAGTTTTGTGCAGCGGTAAGCGCATACTTCTCGCTGCGGATTAATAAAAACAAATGTTGCAACCTGGTTTCCCGGTTATCGGTAGCCGGGTTGCTTTTTTCTATGCTATCAAAATCAGGGGTTATGTGCTGCATATATATACAGGCAACTCCCAACTTCATATTTTTTACTTTCGATTTCTTTTTTGAATAGTGCTTTTAGAACAGAGGCTTTTTGTGATTTAATGCCTCAAACATAATCCTTGTTTTTTAGATGTGCAATACCCCCCCCTTTTAGAATCATTCTAAACAGTTGTTGAAAACAAAATAAACCTTGTTTTATTAGCGAACAGCGTATGGGCGGCAGTGCCATTCTTTCTATTCATCGCATGACAACCGCAACGGTGCAGAGTTAGTCATACGATGACGGGGGAATTTGCCCGATGACGGAAGATATTGCAGTGTGTCGTTCATTTTTTATACTTTCGCTTTTTGTTTAAAAATTAGTTCTGAAAAGTACAAATAAATATGAAAGGATTTGCCAGCGACAACAATTCGGGCATTCACCCCACCATTTTAAAGGCCATCGCAACCGCCAATGTTGACCATGTTGTGGGTTATGGAAACGATGCCTTCACCCAAAAAGCCATCGAGATTTTCAAAGCGAAATTTGGCTCTGAAACAGAAGTGTTTTTTGTGTTCAACGGAACCGGGGCGAACGTGCTGGGAATATCGACGGTTACACAAAGTTTCCATTCGGTGATTTGTGCCGAAACCGCTCACATCCAGGAAGACGAATGTGGCGCACCGGAAAAATTTACCGGCTGCAAATTGCTGCCCGTTGAACCTGTAAACGGAAAGTTGACACCGGAAGCAATTCAGCCCCACCTGAAAGGGTTCAACTTTGAACACCATTCGCAACCGCGCGTAATTTCCATTTCGCAGGCTACCGAAATGGGGACGGTTTACCAACCCGAAGAAATTATTGCACTGGCCGATTTAGCGCATAAAAACAAAATGCTGCTACACATGGACGGTGCCCGAATTGCCAATGCAGCAGTTTCACTTGGTATGGATTTCAGGGCATTTACCAAAGATTGCGGGGTGGATATCCTTTCGTTTGGCGGCACAAAAAACGGGATGATGATGGGCGAGGCCGTTCTGTTTTTTCATCCCGAACATACGGAAAACACCAAATACATCCGCAAGCAAAGCATGCAGCTCTATTCCAAAATGCGTTTTGTGGGCGCACAATTCATCGCATATTTCGAAAACGATTTGTGGAAAGAAACGGCGGCGCATGCCAATAAAATGGCACAGCTTTTAGCAGTATCAGTTTCCAAAATTCCACAAATAAAAATCACCCAACCAGTGGATGCCAACGGCGTTTTCGCTATCGTTCCGCCCGAAATCATCGAACCTCTGCAAAAAGAATTTTTCTTTTACGTATGGGACGAAAACCGTTCGGAAGTGCGCTGGATGACCTCGTTTGATACCACGAAAGAAGAAATAAATGAATTTGTGAGGTTGTTGAAAAAGCTGCTTAAAACATAAAAAAAGAAATGGGCATCTTCAACTATTATCCGAGCAATCCCAAAAAATTAGATATGAAGCTGGAAAAAAAAATATTTTTCCACAGCCTCATTATCCCGGCAGCATTTGTGCTGGTGTTTTGGATTGCCAAAATTATTGAAGAAACGATGGATGTTAGTTTCGTGCGTTTCGGGCTATTTCCGCGACACGCTAAAGGTCTGTATGGAATTTTATTTTCGCCTTTTATCCATTCCGGATTCAGCCACCTGCTTTCCAATTCAATCCCATTTTTCATATTGTTCGCAGCGCTTATTTATTTTTACCGACGTATTTCTTACCGCATATTTTTTCAAATGTATTTACTGGCGGGCATTTGTGTCTGGCTGTTTGGTCGGGAATCATGGCACATTGGTGCAAGCGGTGTGGTGTATGCCATGGCCGCATTTCATTTTGTAAGCGGCATTATCCGTAATGATGTGCGCCTGCTCACTCTTTCGGTGACGGTGGTGTTTTTGTATGGCGGGTTGATTTGGGGAATGCTGCCCATTAATCCTGCAATTTCGTGGGAAGGACATCTGTGGGGTGCCGTCTCGGGAGTAGTTTTTGCGTTGGCTTACCGGAAATACATTATCCGCCGGGACAAATTCGATTGGGAAGAAGAGGACGATGATGAGGAGGATATTGTAGAGACGCATGGCCTGCCCCGATCCTTCGGGGGCCGTGCGTCTCTACAATCACAATCGGCAATCCCAGAAATGGACGCCCGTGCGTCTGTACAACCGGCAGAGGGCGAAAAAGAAGAAACCAAACCCGATAACATGAACCATACCGGGCAATATTGATTTTAAACGCAATTGACTTTTTGGTTCAGTATCTAACTTGCGAACTTTCAACTCGAAACTTGAGTCCACTCCGAAAAGTAAGAAATAAAGATTCAACACGAAGGCACGAAGACACAAAT
>CAZNEV010000006.1:0-115092 GCA_964572085.1 uncultured Maribellus sp. | reverse complement strand
CCGTAACACCGCCCAATTGATTTGAATGAAAATGATACTCGCCGAATTAATGACATCTTGTACCCGGGGATAGATTTTAAACTGTTTTCATTAACTTTGCCTGCATAAAAAAAAAACAAGGAATGTTATTCATGTTGAATTTCATCTGTAAAAATCATAAACCAGCTAATTCCGATGGGAAACAAAAAACATATATCCATAGCATTAATTGGCGGCTTAGCATTAGTTGCAGGAGTCGCAGCTTTGTTTTATACCGGCTTTTTTGCTCCGGGCTCGTTGAAATCGGGTTCGTTTGAAACGGTTGTGGCACACCGGGGTGAGGTTCTTTCTTCTACCTTAGCTACAGGAGTTGTTGAATCAGAAAACGAAGTGATTGTGCTCAGCCCCGCAACCAGCATCATAAAAAGCATCCTTAAAGAACCGGGGGATTTTGTGGAACAGGGCGAAACAATATTGCAGTTGAACCCCGAACCGGTTGAAAGCGACATTGAACGCGTGAAAGACCAATTGGAGGTGAAAAGGAACAACTTAGAAAAAACACAACTGAACGCACAAAGCGCCAAACTCGATTTGGACTATAACGAAGAAGTGAAAAAACTACGCATCACTTCGCTGAAATCGCAATTGGCCGACCAAAAGCAATTGCTGGAAGTGGGCGGAATTTCGCCTGCCCGGGTGGAACAAACTAAGCAGGAAATTACATTGGCCACCAAAGATCTCGACATGTTGCTCGAAAAAAATGCAATCCGACTCAAACAGCTTGTTGCCGATGAGGCAGGACTTTTGATGCAAATACGCATAGACGAGAAAGTATTGCAATCGAACCAGGAATTACTTTCCAAAATGGACATAAAAGCTCCATCGTCGGGTATTATCCTTAACATTTCGGGGCATGTTGGCGAAAAAATAAATGCCGACAGGACAATGGTTCAAATGTCGGATTTAACCTCATTTAAAATTATTGGCTCCATCGACGAGCAATTGGCCAACGAGGTTAAAACAGGTAAAAAAGTGCTGGTTAACTTAGACGGTGAACGTTTGGAAGGTGCTATCGGCAGCATCACCCCAATGGTGGAAAACAACAAAGTGCAATTCAATGTGCATTTAAGCCAAAGCAGCCATCCGAAGCTGATTGCCAACCAAAATGTTCAGATTCAAATTGTTAACAGCCTAAAAGAAGATGTGTTGAGGATTAAAAAATTACCCGATTTCAACGGCAAGAAAAAACAAATCGTTTTTGTGATTCAGGAAAACAAAGCCTTAAAGTGCGAAATAGAACTGGGCTTGATCGGAAACGAGTATTGTGAGATTTTATCGGGTTTAAACGAAGGCAATGTTGTGGTTTCTGAAGACCTCGGACAGTTGCGCCATTTGAATGAAATTGAGATAAATAATTAAGGTTGGCATGAGAAGTTTTGTTTTTTTTGTTATCGGCTTTTTTTTGATACCCGCCACACTTCGGGCGCAAACCGATACGATGAAATATGTTTTAACGTTGGAAGACGTCATTGATTTGGCCATAACGCAATCGTCTGCCATCAAATATGCTCAAAATAGAAACGTAAATTATTACTGGCGCTACCGGAATTACAAAACGCGCTTTCGTCCGCAGTTAGTGCTTAACGGCGATTTGCCCGACTATCGGCACAACACGCAGCCCATTACGCAGCCCGACGGAAGCATTCAATTTAAACAGGTCTCGAATCTTTCCGCTTCGGCCACCTTGTCGCTCAACCAGTCTATCCCGCAATTGGGAACGGCCATTTGGGCAAGAACCTCGAATTATGGGATTAGAAATCTTAATCAAAATGAAACCAGTTTTTCCGGAAGTCCTTTTGTGATGGGCTTCACACAACCCCTTTTTGGTTATAACTGGATGAAATGGTACCGCAAAACAGAACCGATGATTTACGACGAAGCACAAAAGCGCTTTGTGGAAGACATCGAACAGATTTCGTTAAATACTACCTACCGATTCTTCAGGTACCTCACCGTGCAAACCAACTACAACCTGGCCGAAAACAACCTGAAAAACAGTCAGGACAATTTAAAAATTTCGCAGACGAAAAGAGAATTGGGCCAAATTTCCGAAAATGATTATTCACGCATCGAACTCTCGGTTTTAAATGCTCAAAAAGCACTTAACCAGGCACGCATGGAAATGAAAAATGCCGATTTCGAGTTGAAATCCTATACCGGTATTGAGCAATCGCAAAACATAGACTTAGTTATCCCGTTAAACATCAGTTTGTTCGAGATTGACCCTACCTTGGCGCTTTCAAAAGCAAAAGAAAATAGGAAGGAAACTACTAATTTCGAGCGCCGCTTGATAAATGCTGATCGTGAGCTGGCTCAGGCCAAAAGCAGTACCGGCCTGAGTGCGACTTTGCGCGGAAGTTTTGGGCTCTCGAACAGTGCAGAAACGTTTATGGGTGTTTATGATCAACCGGAGAAAGACCAAACGTTGCGCGTGTCCCTGAGCATCCCGATCCTCGACTGGGGAAACTCAGCTTCTACCGTGAAGCTGGCACAATCGGAAAGGGATTTGACCATTTTTGCCGTGAACAGAGACATTGAAGAATTCGACCGCGAAGTGATTGTGCAGGTAGAACAGTTTAGTTTGTTGAAAGATCAGTTGGAAACCGCTAAAGAAGCCGACCGTGTTGCCGGGAACGGTTATCAGATTGCACTCAAAAAATTCCAAAACGGCGAAATAAGCATTACCGACATGAACATTGCACTACAGGAACGCGAAACCGCCAAGCGGGATTATATTTATTCCATCCAATCTTATTGGGTAGCCTACTATCGACTCCGGATTTTCACTTTATACGATTTCGAAAAAGACCACAACATCACTTACGGAAACCCGATGTTGTAAGAATCTAATCGATGGATTTTCTTTAATAGGCTTTAAAATCGATTTCTAAAAAGCGGGACACCTCTTTTTGCCATCTGTTTTCGACAAAAGAAACATGCTCAGGATGATTATTATACGTAGTGTATTCGCTCTGCCCGGCGAAAACCATCGAAAAACCATAAGTATAATCGTTTTTAACACTTACCTGATTGAATACCTGAAAATTCTGAACAACCGGGATTTTACTTAAAATTTCGCGTCCATCGTTCAGAAACTTGTCAGCTTGTGCCGACCCTTTTTCATGCTTCAAATCAAAAATAACCATGTGCTGAATCTCTTCTCCTTTCAGTGTTGCAGATCCCTGTTTCTTTTTAGAATTCTCCGTGCAACTTGATAATGAAGGTATTGCTGTAACAACTAACGCTCCGGCTCCTACATTTGATAAAAATTTCCTTCGTTCCATCTTTGAATGTTTTTTTGATAAAACTATTCAATTTTTGTATCAATCAAAATTTTTACGTTTTCAGGTTTTATGTATTTGTACAATTTCAAAGTTAGGAGCTTGTAATTTCAAAGTTGAAGACTTGTAATTTCAAAGTTGGTGTTGTGTAATTTCAAGATTGATCGTATATTTGTTGCTGAATAACAGTAAATTATGATCATAAAAAGAGATATAGTAAACGCCATTATAGAATATGGCATGAAATACCCGGTAATTGCAGTTACTGGACCAAGGCAATCAGGGAAAACGACAATGTTAAAATCGATATTTCCAGATTATGAATATGTTAGCTTAGAAAACCTTGACATCCGAAATTTTGCGGAAAATGATCCAAACGGTTTTCTGAATAGATACCCAAGGAAAACCATATTTGATGAAGTCCAACGTGTTCCGTCATTGTTTTCTTATATCCAAACCAAAGTTGACGAAAGTGGTGAAATGGGACAATTTATTCTTTCCGGTTCGCAGAATTTTCACCTAATGGAAAATATAACCCAAAGCCTTGCTGGCAGAGTGGCTATTTTTAAATTATTCCCATTTGACTTTCAGGAATTAGAAAAAGCTGGATTACTCCCTGACGATTACCTTCAAATCCTAATAAAAGGCTTCTATCCCGCTATATACGACAGGGATATTCCGTCGAAAATTTTCTATTCAAATTATGTTCAAACTTATGTCCAGCGAGATGTGAGCGAACTAATTGCAATTAAAGATGTCCGGCTTTTCCAAGATTTTCTTGGATTGTGTGCAACCCGGGCCGGACAGTTACTGAATTTAAATTCGCTTGCCAACGAGTGTGGTATTGCACAGCCAACAGCAAAATCGTGGATGTCCGCACTCGAAAACAGTTATATCTTGTTTCAGCTTTTCCCATATCATGAAAACTTCAGCAAAAGAATTGTAAAAACGCCAAAACTTTACTTCTATGATACCGGGCTGCTCTGTTATCTATTGAAAATAAGTACAAGCGATCAAATCATAACGCATCCAATAAAGGGTAATCTTTTTGAAAACATGATAATTTCAGAATATGTGAAACGAATCCATCACAAATACAACTTTCAGGATGTATGGTTCTGGCGTGATTCGACAGGACACGAAGTAGATTTAATAATTCAAAACGGTTTACAATTGAATTTTGTTGAAATAAAAGCAAGTCAAACCATTATGTCGGATATGTTCGATAGGCTAAATTGGTTGGAAAACCTCTCCGGGAAAAAAGACCTCATAAAGACCTTGGTTTACGGTGGCAACGAGCAACAATCACGCAGTTTAGGTGAAGTAATACCGTGGAAGGATTTCGGAAAATAGCAGAGGCCAATGCCAACTTGCTGTTTTATATTTCAATTTAAAATCTCTATTTTTAAAACTTACAACTAAATACCCTTTTCATGTTAGTAAAAACTTACGGAAGTGCGGTTTTTGGAATTGATGCCACCACCATTACCATAGAGGTGGATGTTACCAATGGCATAAAATTTATGCTGGTGGGTTTGCCCGACAGCGCTGTAAAGGAGAGTCAGCAGCGCATAGAGTCGGCTCTGAGGTTGAATGGCTACAAATGGCCCCGCTATAAAATCATCATCAACATGGCACCTGCCGATATCCGGAAAGAAGGCTCGGCCTATGATTTGCCGCTTGCTGCCGGGGTTTTGGCTGCCTCAAAACAAATAAAACCCAACAAACTCGATAAATATGTTTTGATGGGCGAATTGAGTTTAGACGGCACATTGCAGCCGATAAAAGGCGTTTTGCCCATTGCTATTAATGCCCGTAAGGAAGGATTTGAAGGCTTTATTTTACCCAAGGAAAATGCACGTGAAGCGGCTGTTGTTGATCGTCTGAAAGTTTATGGTGCCGAAAACATTAAAGAGGTAATTGGTTTTCTAAATGACGAGCTGGAATTGGAGCAAACGATTGTGGATACCCGTGCTGAGTTTGCCGCCAAAACAAACAGCAATTCGCTCGATTTTTCGGATGTGAAAGGGCAGGAAAATGTAAAGCGTGCTTTGGAAATCGCTGCTGCCGGCGGGCATAACATTATTTTGGTAGGGCCTCCCGGTTCAGGGAAAACCATGCTTGCCAAACGGATTCCGACAATTCTTCCGCCTTTCACCTTGAAAGAAGCGTTAGAAACCACTAAAATCCATTCGGTTGCCGGAAAGATGGACAAAGAAACTTCGCTGATGACACAACGTCCGTTTCGTAGTCCGCACCACACCATTTCGGATGTGGCGTTGGTCGGGGGCGGCAATTACCCGCAGCCTGGTGAAATTTCACTGGCACACAACGGCGTTTTATTTTTAGATGAATTGCCGGAATTTAAACGAACGGTTTTGGAAGTGATGCGGCAGCCTTTGGAAGATCGTAATATCACCATTTCACGCGCAAAATTCTCGGTGGAGTACCCGGCCAGTTTTATGCTCGTTGCTTCTATGAACCCCTGTCCTTGTGGGTATTACAATCACCCGACGAAAGATTGCGTTTGCGGTCCGGGCATCGTACAGAAATACCTTAATAAAATTTCCGGCCCACTGTTGGACCGCATCGACATTCATTTGGAAGTTGTCCCGGTTCCGTTTAAAAAATTATCGGAATTAAGTTCGTCGGAAAATAGCGAGGCGGTACGGGAAAGGGTTCTGTTGGCACGAAAAATTCAGGAAGACCGATTTGCTGAAAACAAAGGAGTTTATTCCAATGCACAAATGAGTTCAAAACTTATCCGTAAACATGCGGTATTAGACGAAGTCAGCCACGAATTAATCAAAAATGCCATGGATCGCCTCGGACTTTCTGCCCGTGCTTACGACCGCATTTTAAAAGTTTCGCGAACCATCGCCGATTTAGAAGGCGAAAAAGATGTCCAGGCTCATCATCTTTCTGAGGCTATCCATTACAGGAGTTTGGATAGGGAGAATTGGGGAGGGTGAATAGTGATTCAAAAGTTGTACGATTGCAAATCTGTCCAAGCGAGGTATTTGGATGTTCAGGTTGAAATATAATTTTTTGAGATATTGAGTTGCAATTTTACTCTTTTAAAAAATTCAGGAGTTTTTCGGGATCTTGTCTGTTATCCCAAAATCCAGTAATAATAATTTTGGGTCTGTCAATTTTATACAAGATACTGTAATGTCGCATAGAAATTGCTTTTGTGACTCCAAGATTAGTTTTTTTACCCATCTCAGGATGAGATTTAAGCAATTCGATTCTTTCTATAATCGAGAAGTTAAGTTTCTTAGAATAAGATTTACTCTTGTTGCGATTGTTCCAATATTCAAAAATATGGTCTCTTTGTCTCTTAGCTGTTTGAGTCCAAAATATCGTTAACTCATCCATTTAGCATCTTCTTTTCTCAAATCACTTTCTGAAATTAGATTCCCTTGTTGTATATCATTCTCACTCATCATAAGCATTTCGATTTGATGAGAATCTAATAAAAGTTCGTCTTTTGTTTGAGTTGAATTGAAAATACTGTCAATAGCAATTAGCAGTTGCTCATTGTTTGTAACCATTATCTTGTCAATAAGCCTGTTTTTTACAATATTTAATGTTTTCATTGTTTTATTTTTATTGTAAAATTCGTGAATTTTGTTGGTATTGCCAAATGTTGCATAACTTACTAAACTATATACAGTTGGGCATTGCGGGGAAAGCTGGGGAGCGTAAAATGTGATTAAAGAATTACTTGGAATGCAAATTAGGGCAAACTGGATGTCTTGGTTGAAATATAATTTTTGCAGATAAGGGGGATATTTTTACCGTATATCTTCCCACATCTTAATATGTTGGGTTATACAGGGGCTGTTAGAAAAATTATGTTTTCAATTTTTAATTAAATCTCATCTGAGACAGATTACCAAGCCTCATCAATAATAAGGTCAGCACCTTGGTCTCCCGTTTTTTTGGTACTTGTAACATAGTAACCTGCTTTTTTAAATAACTCTTCTAAAAAAAATTCAAATTCAATCCCATTCATACTATTTATGTCATCTTTTGTAATATGGTTGTTAAGGGTTCGATTAAGTTTGTCTTCAAATTCTTTAGCCTTCCTAATTTTATAATTTGATACTATCAATTGCTCTAACAAAAAATACAGTCCTTTAAAATAACGAACCAATCTAAGTTACCTTTTTTGGTAACTTTTGCTAACTTTGCACTGTATGAGAATAATAAAGGAAAAAACTCTTTCGGATTATTGCAGGCTTGATAAATACAAGCAGGCAGAAGAACCTTTAAGAGCCTGGATTTATGAAGTAAAATACTCGATCTGGAATAATGCAAATGATTTGAAGGCGAAATACAAAAGTGCCAGTATAATCGGTTCAAAACGGGTAGTGTTCAATCTAAAAGGTAATGATTTCAGGTTAATTGTTGATGTTGAATACAAACTCAAAATTGTTTTTATTGTATGGTTTGGCACACATACGGAATATGATAAAATAGATGCAAAAACAGTAAAATATGAAAACTAAAATATTAAAAACAGAAGAAGAATATAACGAGGCGTGTGAAAGGGTTTATCTACTGATAAACAGTACTGAAAATGCAATAGAACCGAATAGTCCTATAGGTGAAGAAATGGAACTTCTTTCCTTGCTCATTGAAAAATACGAACAGGAAAACTACCAAATGGAAGCCCCATCTCCCATAGAAGCCATAAAGTTCAGAATGGAACAAATGAACCTTAAGCAAGCTGATGTGGCTCCGATATTTGGCGGAAAAACAAGAGTTTCAGAAGTTTTGAACGGAAGAAGGACTCTGACATTAAAAATGATAACTTTATTAAACCGATACCTTGGAATACCCCTGGAGTCATTGATCAGCGGGAATAAGGAAGTCAAGCTGGAGCCGGAAAAAAAAGAGAAATTATTGAATGTCCCTTCAATCAAAGAATATTTAAACAGTGGACGGGCTGCGGTTATTTAATTTGCGAAAGCGAGGGACTTTCTGCCCGTGCCTACGACCGCATTTTAAAAGTTTCGCGCACCATTGCCGACCTGGAAGGGGAACAAGACGTTCAGGCACATCACCTTTCGGAAGCCATTCATTACCGGAGTTTGGACCGGGAGAACTGGGGAGGGTGAACACAGGATTGAAGACCTTCGATTTAAACATTAAATATCATGGCAAAACAACTGAAGTTAATATCCCCTGAATTTTTAGAAGAATATTCATCCAAAGTGGATATGGATTGGACGGGGCTTGCCAGCACTTTAAAGGCGAAGACCCAATTTTCAATCGATGATTTTGAATATTATATTATCTCGTCTTCATTATATTCCTCAAAAATTGAAGGGAACTCATTGGATGCAAATAGTTTTTTCAGGAACCGCGACAAAAAATCTTCGCCAAAAAGCAAGGAAGTCAAAGAAATTGAATCCCTGATGCAAGCCTATAAATTTGCATCGGAAAACGAACTGAACAGAACCAACTTTTTGAAGGCTCATCATTTGTTGTCCAAAACGTTGCTGCCCAAAAAGGAACGGGGAGTGCTGCGAAAAGTACAAGTGGGCATCCGCGATTCAATGACGTTGAAACCTGTTTATATGGCCGTTGAACCGCAGTTCCTTGAACAAGAATTTAGCAAACTGTTTGATGATATCGACGAACTTTCAACCTGGGAGCTAAGCCATGAGGACGTATTTTACTTTGCTTCGATGATTCATCTATGGACGGCCAAAATCCATCCCTTTGGCGACGGAAACGGACGGGCAGCCCGGCTACTGGAAAAATGGTTTTTGGTTTCAAAATTAGGTTTGGCAGCATGGTCGATCAATTCGGAGAAATATTATTGGGACAACCGGCCTGATTATTACCAAAATATTGCTTTGGGCTATAATTACTATGTTTTGCATTGGGAACGCTGCATCCCGTTTTTATTGATGTTGCCAAAAGCGATTCCGTAAACTGCACCCTGCCAATATGTTAAAATTCTTCCTCCTTTCGCTTTCACACACTCCGTGTAACGAGGTAGCGGGAAGATTAATGTAGAAAACTCAAAGAAAGCTTATTCGTCGTTCGCAAATGAGGGGCATTAGAATTTTTAATTTCATAGATAACCAAAAGGTGACTTGTTTTTATTTTGCAACAATATGACTAACTATAACGTAACCAACTTTATCAGAACAATATCATGCACCTACGTAATACTTAGTTCGAAACAATAAAACAATAATTTCAACCCAGAATCCAGACTTTTTCGATTTAATTATTTTTCATCAAACTAAAAAAGCATCACAATGGAAGGTTTTAACGATGAGATTTTAACTTTAATGGGAATAGCAATAGCATTGTCCGCTTATTTATCGGCAATACGACTTGTAGGTATTCAGAAGATAAATGACCTTCCTAAATCGAAGATTAAACTGCCTATAGAATTGATTGAAAAATTTCTAATAGAAGAGATTGATAATCTCAAAGAAGAAAAAATTAATGGAATCCAAGAAGAAAAAGAACCAAGCGTAATAAAAAAGTGTAAAAAACTTTTAAGTAAAGAGATTAAAAAACTTCAAGTTGATAAGGAAAAAGGCTCAAGAGAACAGAATAAAGAACAACTAAAAGAACAGATTAGAAATCTCACAAAGTCGAAAAAATTTCAAAAAGCAATAAGTATAGATAAACGAAGGGAAATAAAGTTCAAACTTGCAATACTTATGCTGGCGGATGTCCCAATGATCTTATCAGCGTCTCTGTTAGCAATTCATGTGTTCTGGTACAAATTATTCTCCGTATGCTCTCCAGAATGGATACTACACTGTGGGTTATGGGCATTTTTCATCGGGGGGGCGATAATGGTATTTCTTCATGTGCTCGCTTGGCGAAAGTCATTAAAAGGAATATGCAAAAATGAGACTTGAGTTAGTCCTGTTTATAATTTAGTGAATTCTTAACACCTCCCTATCCCGTTTGCAACGAGGGGTACTCTATAGGTCGATTTTATCGACAGCATTTGTTCGCAAGGATTTAAAGCTTCAAGCTTGCTTTAACTATTATTTCTCATTCGCTCCGGAACAAACCCAATAGGTATAACCAGTTTTTGATTTAAACGAAGGATCCCGAATACCCCGGATCTCCGAAATGTGTTTTTTAGTATGTTCCAGTTGCATGTGTTCATTATGAGCTCCTTTTGTTGCCAGGCTTCGGTTAAGCAGAATAAAGTACTGTCACTGTACGATTGAAACAACGAATAGTCCAAACACCCGGGTTTCTGTTCCATTACTTTTGCCTTGCATTCATCGAATGATTGTTTTAAAAAAGCAATACTTGACACTTTTTGTCCGCGCCTACGATTGTATTTTAAAGGTCGCTTGTACGATTGCTGATTTGGAAGGAAAAAAAGATGTTCACCACCACCATCTTTCGGAAGTTATTCATTACCGGAGTATGGATCGGAAGAGTTGGGAGGAACGTACCCATATTTTCGTCGGCCCAACTTCAAATAAAATATTTTCAGCTATATTTCATATTGATGAAATTTTCCATTAAATTTAGGGAAATTAAATTGCTAACAGCGATGAAACAAATCACACTATCTTTATCTCTATTGGTTTTAATTTCCTGTTCAATTACAAAACCAGAACCAAAACATTACCCGAGAATTGTACATTTTTCAGCTTTTGACTTCACGCCATTTACGGAACAAGATTTTTTGTTTACACCGGAAAAATATAATTTTGATTATCAGTCAATAGGATTGATAACTTGTATAATTGTGCCAGAAGAGCAAATAAAAGTTATTCAACAGAGCAAACAAATAAAAAGACTGGATGATATTTATTTTGATGATATTTATTCAGACAGGTCTGAAACTATAAAGATATTTTATCCCGAAGAAATTAAACCTGATGAGGTACTTAAATTAATTTATGACGAATGTGTTAAGATGGGTGCGGATGCTTTTATTAATTTTGAATATCAAACAATGTATAAGCCTTCACAAAATTCTGGTTTTGAAAAAGTTAAGTGGCATATTGTTAGTGGTTTTGCCATTAAGAGGCTTGGTATTAAGTAAAAACCAACAAATAATATTTAATATGAATGCTGAACTCAAAGACAGATTTAACAATATAGTTTACGATTATATACGGCGCTCTAAAGTTGAAGCAAAATATAATCCAACAAGATTTATACAGATGGTCGATTTTCATGGATGTTTGGAAACCGCGCGTATTTTAATAAATTCCTCCAAAGAGTCAGAAGGATATACCACGCTCTACTTGAAGGGAAGGCTTGACCTAACAATTGAGGCTATTATTTTCGACAATCCCGAATTTCAGTTATTATTTACGGAATATGAACTGAATAAGATAAAAAAAAGACTGATTGCATACAATTATAAACCTGCTATAGAAAATTAGAACCATGGATATTATTGGGTCAATAGAGGAAGGATTGCAATTAAATTTTTCAGAAGAAATCTTTTATTATGACCCCCCAAGAATATTCAGTGTAAGAGAAAAGAGACATATTTACATCAAAATCATTTCTTTGAGATATACACTTATTAATTTCATGATGTAAGCGGAAACCCCTACCCTTCGTTTGCTACGAGGGGTAAGTTTATAGATCGATTTTATCGACAACATTTGTTCGCAAGGATTTAAAGATTCAAGCTTACCTTAACCATTATTTTTCATTCGCTCCCGGACAAACCCAATACGTATAACCAGTTTTTGACTTGAACGAAGGATCGCGAATACCCTGAGTCTCTGAAATGTGTTTTTTGGTATGATCCAGTTGCATGTGATCATTGTGCGCCCCTTTTGTTGCCCAGGCTTCAGTCGGACAGACAGAATAAAGTACTGTCGTTGTACGATTGAAACAAGGAATAGTCCAAACATCCGGGTTCCAGTTCATGCACTTTTGCCTTTAGTCAATCCACTGGTAATGAAGCCAAGGATGACAAGTACTAAAACACTTGAAATTAGATTTTTCATTAGATGATTTATTAAAATTCTGTTGGTAATTATAAAACACGAATATATCTGATTCCCTGCATAAAATAGCTCTTTCCCTCTATGAAGCCAGCCATGAATCGATAAAAAATGCCATGGATCGCCTCGGACTTTTTGCCCGTGCTTACGACCGTATTTTAAAAGTTTCGCGCACCATTGCCGATTTGGGAAACGAGGAAAACATTCAGGCGCATCACCTTTCGGAAGCCATTCATTACCGGAGTTTGGATAGGGAGAATTGGGGAGGGTAAATTGTGATTAAAAGAATTGTAGGGATACAAAAGATAAATGAACTCCAAGCAGAACAGTTTAAAGAACTTCTTATAGAAAAGATTGAAGGACTTTCAACAGAAAATATTGAAAAACCTCTTCAAGCAAAAGGCACAGATAAACAATGGAAAATAAAGAAAAAGCTTGCGCTACTTACGTTGGCTGACGCCCCTATGATAGTGGCAGCTTTTTTCAGCAATTCATGTGTTTTGGATTATGTTGCAAACGGATCAGTTGACGCATTTATCTGCTCCGGGGATGAACTCTGGGATTTTGCCGACAGGATTATAATTGCACAGGAAGCCGCTTTTATTTTTTCCAACTGTTGACTTAATTTCAGGCCTTCAATAAAATTTCTCAGAGTGTTTTTGCAACCTCTATTTCGTGGAATGCTTCAATGTGGTCGCCAACTTTGATGTCGTTGAAACCGTCGATGTTCAAACCGCAATCATAGCCGCTTCTCACTTCCCTCACGTCTTCTTTAAATCGTTTCAGCGACCCCAGTTTGCCGGTGTAAATTACAATTCCGTCGCGGATAACCCGCACACGGGAGTTGCGGCTTATTTTTCCGTCGCGAACCATACAACCGGCAATGTTCCCCACTTTCGTGATATTGAAAACTTCAAGCACTTCGGCAGTTCCCAGAATTTCCTCTTTGATTTCCGGCGACAACATACCTTCCATTGCGGCCTTAATTTCGTTAATTGCATCATATATAATGGAATACAAGCGAATATCAATTTGTTCCCTTTCTGCCAGCCTGCGTGCATTGAGCGATGGCCTCACCTGGAAACCGATAACGATGGCTTCGGATGCTGCTGCAAGCAAAATATCGGATTCCGAAATTTGCCCTACTGCTTTATGCTTAATGTTCACCTGGATTTCTTCTGTTGAAAGTTGGATCAAGGCATCCGACAAGGCTTCGATTGAACCGTCCACGTCGCCTTTCACAATCAGGTTCAATTCCTGGAAGTTTCCGATGGCAATCCGGCGTCCGATTTCGTCGAGCGTGATGTGCTTTTGAGTCCTTAAGCCTTGCTCACGTGCCAACTGCTCGCGTTTGTTCGCAATGCTTCTTGCTTCGCGTTCGGTATCCATAACGTTAAAACGATCGCCGGCCTGCGGTGCTCCATTGAGCCCGAGAATAATAGCCGGTTCTGCCGGGCCAATTTTCGTAATTCTTTGGTTCCGCTCGTTGAACATCGCTTTTATATGTCCAAAGTACTGGCCTGCAACCACCATGTCACCGGCATTTAATGTTCCGGTTTGCACCAAAAGTGTAGAAACATAACCGCGCCCTTTGTCAAGGCTCGATTCAATGATGGTACCTTGTGCATTTCTATTGGCATTTGCTTTTAATTCGAGCATTTCCGCCTCCAGAAGTACCTTTTCCATTAATTCTGCCACCCCGGTACCGGCTTTTGCCGAAACATCATGTGACTGGTATTTGCCACCCCATTCTTCTACGAGGTAGTTCATGTTTGCCAGTTCTTCTTTAATCCTATCGGGATTAGCGCCTGGCTTATCGATTTTGTTTATGGCAAAAACGATTGGGACACCGGCTGCGGCAGCATGGTTAATGGCTTCTACAGTTTGCGGCATCACATTGTCGTCGGCAGCCACAATAATTATGGCGATATCGGTAACCTGTGCACCACGGGCACGCATAGCCGTAAAAGCTTCGTGCCCCGGTGTATCAAGAAAAGTAATTTTACGTCCGTCTTCGAGCTTAACATTATACGCACCAATATGCTGGGTAATTCCACCTGCTTCACCAGCAATCACGTTGGTGCTGCGGATGTAATCCAACAGCGAGGTTTTACCGTGGTCAACATGGCCCATTACGGTAACAATTGGCGAACGGGCTTCCAAATCCTCCTCGTCATCCTCCACATCGTCAATAGCTTCCTGAATTTCCACACTCACAAATTCCACTTTAAAGCCAAACTCATCGGCAACCACCGAGAGGGTTTCAGCATCCAAGCGTTGGTTAATGGAAACAAAAAGCCCAAGACTCATGCACGACGAAATTACTTGCGTAACGGAAACATCCATCATGGTAGCAAGTTCTGCTACCGAAACAAACTCGGTAACTTTCAGTACGCTTTGTTCTTTTAGCTTGTTCTCGGCATCCATCTGCATTTTTTCAGTGAATGCTGCCCGTTTGTCGCGACGGTGTTTAACGCCCCTTGACTTCCCTTTTGTGGTCAGTCGTGCCAAAGTATCTTTAATTTGTTTTTGAACGTCTTCTTCGTTGACTTCCTTTTTGAGCTGTCGCTTTGGTCTCTTTCCTGCGGCCCCTTGTTTATTCACCACAAAACTACCTTTCGGTTTGTCGCCCGGTTTGCGCTCAACACTAATTTTTCCGGTTTCTTTAGAAATACGTTTCCTGCGTTTCTTCCGCGACGAGCCTTCACCTGCTTCCGTACGCTTTTCTTTCTCCGGCAAATCAATTTTCCCTAAAACAGTGGGGCCTGATAATCTTCCGGCTCTTGCGCGTATCACATCGTCTTCAACAGGCTCAGCCACAGGATGTTGCTCCTTGCTTTTTGCTGCCACACGTTGTTTATTGCGGTTTTTGCGATCTTTATCTTTTTCCTCTTTCGATTTTTTCGCCGGCCGTGTGCGCTGGTTCATGTTCGTCAAATCGATCATACCCACTACTTTCACTTCGTCAACTTTTTGAACATTCGGATTGTGCACATATACTTCGGGCTCTTCTTTTTTTGGGATTTCGGAAATCTCTGGTTCTTTCGGCTCCTCGACCGGTTTGGCAGGTTCCGGAACCTTTTCAACCTTGGGCTCAGGTTGTTTTCCCACTACTTTATCGGCAGTTTTTTCTATTTTAGGTTCAGACTTTTTCTCCACCTTTTCGGCAGCCGGTTTTTCCGATTTTTTTACAACCTCCACAGGTTTTGTCCTTTTCGGCCGGCCCACGCTGTCCAGATCGATTGTGGTAATTACTTTTGGCCTTTCGGTTTTTTCCACAGTCCTGAAAATTTCTTCTTTCTTTTCGGGTTTCACCGTTTTGGGTTCAGCTTTTGCAACCGGAGCAGCGGGCTTTTCAAATTTCCTTTCTTCCTCATCGTCTTCCACTACATCGTCAATGCTGATCACTTCTTTCTTTGGGCGTTGGCTTTTTAAGCTGATTTTTTCCGACTCTTTCTTTAAAGACAGATCTACTTTATACTCTTTTTCAAGAAGTTGGACAGCTTCTACAGAAACCTTAGTATTGGGGTTCTGATCGATGTCAAATCCTTTTTTTTGTAAGAATTCGACAATGGTGGTGATCCCCACATTGAATTCACGTGCGAGTTTACTAAGTCTGATTGTGTTGCCTGTTACCATATATTATAATTCCTTTTCTATATCTATGTCTAATCGCCAAAAACCACCATCCGGGGGATTCAATGATTTTACTCAAATTCCGACTTGAGTATTTTCAATACGTCGTCGATTGTTTCTTCCTCTAAATCGGTACGTTTAATAAGTTCGGCACGTGGTATATTAAGAACGTTCTTCGCCGAATCGCAACCAATGCCTTTCAACGCATCAATAACCCATCCTTCTATTTCGTCCCCAAATTCGTCGAGGTTCACATCTTCGTCGTCTTCCTCCATTTCGCGGTACACGTCAATTTCGTATCCGGTGAGCTGGCTTGCCAGTCGGATGTTCAAGCCCCCTTTACCAATAGCCAGAGACACCTCTTCGGGTTTTAAATAAACTTCCGCCCGCTTTGTATCTTCCAATATTTTAATTGAATTGATCTTTGCCGGGTTCAATGCCCTTTTAATAAACAACTGGTTATTGGCCGAATAGTTGATTACGTCGATGTTTTCGTTGCGCAATTCACGAACGATTCCGTGGATGCGCGAACCTTTCATCCCCACACAAGCCCCAACCGGATCGATGCGTTCGTCGTAAGACTCGACGGCCACCTTAGCGCGCTCGCCGGGAACCCTGACAATTTTTTTAATCGTTATCAACCCGTCGAATATTTCGGGGATTTCGAGCTCGAACAAGCGTTCCAGGAATTCCGGTGCTGTACGTGATAAAATAATGAGCGGGTTGTTGTTGCGTAATTCCACTTTATAAACAATGGCACGCACGTTATCCCCTTTGCGGAAATAGTCGGAAGGAATTTGCTCCGATTTTGGGAGGATCAATTCATTTCCTTCGTCGTCGAGAACCAGCATTTCCTTTTTCCACACCTGATAAACTTCGCCGGTAACTATGTCGCCGATTTTGGATTTGTATTTATTGTAGATATGGTCTTTTTCCAGCTCCATGATTTTGCTGGCCAGATTTTGGCGCAGGTTCAGAATGGCACGGCGACCGAAATCGGCCAATTTAACCTCGTCCGTCACTTCCTCTCCGACTTCAAAATCGTCGATTTTCAGTGCATCGGTAAGTGTAATCTGTTTGTTTGGATCCACCAGGTCTTCATCCTCTACCACAGTGCGGTTCCGCCAAATCTCAAAGTCGCCTTTATCGATGTTGATGATCACATCGAAGTTGTCGTCGGTTTCGAATTGCCTTACCAACACGCTGCGGAATACCTCTTCGATGACACTCATCATGGTGACCCGGTCGATGTTTTTGAGTTCTTTAAACTCGGCAAACGAATCTATCAGATTAATATTTTCCATTCTATCTACTACCTTTATTTAAATGAAATAACTGCTTTCGCACTTTTTATTTCTTCGTATTTTAACTGATGTTGTTTCACAATCAACTGCTTTTTTTTGTGTCCTTCCACTTTTTCGCGCATGGAAGTTTCCACTACAAACTTTTCTTTGTCAGCTTCCAGTAAAACACCCTCCAACTTTTCTTCCGATAAGGTTTTTACCTGAACCGGCCTTCCGATGTATTTCACGAACTGCTCGTTCACCTTAAAACTTTCAGTCAGTCCGGGCGAAGAAACCTGTAATTCAAAATCTTCCTCTTCGCGATCTATACTATGCTCTACATGGCGGCTGATGGCGATGCATTGCTCAATCTTTAATCCGTCGAAACTATCGACAAACACGTTAATGACGTTGCGCTCATTTACAGTGATATCAACGATGAACATTTTGTCGTCCAACATTTCTTCCACCAACTTTTTAACTGTATCCCGATCTATCATTAATTACCTGTAACAAAATAGGGAACCAGAGGCTCCCTAAAACATGTTTTAGAAAAAATCAGGGCAAAAGTAGTAATTTAATCGAATAATAACAACTATCAATTGGGATATAATAGGCTGATTGTAAAGAATAAATAACAGTGGGGAAGGTTGCTGGGTGCTGGTTGCTTGTTGCGCTCTTCTCATCCCTTGTTTGCGCCATTGGCATCCTTTTTTCACTCGAGATAATAATAAATACAACTCCCTCTTTTTTGCACTGAAACCGACAATTAATTGTTGCTATTACCCTCCTCCTCCTCGTTTGTAACTGCCTGTCCCGATTTTCATCGGAAAGGGGGTTGGCTGTTCCGCATTTGCAATGCAAAAACTTTCATCTCGGAACAAATTGAATTGTCCAAATAACTATCTTTAAAACCAAAAAAAATAATTGTTGCCGAACCGCACGAGTACCAGTTTAGTTCGGCGCGCGATTACGCCGGGGAAAAAGGGTACGTAAATGTTCAAATTGAAATTTAATATTCTTTGATAGTATGAATGATCGGGAACGAGTTACAAACTCGAAGAAAGCTTACTCGTTGCAAACGAAGGGGCAGGTGGAGGAGGTGGAAGATTCCCGGAAGAATATCTTAAACCCATAGGTGGAGGAAGATCCGGTGGTTCATATATTGATATTACAGCTACCCATCCTAATTATCCAAACTTGAGAATAAATACAGTTGATGTTTATAAATCAGGAATGCCAACTATTCGTGAGGTAAATAACGCCTTAAGAATAAGACAACAGATGCCATCGGGTGAACATTTAATATTAATACCGAAAAAATAAAATGAAATGAAAAGTAAGCAAATTAATTTTTTTTCGACAGGATCAGATATTAAGCCGATTTTGAAATTTATAGAAGAATCATTTCCAATACAATACTTCGAGATGGGAATGTTTGACAACAATATTGTACATAGTTTTTCCTCAATATTTCAAATTCCAAATTTTGGACGAACTGACTTTGGCGATTGGAATAAGGCTCAAAGACTGATAATATTGCCCACAGATCAGCCTATAGTTGTACGTAATGTGCCTCAAAAAACTGGCACTATGAAGTATGCAGTAGATCAGTTTGCCAATCCAATTAGTGCTGGTATACGATTAGGTGGAATTTATAAGGATGGAATACTAATAGGTGGAACTTTTGGAATTGTTGCAGAGAATAGATTTTCAGGTGAACTATATAAGGTCTTTTTCTCCAGAATTAGAAAAGAGTTTGACAAAATTGGAAATTTTTATGTTGGCAAAGAAGCAAAAGATAAATTGACATCAGGATGGAGATTAGTAACAAATGAAAAATCTCCCAAAGAATATGATCTTTCAATTGACTAATCCCTTTCTCGTTTGTAACTGCCTGTCCCGATTTTTCATCGGGGAGGGGATTGGCTGTTCCGCATTTGCAATGCAAAAACTTTCGTCGATAGTTAAATTGTATCGTCCGGGATTCTATTTCTAAAATTAGATAGGTGAGCCGAGAAGCAGATTTCGCCCGAAAGGGATACAGGTTTGAAAACTGTAAACTCAACTATTTCTTGAATTCGAAGTAACAAGTTTATGAAATTGGGTATGATTTAGAATGAGTTACAAACTCAAAATACTTTACCTCTCTCGTTTTTAAACGGGGTAGTAGCAAGGCTTTGCGAATGTAACTTCGGGTTAAAGGTTCATGTGGGAAAATTGATTTCATATTCAAATAAAGTAAAACATTTCTTTATTCTATCCTGATAAATTGTAAAAATCCAATTCCGTAACTTGTTATTTACAGTGCAACATTGTGAAACAACTCCTTTCGTACAAATGCCTCTTTTGTCTTCTAAATAATAAATTTATATCTTGTATTTTTTTGTCTAATTCATTTTGAGTTGTATTCTCGCACATAACTTTAAAACTATAAATCATGAAATTACTTTACTCCTTGACGATTACATTTTTTGTTTTTTTGGCGATAACTGTAAATGCACAAATAGATATTAATAATGCTTTACAAATTAACGAGCACACTGGTCTGGGAAAATCTGAAAAGTCTTACCTGAAAGGTGCTTCCAACAGTCAGGGATATAAAGCACTTTTATGGAGAGATACCCGTAACGGTTCAAACTTTCTTTTTGCCCAATTTTTAGATAGTTTAAATCAACCTGTTGGCACAAACTTTAAGGTGAATAAAGGTATTTCCAATATTGATTTTTATAGTTACGATGCAGCCGTAAATGAAGCGGATGAATTTTTGTTTGCATGGACAGAAAATAGAGAGGGTGCTTATGGAAAAGTAATCTATTATCAATTTTTTGATAAAGATAGATTTTCAAAATCATCAATAAAATCAGTGGAAATAGAAGAAAATGTATATGGCTATGAAAAACCTGCTGTTTGTTTTTTACCCGATGGAAGTTTTGTAATGGTAATGGCTAACGATCCACGATACAATGGTCCTTTGGAGGGCATCTACATTCAAAAATTTAATGCCCAGGGGAATCCCGTTTCAAATAAAATTCTGATTGATGAATTTGATGGTTTTACTCCATTTAACGCTGCAGATGTAACGGTTTCGTCAAATAAAATTATAGTTGTTTATGAAAAGGAAGTTGCCTATGATTCAAATGTATTCTTCTCTGTTTATGATTTCAACTTAGGCTTAATTAAAAATGCTGTTAAGGTTAACAGCATGGACGAAAAAGACCAAATAAACCCGGCAGTTGCTGCTTTTAGTGATAATCGTTTTATAATTTCATGGATAGATTTCAGAAATGGTTTTAATGGCGATGTTTATTATCAGGAATTTAGTTCTGAAAATGAGCCAATAGGTACAAATCAATATTTTGAATCTAAGAAAACGGTAAATTTTTCTGTTGCTGATTATCCTTTCATGCAGATTAATGAGAAGGATGAGGTGCTTTTTTCAATTTCTACTTTACGTGACAGTTGGACAATTCTTGATAAAGAATTAAAAATAAAGGAAAGTGCTAAATATGACGGGAGCGGAGTACCTTTTGCACAGGGCAACAATTTTGATATAGCTTATTCAAAACGACTTTTTTATCCGGGCAGCGATATAATAATTCAGGATTTAAAAGATAATTCGTCGGCAAACCAGATTAACGATGACAAGTTTTCTTCTGATGAAAGAATTCCGATGATGCATACAAATAAATCGGGTGATGGCGTAATAACATGGGAAGACGACAGGACATCTGTTCGCAGTTTATATGGTCAGCGAGTTAACAATAACGGCACTCTGGAAGGAGATAATTTCCTTATCCGTACAACAAATTCAGCAAGTATAAGGAGCGCTGTACAGATTGCTGATGACGGCTCGTTTGCAGTAGCATGGAACGAGAATGAGAATTATAACAAACAATTTTATATTCAGTTTTTCAAAAAATCAGGTCTGCCAAATGGTGGTAAAGTCAAGGTTGATGAAGCAGGCGGAACTCCAACATATAATTTGCTGCTTAAATATAACCCGGTATCCAAAAACTATCTTTATATATGGGAAAAATCAAACACTTTATATGGCAGTATTTTTAACAGTACTGGTGTTGTTGTAAAGTCTGCGTTTGTAATCTCAACTTTTGAAACTTCTGTGGGGTCACTGCAAATGACGGTGAATAAAAAAGGGGACTACCTAATATCCTATATTTCACATCAGGAGGAAAGTTACACTTCAGATCGTAATCTGTATTGCACAATTGTTGGGCAAAATGGCAATATCATCGTACCTGGATTGCAGGTAAATGAGGAAAATAAAACAGTTATTAATACATCGCAATTTTTAATGACAGACGATGGTGGAAACACTTATTTTGTTTGGAAATCAAAACTGGAAAATTCAGGGCCCAATGGTGACATAAATAATCCGGTGATTGTTAGAAAAATGAACGAACAAAATAATTTCGTTGCTACCTATTATCTTCCATTGAAAAATGCTTTGAGCAATGGTTTCTACTACAAGGATAAAATACGTCTGTTGACAACTATTCCATATTCAAACGGGCCTTTGGAACTAAATGTTTTTGACCCCGAAACTGAAGAATTGTTAAACGTTTTGTTTTATGAACCTTCAGGTTTGCCGTTGGAAAATTTTTATTTCGATTTAAGTGGATCAGTTCTAAATGTTGCCTACAAAGGTTTTTTAACTGAAGGTAGAGGCCTGGATATTTTTTATAGTAAATTGGAAGACAAAGATGGTGACGGATTCTTTACCCAAACCGATTGTAACGACGAAAACAGCGCAATAAATCCCGGTGCAGTGGAAATACCCGGCAATGGGATTGACGAAAACTGTGACGGTAACGATTTTATAACATCTGTTGCAATGGTGCCCAACCAAAAGAAAGTACAAGTCTACCCGAACCCTGCAAGTGGAACTATTTATATTAAATGGGAAGGTGTAGAAAATTACAACCTGAGGTTAATTGATTTATCGGGCAGAGCCTTGCTGATGAATCAAAACGTTCAAAATTTGGATGTTTCGGATTTTAAATCAGGGATTTATTTATTGGAAATATCAGACGCACGTTCCAAGGTTAAACACATTGAGCGGATTGTTGTGAAAAACTATCCAAACTGAGGAATTTTCATCCGTTCGCCTCCCCGCAATGCGGATTCATGAGCTATGATTCCGGGAACAGTGTATGCAAGCGCTTCATAAATATCGATAAGCGATTTTCTCTCGTTCACCAATGTATCTATAAATTCATGTGTAAGGAAAGTGTGCGATCCTTGGTGACCACTACTGTGCCGCAAAGGCTTGGGAAGCAAATCCGTTTTCCACCAGTCCGGGATATTGTAAGGTACCAACTCCGGCTCGCTCTGAACAAAACCGGCATCGTCCTGACTTAATTTTTTGCTCTTTTTTATCAATGCCGGTCCACTGCGGCGGTTATTCGAATAAAAACTTAAATCTGACCCGATCCAATTGGCACTTTCGCTCCCCAGATGTGCTCCCTTCCACCAAACATCGGCCCTGAATGTATTTCCCCGATCAGTTTTAAACTGTGCCGATTCATTCCAGAAAGGATTATTGTACACATTATCTTTTAAATAGGGTGAATCGTCTCCCCAACCGTTACAAGACACTTCGGTTAACCTTTCGCCCGTCACACTTATTAAATGAGCGGTGCAATGGGTGGGATAATGCATAGGTGCGACCCCATAACGCCATGTTTTTTTTCCGCCCTGAAAATATAAATTTTCAAGACCATCGTGGTGGTACACCGATTCGGAATAAAATAAATTCCCGAATTCGCCTTTTTCAAACATTTTACGCGCAGAAATGGTAGCCTGGTTATAGTAACTTGTTTCGGCCATCATATACGTGAGGCCATATTTTTTGACTACTTCCAACAATCGCTCCGCTTCATCGATGGTGGCCCAACAGGCAGGAACCGCACTTATTACGTGTTTACCGTTTTCCATGCAAAGTACAGTATGCTTTACATGGTTCGGGCCTTCTGTAAAAACAGCAATGGCATCAATGTTCCTGTCCTTAACCATTTCCTCCAACGACGGGTAGGACTTATCACATTTATAGGTTTCCATCAGCGCTTTTCTTCTCTCGGGTATAAGATCACTCACCGCTTCAACGATACAATTGGGATGCTCGTGCCATTGAAAGGACCTGCCAAATCTCCCACCAACAATACCCATCCGTATTTTCTTTGATGACGGCTCCATCGCCATAAAAGAGGGTGCAATGAGCGTACCTCCCGCCAACATGGCGTTCTTTGCAATAAAATCCCGTCGGCTAATCTTGTCTTCTCTCATTTTTAATGTCTCTTTTAAATTGATTTCCGTAGTGCGAATTTCCTGCTATCACCAAACCCCACAAGATACAGATTTAAACAGGCCTGTAGTGAAGTTCGTGTCTTTCTCGCAAAGATAAAATTATACCTGAATTTCGCCTAAAATGATCTCCTCCGGATTATACACAGAAAATCAATCTAAAGATTGATTTAATCTGTGAATCTGCGGCAATTTTCCACTAAATATTAAGCTACTGATTCACGGATTAAGAACTTTGAAATCCTCTTACGCAGGGTAGGGCCGATAAAATTTAAGTTTTTTCCAACCCATACAATTTCGTTATAGACCAAAAAAAACCGTACAATCAATTGCACGGTTTTTTAAAATATTCCTGATCTTTCTATTTCAAAATTCGCGGCTTAATTTCAACCATTAAGTGCCGGTTAGGAATCACCTCATCTTTTTTTACGTAGATTTTCACGATTTCCCCATCAAACGGCATCCTGATCTGGTTTTGCATTTTCATGGCTTCCAACAATAAAAGTGTTTCGCCTTCTTTCACTTTTTCCCGGGGTTTCACGAAAATATCGATAATTGTGCCCGGAATAAAGGAATAAAGCAGATTTACGTTGGGTGCTTCCCAATTCACACGGTTCTCGAATTTTTTCGTAAAAGTGGTTTTATAAACCGCACCTTGAATAATTAAATCTTTGTAAACTTTTTCTTCTGACATTCTTTTCAATTTTTAGAATGGAGGAATTCCATGTTTCTTTTTAGGAAGGAACACGCTTTTGTTCTCGGAAACCTGCAAGGCATGTAAAATCCTGGAACGGGTATCGCGCGGTTCAATCACCTCATCAATATAACCCTGTGCTGCAGCTACATACGGGTTGGCAAATTTCTCTTTGTATTCCTGTATTTTTTGCTGGCGCATCTCTTCAGGATTGGCAGCCTCTGCAATTTCTTTGCGGAAAACAATGTTCGCGGCTCCTTCCGGCCCCATTACCGCAATTTCAGCAGTTGGCCAGGCAAAAACAAAATCAGCACGCAAATGCCTTGAGTTCATGGCGATATAACCTCCACCGTATGCTTTTCGCAATATTACAGTCACTTTCGGAACAGTGGCTTCGCTATAGGCGTACAGTATTTTGGCGCCATGACGGATTACCCCTGCATGTTCCTGATCGACTCCGGGCAAATAACCGGGCATATCTTCCAGCGTCACCACCGGAATGTTGAACGCATCACAATAGCGAATAAAACGGGCGGCTTTATCGGAGCTGTCGCAATCCAGAACGCCTGCCAGTACCATGGGTTGATTGGCCACAAAACCAACTGTTTCGCCATCCATTCGTCCAAAACCGATAATAATGTTCGGTGCAAAGTATTCCATGACTTCCAAAAATTCCGATCCGTCGGTAATGGTTCTTATTATGTCACGCATTTCATAAGGAATGCGCGGATCTATAGGAACGATATCGCCGATTTTCTTTCCCTTCAAAGGAGGTTTTGGTTTGTGTGCAACTGCTTTTTTTGCGTTGCTTCTCGGAATGTAACCGATCAAGGTTTTAATTTGCTCGAAACATTCCATTTCGGTTAGGGCAAAGAAATGAGCGTTGCCTGAAATCTCGGCATGAACACGCGCACCACCTAACTCTTCCATTGAAATTTCTTCGCCTAAAACCGACTTTATGACACTCGGCCCGGTAATAAACATTTTGGAAATGTTCTCAACCACGAAAACAAAATCAGTCAACGCCGGTGAATACACTGCGCCTCCGGCACAAGGGCCAAGAATAACTGAAATTTGGGGAATTACTCCGGAGGCCAAGGTGTTACGGAAGAAAATCTCACCATATCCCGCCAAGGAATTTACGCCTTCCTGGATTCGTGCCCCCCCCGAATCGTTGATTCCAATTAGTGGAACCCTCATTTTCAAGGAGTGGTCCATAATTTTGGTGATTTTTCGGGCGTGCATCAATCCAAGCGAACCTCCGGCCACGGTAAAATCCTGTGCAAAAATACAAATCGGCTTAGAGTTGATTGTCCCGGTGCCGATGATTACACCGTCGCCATGCAGGGTTTTGGTTTCCATGCCAAAGTCTTTGGCACTGTGTTCCACAAATAAATCGTATTCATGAAACGAGTTTTTGTCCAATAGGGCGAGAATTCGTTCACGCGCAGTGAGTTTCCCCATTTTTGCCTGCTTTTCGATGGCTTCGTCGCCGCCCCCTTTTTGTACTTCTCTTTTCCTTTTTCGAAGGTCGAGGATGTTACTTCTAAGTGACATAAAGTTGTTATTAAGTTAAAAATCCCCTGAAAACGCTCAGGGTGCAATTTGTTATCTTCTTGTTTAAAACAGTTCAAAATTAGGATTTTTTTCCAATCCCTTTCCGATATGCAATTTTGAAGTATGAAAATTAAAAGTCTAAGATACATTGGCTTCGAATATTGGTATTCGATGTTTAAAAATTTACGCCACGATTTTTAGCGGGCAGCCCAGCGATATACAAAGAATGCGATCCCACTATAAATAACATTGGGAATCCACACGGCAACGAAAGGTGTTGTGATCCCATTGATGGCAAAAACCGTGGTGATTTGCATAAACAGAATGTATGAAAAGCTTAAGCCAAGGCCTAACCCGAGGTGAAACCCCAGTCCTCCTTTAACTTTCCGCGATGCCAGCCCTACCCCGATCAGGGTTAAAATAAAAGCGGAAAATGGCCCTGCTACCCTTTTGTGCCGCTCAATCCTCCATTCAACGGTGTCCACTCCGCGCATCTTCATCAGTTTCATTTCCTTTTTTAGCAATGGGGTGGTATAGGTTTCCATTTCATTTCTAATGGTCTTAAACTCGTCGGGTTTCATGTTTAATGTGGTATCCTTTCGGTAGCCGCGTTCCAGTTTTTCGTAGGTATCATAAATGTACCGCTCCCAATAGTTGTTTATAACCCATTTTTCTGTTTCATTGTCCCAGCGGATATTATCGGCCGTAAGTTTTTCAACTAATTTGGCTCCCTCGAAATGCTCCAGTGTGAAACTGCTCCCAACATTGTTGCCCGGATCGAAGCTCCGCATGTAAATATATACGCCCGGTTCAATCTGCCGGTGAATGTTGTATTCGGTGGTTACCCGCACGTTCCTGATGTGCCTTTCCCTGAACTCATTCATGGTTTTGTTGGCGGGCGGTATAACGTAGTTCCCCAGAAGAAAGGAAAGCAAGGCAAGAATAAATGCCGAAACCATATACGGACGCATCAAACGGGGATAGGAAACACCACTGCTCAGAATAGCGATAATCTCTGTGTCGTACGCCATTTTTGAGGTAAAAAAGATAACGGCAATAAAGGTAAATAAGGGGCTGAACAAGTTGGCAAAGTACGGGATGAAGTTTAAATAATAATCAAACACTATTGCTTTTGCCGTAACGTCTTTCGAAAAGAATTCATCCAAATTCTCTGAAAAATCGAATACGATGGCGATGCCAAGGATTAATGCAATGGCATAGAAAAAGGTGCCAAGGAATTTTTTAGTGATGTATATGTCGATGGTTTTGTAATACTTCATCCTTAGCGCTACAATTTTTCTTTTAGTTTCAAAGCCATTTCGTTTTTCCAACCTTCAAAATTGCCTGCTTTAATTTGCTTGCGGGCGGTTTTCACCAGTTCTAAATAAAATGCCAAATTGTGCTGGCTGGCGATTTGAGCTCCCAACATTTCGTTTGACACAATCAGATGCCGCAAGTAGGCCTTGGAGTAGCCATCAACAAAAGAGGTTCCTTTTGCGTCTATCGGGGAATGGTCGTTTTTCCATTTTTCATTGCGCATATTCATCGTCCCTCCGGAGGTGAACAGCATCCCATTACGCCCATTGCGTGTGGGCATCACACAGTCAAACATATCAATCCCGCGCTCAATGCTTTCCAAGATGTTCATTGGTGTCCCAACTCCCATCAGATAACGCGGTTTGTCGATGGGAAGATCGGCGGTTACCACTTCCGTCATTTCGTACATTGCCTCTTCGGGTTCGCCCACCGATAGTCCGCCAATGGCATAACCATCGGCGTCGAAAGCTTTCACATGTTCAACGGCCGCCTTTCGCAAATTGGCATATGAAGCACCCTGCACAATCGGGAACAGGCTTTGTGAGTACCCATATTTTGATTCGGTTTTATCGAATTGCTCAAAACAGCGGGCGAGCCAGCGTTGAGTTAGTTCGAGCGATTTCTTTGCATAAGCAAAATCAGCATCCCCGGGAGTACATTCATCGAAAGCCATGATGATGTCGGCACCGATGGTACGCTGAATATCCATCACTTTTTCAGGTGTAAACAGATGCCGCGATCCGTCGATGTGCGATTGAAAATGCGCACCCTCTTCAGTCAGTTTACGGATGTCACCAAGCGA
Source organism: uncultured Maribellus sp. (assembly GCA_964572085.1). GTDB lineage: Bacteria > Bacteroidota > Bacteroidia > Bacteroidales > Prolixibacteraceae > Draconibacterium. Next base: position 87,184 of record CAZNEV010000006.1, on the reverse strand, counting down.
AAACACCTGATAACCACCACTGTCGGTCAAAATTGGTCCATCCCAACCATTGAATTTGTGCAGTCCGCCGGCTTTTTCAATCACTTCCATGCCGGGCCGAAGATAAAGATGATAAGTGTTTCCAAGGATGATTTGCGCCTTTATGTCCTCTTTCAAGTCGCGGGTATGTATTCCCTTTACCGAGCCCGCAGTGCCAACAGGCATGAAAATGGGAGTTTCTATTTCACCGTGCGCTGTGTATAAAACACCCGCCCTTGCCCGCGAAGTGTCCGATAAAGCCTTTAGTTCAAACTGCATCAACCTGTTTTTTTGAAGGTGCAAATATAGCGAATATACTTTAATCGTGCCGCGGGCTGAACATTGTGCCTTGTTAATAAAACATAACAAAACCATTCATAACATTCCGCAGTTTCGTTTTGAAATGGATGGGATTGTTCCCAATTTTGGCACAAATTTTAGCAATCCATTTTCATTAAACAAATGATACAAACCTATCAAAGCATCTTCGCGGGGCTTCACGGAGTCGAATTAATCCTTTTAGTGGCATTTGCAGTGCTATTTGTACTGCGTTTTTGTTATCTGCTGTTTTTCACCGCCCGAATTGGCTTTCAAAAGAAAACAGACATCCCGGGTGGAGCTGCGAAGCCGCTTTCCCTCATTATCTCGGTTCGCAACGAAGAAGAAAATTTACGAAACAACCTTCCGCCGCTTTTATCAATCACTGAACCTTATTTTGAAGTAGTTATAGTAGATGATTATTCACAGGATCATTCATTTTTGGTTTTAGGGATGTTGAAAAAACAATTCAGACGTCTGAAAATTTCCACCTTAAATCAAGAAACCCCTTACTCGTCAAAACTGGCACAAAACATTGCTCTTAAAGCGGCTACAAACGACTGGGCGCTAATAGTGCCAATTTCATTAAGAAATCCTGAACCTGCATGGATTTCAGCTTTTGGAAATCAATTGAACGACAACAAAAATGTGATTTTGGGTTACTCCGCTATCCAGCCTTCAAAATCATTTATCAATCGTATTTTTCGGATAGAAAGTTTTTTCTCCTACCTCAAAAGCGCAGGGTTTATTTTGAATGGTGTTTCGTATGTGTATTGTGTTGAAAATTTGGCTTTTCTAAAAAACGAATATTTTAAGCTTGGAGGTTACGGCAAAAAGATAATTGAACCCTATGCCAATTTGGAACTGATAATCAACTCTTTTATCCAAAAAAGAACGACTACAATACTGTTAACACCTGATTCAAGCATCCGAAAATCTGTAACGGTGGGATGGAACGACTATTTGGAACTGCTCCGGAAAAATTTCCGGGTTGAAAAACATTTATCGCCGGCAAAAAAAATCGCCCTTATTTTTGAAGAATCCACCCATTTGTTGTTTCTCCCTGTTGCAGCAGTTGCAATCGCCTTGCTCCCAGACCTCTGGATACTGCTCCTCATCCTGCTGATTGTAAAGATTACTACCCATTTGTTTATCATAAAAAAAATACAAAATCGTTTGAATGAACGTAAAATATTTCTATCTTCGTTAGCTTATGATTTAATTGCTCCGTATTTTAAATTCTTTTACAGGTGGTATTTTAATCGCTGCAACCGCAAAAGCAAATGGAAGAAAATGGCATAAAATTATCGGAAAAGGGCCGTCAGGATTACGAACTGGTCAAATTGGCTTTGATAGGTGACGAAAAAGCTTTTGCACGATTGCTGGCTCGTTACAAAGACAGCATTTATTTTATGCTGTTGAAAATGGTGAACAACCGCAGCGATGCAGAAGACCTTACGCTCGAGGCTTTTGGGAAAGCTTTCAAAAACCTTCATCAATACTCCCCTACCTATGCCTTCAGCACCTGGCTTTTCAAAATTGCATCGAACAATTGCATCGATTTTTTGCGAAGAAAGAAGGGTATTTTCGTTTCCATCGAAAGCCATGATAACTCCGAAGGCAATGAACAAATTAAAATTCCGTCGAAGGACCCCAATCCCGAGGAAAGGCTGATCCGCCAGCAAAAAGCCATATTGCTTAGAAAGGTGGTCCGGGGCTTGAAACCACGTTATCAAACCTTGGTGGAATTGCGCTATTTCCGCGAGTTTTCGTATGATGAAATTGCAAAAGAACTAAATTTACCGCTTGGTACAGTTAAAGCACAATTGTTCAGGGCACGCGAAATGCTGTTTAAAATGATTGAAGCCACCGAAATGAACGAGAGAAACTAATACCCCAAGGATGCAAATCATCAAGAAATACTTTCCAAAACTAACGCAGAAACAGATTGAGCTGTTTGAACAGTTGCAACCTATATATGCAGAGTGGAACGCACAAATTAATGTGATTTCGCGCAAAGATTTTCCGGGGTTCTATGAACGTCATGTTCTGCACTCATTGGCTATTGCCCGTTTTGTCCGCTTTACTGCCGGCACAAAAATTTTGGACGTTGGCACCGGCGGAGGTTTTCCGGGAATACCTCTGGCCATTTTCTTTCCTGAAGTGGAATTCCACTTGGTGGACTCCATTGGAAAAAAAATCAAAGTGGTGAACGAAGTTGTCCAAACCCTGAATTTGAAAAATGTGAAAGCACAACAAATCAGAGCCGAGCAGCTCACCGAAAAATACAACTTTGTTGTAAGCCGTGCCGTTACCCGTTTACCGGAATTTGTACGCTGGGTGCGCAAAAACATCGCAAAAAAACAAATCAATGCCATCCCAAACGGAATCATCTATTTGAAGGGAGGCGAGATTTCGGAAGAAATTAAAGAATTCAAAAAGAATATTTTAATTCAGGATTTATCTGATTATTTCGACGAAGAATTTTTCGAAACCAAGAAAGTGGTATTTTTACCGTTGTAATTTCGTTAATGTATCAATCACCAAATGAAACTCCCATATTACGGGCTTTTTTAATCAATCCCATTTCCGGTTCCACCAATCGCAATTTCCCACCTACCTCGGCCAACGGAACGGTAGTCAAATCATTCCGCCTAAGGGCAACCATATTCCCATAACATCCTTCGGCAATACATTCCGTAGCAAAGGAGCCGTAGCGTGTAGCCAAAATACGGTCCATTGGCGAAGGGCTTCCGCCTCGTTGAACGTAACCCAGCACAGTTTCGCGGGTTTCGACGCCAGTGTTCGACTGAATGAGTTTGGCAATGTGCGATGCAGCACTTTTGTTTTTTGGCTTTGGGATACCTTCGGCAACTACAACAATGGAATAAGGTTTTTTGTCCTCATAACGTTTTTGAATGTTTTTATATACCGAGCGCATGTTGAATTTAAGTTCGGGTAACAAAATAATGTCTCCGCCTCCTGCCATTCCTGAGTATAGCGCAAGCCAGCCGGCAGTGTGCCCCATAATCTCGATAATCATCACCCGTTGGTGCGAGTTGGCTGTTGTGTGTAAACGGTCGATAGCTTCTGTGGCGATTTGTACCGCCGAGTCGAAACCGAAAGTAACATCAGTACCCCAAACATCGTTGTCGATGGTTTTTGGTATCCCTACAATGTTGAGGCCTTCCTGCGACAGCAAATTTGCGGTTTTCATGGTGCCGTTACCGCCAATGCAAACAACTGCATCGAGTTTTAGCTTGTCATAAGTTTCAATAATTTTTTCAGGTTTGTGGTTCTCCTCCCCCTCTTCCACCACAAGCTTATACGGTTTCTCGCGCGACGTGCCCAAAATGGTTCCGCCTAATGTAAGAATACCAGATAACTGTGATTCTTTCAGCTCGAAATAATCGCTGTTTATTAAACCCGAAAAGCCGGCATTAAACCCGAACACAGTCATTCCGTGCTCTACAATGGCAGTTTTTCCTACGCCACGTATGGCAGCATTCAGCCCCGGGCAGTCGCCACCGGCAGTTAATATGCCTATTCTTTTACTTTTTGTCTTTTTTTTCATACTGCTTATATTAATTGTATGTCTTTTCAGTTTAAACATCTAAAATTAACAAGAATACCGCAAATTATGGTACTCGTTTGAATAAAATTACTGTAATTAAATAATAAAATGATTGTTTTTTTGGCAAAAGGGTTTTTAATATCTTTGTAAGCGTATTAGGCTATAAATTAATAGTTAGTATTCACCATTTAATAAGTATCACAATGAAAAAATTACTCCATTTCCTGTTAGCAGGAACTTTTATTCTCATCCTTTCGTGCCAAAGCGGACAAAAGAAATCGGCACAACAAGCCGAAGAAAAAAGTGCGGTGGTAGAAACAGCAGGTCCGAACGAATTGACCCAGGCAGAAATCGATGAAGGCTGGGTTTTGCTTTTCGACGGAAAAACCAGTAATGGATGGCGAGGTAATAATCGTCCCGACTTTCCCAGTGGCTGGGAAGTTATTGACGGCACTTTGCATTGCAAAGGTTCGGGCGAAGGCGAAGCCGGCGCACAGGACGGTGGCGATATTTTGTATGACAAGGAATTTTCGAATTTCCGCTTGAAAATGGAATGGAAAATTTCGGAGGGCGGTAACTCGGGTATTTTCTATCTCGGAAAAGAAACAGAAGGATGGCCAATTTACAAAACTGCTCCCGAAATGCAGGTGCTCGACAATGAAAGACATCCTGATGCGCGTGCCGGAAAAGACGGAAACCGCATGGCAGGCTCGCTGTACGATTTGATTCCTGCCGTTCCGCAAAATGCAAAACCAGCCGGTGAATGGAACTCCATTGAAATTGAGGTGTTCAAAGGGAGCGTTTGGCACCGGCAAAATGGCCAAACCGTTTTGGAATATCACTTGTGGACCGATGACTGGAACAAACTCGTTGCCGGATCAAAATTCCCGGAGTTGAACCCGGACTGGGCAAATGTACCGAAATCAGGAGTTATCGCATTACAAGATCATGGTGATGACGTATGGTTCCGTAGCATCAAAATCTTAGAACAATAAGGATATCACTTTGATTTTACATCCTTTTTATAATTAATTTGCAAGCCCGGAAGACCTACTTTTCCAGTCTTGCTTCTTTAAAATTCATGAAACGACTAATTCCCTTCTATTACTCGTTTGCGCCATTGCCATCAGGGATAACGTGGGGGTTGGCTGTTCGGCATTTGCAATGCAATAAAATCTATCGTACACGAATACCTTTATAGTTCGGAACGGGGTTACGCCGGAGAAAAAGGTTGTTGATGTGCAGACAAAAACTAATTTTGTGAGTGGATAAATGGGGGGAAATGAGTTGTCTTAGATGCCTATGGCGAAAATTTGAAGAAAGCTATAGGAGCCGTTGCAAACGACGGATAGTTGAAGATTAAGAAAATAAGGCCGAAGGGCTGAAATAATTGTAGAAATTTGGAATAGGTTGAAGGCCTAAACCCGGAACGGGTGGCATATCTACAGGATATTGGATTATATTTCCTGAAAAATATCACCCCGATGGGGTTCTGGGAAAGCGTGTATCAATTTTGCTATAATCATGGCATCCCTTCGAGATTGGGAAAACAACCCCTTCTCCCCCGTTTGTAGCGGGGTAGTTGAGTGATTTTTGACCGTGATTTAGGAAGCGACATCGACGATGAAGAGTTTTTGAGAAGAATGTACCGGAAGATTGTGGAACAAAATTCTATCCGTTATTGTCCTCACAAAAAAAAATGAAATGAAAATAAAAAGTGTTTTTATCCTGCTGATTTCGTTTTTGACTATATTTTCTTGCAAAAGTCAAAAAGATCAAATTGAAAACATCGAAAGACAAAAGCCTAATATTATCCTCATCAGTGCCGACGATCTGGGCTGGTCGGATTTGGGTTGCTACGGCAGCGAGGTGCAAACCCCGAACCTCGACAAATTGGGCGAAGGCGGGATGCGTTTTACTAATTTCCATAACACTTCAAAATGCTTTCCTTCACGAGCTTGTTTGCTCACGGGTGTTTATGCCCAACAAAGCAACTACCATTTGCATCATCGTAATCCCATTACGAATGCAGTAACAATCGGCGAGGTATTACGAACTGCAGGATACCGTACTTTGTGGTCGGGGAAACACCACGGATTGGAAAACCCGATAACAAGAGGGTTTGATCGGTATTATGGTCTGAAAGACGGAGCTTGCAACTATTTCAACCCCGGCAACCAACGCCCCGGCGAAGGTGTCCCCGCACGCAAAGGAAAACCCGGCAACAAAATCGTTCGTGACTGGTGTATCGACAGCACTATGTTCAATCCTTACACCCCCGAAGCCAAAGATTTTTATACCACCGACTATTTTGCTAAATATGCCATCGACTGGTTAGAAGAATACCGTTCGGAAGAGAAACCATTTTTTCTCTATTTGGCTTTTACCGCTCCGCACGACCCGCTTATGGCATGGCCGGAAGACATCGAAAAATATAAAGGGAAATACAACGAAGGGTACGAATCCGTCCGAAATGCCCGCTTCTCAAAACAATTGAATTTGAATCTGATTGACAAAAACTCTAAACTCTCAGAGCCAACTTATCAAAATTGGGCCGATTTACCCGATTCGCTAAGAGAACAGGAAACCCGGAAAATGGAAGTATATGCTGCCATGATCGACCGAATGGATCAAAATATTGGGAAAGTATTGCAGAAACTCAAAGAGATAGGGAAAGATGAAAACACCCTGATTTTGTTTGTTTCCGATAACGGAGCTTCAGCCGAAATGGTGAACCTCGCTGATGATTACGGAGAAATTGGCTCAATCACAAAATGGACTTCGTTGGGGAAAGATTGGGCAAATGTGGGCAATACACCCTTTCGCTATTATAAAAACTACAGCTATGAAGGCGGCATCAATACCCCTTTAATTGCGTATTGGCCCGGAAAAATTAAACCGCTTACGTTTTCAGATTTTCCCGGGCATTTTGTTGATCTCATGAGCACTTTTGTCGATCTCACTGACGCACAATATCCCAAAGAATTCAATAACCAAGAGATTACCCCGATGCAGGGAGAAAGTTTGTTGCCCGCTTTTTTCGGAGAAAATCCGGAGCGGGAAAAACCCATTTTTTGGGAATGGCAAAATGGACAGGCAGCGTATAACTCAGATTTTAAAATTGTAAAACATGGCCTTAGCAAGCCGTGGGAGTTATACAACTTAAAATACGATCCAACGGAAACAAACGACCTTGCAGCTTCCAACCCGGAAAAAGTGAAACAATTGGATAAATTATTTTTGGATTGGAAAACTGGGTTACCTGAATTTTGAAAACGGGGAATATAAATTTATCAAATTGACCTTTTCTTGAAATATAGGGTAGGTCTTGAATCAATCCCTCAAACCCCCTGCTCCATTTCGTTCAAAATCCTCCATTGCTTTATCAGAATAATTGCAACAGCCAATGCCGATATAACATCAGCAACCGGGTAGGCCAGCCATATTCCGTTTATGCCCCAAAACTCCGGAAATATAAAAAGTAAGGGAATAAGCAGTATTACCTGACGGAACAAGGTGGCAAAAATGGCCAATTTCGCTTTTCCCACCGACTGAAAATAGTTGGAAGCCACCACCTGAAAACCAACAATGGGAAGCCCCAAACCTACCAAACGCAAACCTTTCACTGCTATAGCATATAAAACCTCACTATCGTTGTTGAAAAGTTTCACAATAAGCCCGGGGATGGCTTCAATAAAAACAAATGCACCAACCGCAATTACAGTGGCGGCAATTAACGAAATGCGCAACGTTTCTTTTACCCTTTGAATTGACTTTGCACCATAATTAAACCCTATAATCGGTTGCGATGCCATGTTGATGGCGACAATGGCCATAATAAAAAGTGTGAGCACCGAATTGATGATTCCCATTGCTCCCACGGCTAAATCCCCCCCATGTAGTATCAATTTCGTGTTTAGCAGGCCCTGCACAAAGCTATTGGCAATTTGCATCGAAAAGGGAGCCAATCCAATCGCCGTTATTTCAAGCAATATGGGCCAGTCCACACGAATGTATTTGCGCTGGAGTTTTATCACCGAACGTTTTCCCCGAAAGTGCGCCAACACCCAAACCATCAAAACAAACATGGAAATAATGGTGGCATAAGCCGCACCTTTCACGCCCATATTGAGTTTGAAAATGAAAAGATAGTCGAGGACAACGTTAGTCACCGAACTCAAGATCATCGAAACCATCGCAATCCGCGCATTCCCTTCGGAGCGGATTACATTGTTTAACGAAAACCCCACGGTCATAAAAACTACCCCGGCAACAATGATGTTAAGATAGTCGTTGGCATACTGAAAAGTTTCCTCGTTGGCACCAAAGGAACGTAAAATCGGGTTTTTCAATAAATAAATAGTCACCGTTATCACCGCTGACACCAGCAGCATAAAAAGAAATCCTGTTCCCAATGTTTTCTCGGCACTTGCCATGTCGCGCTTGCCCATGTTGAGGGAAACAACTACTCCGGTGCCAATCCCGATTAACATACCAAAACCCATGATTATAAGCATGATGGGAAATACAACTGAAATACCCGAAAGCGCCTCGGCACCCACACCTTGTCCGATAAAAATGCGGTCAACAATATTGTATAAAGCATTGACAAACACCCCAACAAATGCCGGAACAAAGTATTTTAACATGAGCCGACCAATACCGGCCTCCCCCAATTCTTGCATGTTTTTCATGTCCGGCAAAGTTACGGATTAACTTGCTTATGCCTCATTAAAATGTAATTTTGCTGGCATAAATTCATCTAAAATGAGCATAAAAATAAACGCGGGCATTCAGCAAAAACTGTTTTCGGCAAAAACAGAAACCGTAATTTCTGCCCTTCAAACGATTAAAGAAAAAGGCAACAAAGCTTACGTACCACTGCTTTTCGAATTATTGAACACTCAACCGGAAAGAGAAGTGGAACAAGAAATTTCGACACTTTTAAGTACCATAAAAGACAAGGATACGGTGAACACTTTTATGCGTGCACTGGAAAATGACAAATACAAACCCATACGGAAAACCATTTTAACGGCCTGTTGGCAAAACGGCCTGGATTTCAGCACTTTCATGCCAGTTTTTATCGATATGATTATTGATGAAGATTGGGAAATTGCCTTTGAAGCCTTTACCATTGTCGATAATTTTGAAATGCTGCCCAATCCGGCCATTATCGAAACTTCGGTATCAAAAATAAATTTGGCAATGGGCAAAGCCGACGAACAGAAACGTTATTTTCTAAATGAAATATTAAGCAAGATAACAGCTTGATTTTGTTAACTTCGACCAGCTAAATTCAAGGAAACAAATGGTCTGCCGCATACTAATAAAAAGAAGTCTAACCTTTTCTCAAGATTAGACTTCCTTCCTAAGCAAACGCATTCACGGTTTCAGTTCCTTCTCCCACGCAAGCTTACTGCATCAAATATTTACTTTCTTTTGTTTTCACCATTTGCCATGGCACTACAAACCCTTGATTATTAATCACCCTTGACCTGGTTTCAACATCAGAAAAGTAAATAAGATTACGGTAACGGGGCCTGCGTTCAAATTGGTAATTACTTTTATCTGTTGTCTTCATAACATTTAGTATTACGCAGGGCAAAACAATTTGTTTTAGGAGATGGCTTCTTTTATAATTTGATAACAGTTTTTAACACGTTCAAAACAGCTTGCGTTTCGAACTATTTCCGGGTTGAGAAATATTTCATGAACTGCGAGCGCTCGTAAAGCATTGGATCAGGGATGTTTTTGTAAGAAAGGCGACCACGAAAATCATCGATTCTTTTAAAGTTCCATTTTTTCATGAACGCATGAAGGTCGGTAATCATTTGAGGAATAACTGCTGCACCGTGGAGGTAAAGCGTAGAGCAAAGTTGTGCCACCTGTGCACCGGCAAGCAACTGCTTTGCAACCGCGCTGCCATCGTGGATACCAGTTGATGCGGCAATTTCCAAATTTGGCACTGCCGATGCAACCATGCCCACCCAACGTAAAATGCGACGGATATCAGTTGGTGTGCTGAATATTTCCGACGAAATTAGCTCAAGCGTATCGAGGTTGATATCGGGCTCGTAAAAGCGGTTGAACATTACAATCCCGGCGGCACCATTGCCTTTCAGCTTGTCGGCCATGCCAATAATGTTGCTGTGATGAACGCCAAATTTAACGGAAACCGGAATGGAAACTTCTTTTTTTACTTTGCCCAGTACATCCAGGTACAACTGCTCCACTAAACCGGGCCTTTCGTTGCGGTCCGTGGGCACATAAAATATATTCAATTCCAGTGCATCGGCACCGGCATCCTGAAAATTTTTGGCAAAGGTGGTCCATTCGTCACCCGAAACACAGTTAACACTTGCAATCACAGGAATATCAACGGAGCGTTTAGCTTCTTCGATTAAGCCGATGTGCTTGCGCACAGTATTATCGCGCAGATAACCGGCAATGTAATCTGCCGCTTCCGGGTAATCGGTGTTCTGCGCATCTTTTTTGAGCATTCTCGAAACTTCGTTGTTGATCTGCTCTTCGAATATCGATTTTAGGACGACGGCCCCTATACCGGCCTCTGCAAGTTCTTTAATTTTATCGATCGAACCCGTCAATCCTGAACTTGCTGCCACCAAGGGGTTTTTTAAATTCAAACCCAAATATTTTGTTTCTAAATTGCTCATCGTATGTGTTTTTAATAATTTCTTTCTCCAAATATTTTGCTCCCGATACGAACTATTGTGCTTCCTTCCTCAATGGCAATAGGGTAATCGTCGGACATCCCCATCGATAGTTCGGTAAATTCTTCGTTCCCCGAAAAGTATTCATTTTTAAGCGTTTTAAAAATACTATTTAGATGCTTAAATTCATTTCTGATTTGATTTTTGTCGTCGGTATAAGTTGCCATCCCCATCACTCCAATAATTTCGACATTTTGAAGTTTTGTGAAGTCTTCAGAGACCAATAATTGTTTTGCTTCTTCCAGCGAAAAACCGAATTTAGTTGATTCTTCAGCGATATGAAATTGCAGCAAACAAGGAATGATCCGTTCGTTTTTACGAGCTTCTTTGTTTATTGTTTTCAGTAGCTTCATTGAATCCACACCGTGAACCAAAGAAATAAAAGAGGCAATGTATTTGACTTTATTGGTTTGAGGGTGGCCGATAAAATGCCATTCAATATCTTCGGGCAGCTGCCCGTATTTTGTTAACAATTCCTGAACTTTGTTTTCGCCAAAAATTTTATGTCCAGCATGATAGGCCTCCAAAACCTCCTCATTAGACTTGGTTTTCGAAACGGCCACCAAACGAACCCCTTTTGGCAAATTTTTCTTGATTTCTGTAATGTTTCCTGCAATATTCATCCGCAATTTAATTTTCAGTAAAAATAGAAATTATCGGACGATTTGACGAATGTTTAGGAATCAGACTTTTCTGGGACTTCGACTTTCCCAAGTCGAAGAATATTGGGCTTAGAAAGTCCGATTCCCAGAAAGTCGAAGTCCCGGCAACGAAGTCATGTTAACGAACATATTATTTCATACATTTACTTCTAAAAATATTTTGATATGAAACCCAGAAAAGAACATTATCGACGTAAGTTGCCACATTATCAACAACCAGGACAACAGTATTCCGTTACCTGCATTTTACATGGGGCAATGCCCAAAGGTGCAATGGCCAAATATTCTTTGCAACTGGAAGCAGCAAAAAACAGGTATCAATTATTGTTGCAGAATTCGGACGCCGGGGAATTGGACTTTCCTAAGTCCGATTTGATCTTCGACTTGGAAAGTCGAAGTCCCGAAAGTCGAAGTCCCGAAAGTCGAAGTCCCGAAAGTCGAAGTCCCGGGAAGTTGAAGTCCCCAGATCTCCAAGAGGCAAGGAAAGAATACCAAATTGCTCTGCGGAAATACAGACTGGCATACGATAAGATTCTAAACAAATCAAATTTGCCCGGCATATTCTTAACGAAAACAGAGAACAGAAAAACTATTGAAGAGGCACTACATTTTTGGGAAGGAAAACGGCTCACTTCTCATGCCTGGTGCATCATGTCAAATCATTTTCATTGGGTGTTGAGTGTATTTGAAAAGAATGAAAACGGAAAGCCAGTTTATTTACAAGATATACTCCATTCGATAAAACTTTTTACAGCTCGACAAATAAACGATAATGAAAGCCGCAAAGGAAATTTATGGGAGCATGAAAGTTTTGACACAACAATCCGGAATGAACGGCATTTTATGAACGTCGTTAATTATGTAATCTCAAACCCGATTTCTGCCGGATTAATAACGAATTGGCATGAATGGCCGGGAACATTTCTGGAAGAAGGGCACGAGCTTGCCGGGAATCGGACTTTCCTAAGTCCGATATGATCTTCGACTTAGGAAAGTCGAAGTCCTGAATGCTGATGACCCGCCCAAAATAATTCTACCTTTACCGCATTATATGAATAATGCAAAGGAAATAATTGCTCAATTAAATGATTGGGGAAAACGGGGTAAACCCTTCGTTTTCCTGATTGATTTCTTAGGATTGAAACCATTGATTTTTCAGTTGGATGAACCTCAAAATAAGCTTTTTTGGCAAATTCCTGATTATTCAAATTCATTTCATAGAAGTTCAGAGACACCGCTGGAATCGTGGAAAACATCTCCGGTTACATTTGAACACTATAGTTTAGCATTTCGTGAGGTGCAGCGGTGCATCCACAATGGCGACACTTATTTGCTGAATTTCACTCAACCCACACGTATTGAAACCAACCTTTCGCTGGAGGAAATCTATTTGTCAAGTTCAGCAGCCTATAAAATTTATTTGAAAGATGAGTTTGTTTGCTTTTCACCTGAAACTTTTGTGAGGATCGAAGATGGAAAAATTTTCTCGTACCCGATGAAAGGGACGATCGATGCGGATATTGAAAATGCTCGTGAATTGGTTTTGAACGATTCGAAAGAACTGGCAGAACACAACACTATTGTTGATTTAATCCGGAATGACCTGAGTTTGGTGGCTGAAAATGTTACGGTGGAAAAATTCAGGTACTTAAGCCACATTCAAACCAATAACAAAAATCTTTTGCAAGTGAGTTCCGAAATTTCTGGCGATTTACCTGCAAATTATTCCCAAAACATTGGCGACATTCTTTTCAAAATGCTTCCGGCAGGTTCTGTCACCGGAGCGCCCAAGCAAAAAACGGTGGAAATTATCCAGAACACAGAGAATTATGATCGCGGTTATTACACGGGTGTTTTTGGTGTTTTCGATGGGCTGAATCTGGAAAGTTGTGTGCTGATCCGCTACATCGAAAACCAAAACGGACAATTAGTTTACAAAAGTGGTGGTGGGATAACCTTTTTGAGCGATGTGCAAAAAGAATACGACGAAATGTTGAAAAAAGTTTATCTGCCTTTGGCTTCTCAAAAATAGGATATGAAATTGCTCGAAAGTATAAAATGCCTCAACGGAAGACTAATCAACATCGAAAAGCACAATGAGCGTTTCAACCGTTCCCGAAAAAAATGCTTCGGTGTTGACAATGAAATTTGCCTGCAGGAAGCCATACACATTCCGGAAAATGCAAAAACAGGACTTTCCCGCTGTCGTGTGATTTATTCCGGGGAGATTGAAAAAGTAGAGTTTGTACCCCATCATTTCCGTGAAATTAACACGCTGAAGTTGGTGGAAGATAATCACATCGAATATGGTTTTAAGTTTACCGACCGGAAAACGCTGGATAACTTATTTGCAAAACGAGGCGACTGTGATGATATTTTAATTGTAAAAAATGGGTTTGTAACCGACAGTTATACTGCCAACATTGTATTTTTTGACGGCATAAAATGGTGGACGCCTGAAACACCGCTTCTTGCTGGCACGCAACGTTCGCGTTTGTTGGAAGAAGATAAGATTTTTGAATGTAGTATTGCACCGGACGATATTTCAAAATACACTTTTGCGGGATTGATCAACGCGATGTGGGATTTGGGTGAATTGGAACCTATCCCGATAAGAAAAATCTTCTAAGCCAACCAAACCATCCAAAGTGGAACAACCAGCACGGAAAGCAGCGTCCCGAAAACCACGATGCGCGCCGCCAGATTGGATTCCAGTTTATAGACCACGGTTAAGGCATAAGGAGTAAGTCCCAAAGGCATGGCGGAGTCGATCACTGAAATTTCCGTTAATAAGGGATCAAAATTGGCAAAGTTCAAAACATGAAAAAACACGAAAGGCAAAACCAACATGGTGAAAACAGTCAGTGCTATCACGCGGAACCATAAACCAACGTCACCTATTTTTTGCATTCCGAGGAAGATGCCCAGCGAAAACAGTACCACCGCCGTGACCGAATCGGCAAAAAGCTGAATGGTTTTGGCAACAAAATCGGGCAGGTTGATCTGAAAAATCACAAGAAACAAACCTATTAGAACAGAAATCAAAAGGGGATTTTGCAGTAGGTTCAGAAATAGCTTTTTTGTTTGCAATTTCTCTTCGCCGTAAACTTCGATCAAAACAATCCCGAGTGTAAAAAGCCAAAATACATAAATGGACGAAATGACTGCTGCGACCGGAAGGATTTCGTCACCAAAAGCATTTTGCAATATGGGCATCCCGAGATAGGCAATATTTCCAAAAGGTAAAATCAAAAAGAGCGAGCGCAACATATTTTTTGACAAACGGAAAATTCTCGCAATGGGAAAGGCCAATAACATGCAAAATACTATGTACCCCGATGTGTAGGCAAGCAACTTCAAATAGGATTGTCCCTGCAATTCAAGGTGCATCATGGAAGCCACAACAAGTGCAGGAAAACCAATATAAAGTGCGTATTTGTTGAGTATTTCAACCCAGTCAGGCGAAGCGGTTTTGGTGCGTGAGAAAAAAGCCCCTGTTAGGATTACAAAAAACAGGGGGAGAACTGTTGTAACCGCCGTCAGGAATGCATCCATTTCCCATAATCGATAAAGGGGCGGACGTCGGTAACCATCATGCCGGCTCTTTTAGCGGCTGTAATACCCAAATCACCGTCTTCAAAAACCTGACAAAATCGTGGTTCTACTTTCATCAGCCGTGCACATTCCAGAAATGTTTGCGGTTCGGGTTTATGTTTTGTCACGTCGTCGGCGGTAACCACGGCATCGAAATAATGGGTAAAGTTTAAACTTTTCAACTGCACGGTGGTACTTTTACGGCCGGCTCCAGTGCCAACTGATAGGGGCATTTTTCCAAAGTTTGCAATAACAAGACTGCTAACCTTTTCAATTGGTTTCAACAAATGGGCGAGATCCCAAAACGACTCCTGCTTTTGCTTCATTATTGAGTGAGGGTCAACATCTAAATTATACTGGTCGACAATCCTTTGAGCAAACTCCAAGGTGGGGCGCCCCGTCATTTCGTATAAAATTTGAGGGTCGAAGACAAAACCATATTTTCTGCCAAGCAAGTTCCAGGTTTCGAGGTGTACCGGAAGCGAATCGGATAAGGTGCCGTCTAAATCAAAGATTAATGCTTTTGCATTTGGATGTACTGAAATTCCCATTTTTTTGTTAGTTTTTCGCATGACCATTCTTATCGTCCATGCCATTTCCTGTAACTTCCCAGGTGTTTCCTGAGCGCAACAATTCGTCCATATTGGTTATTTTTCTGTTTTTTTGAACCGTTTCTATTTGTGCTGTCATTTCGTCATCATACACAGGGGCGGTAACGCTTCGTATCACGCCAAATGCCACAGGCATTTCGGGCAGTTGCAAGTTAATTAATGCCAAGTGCAGGGCTGGATCCGGCTCGGTGGCATCGTGCACCAAAATATCGTTTTCCGTTATGCCGTTTTCACCAATTGTAGCTACTTTCAGCCTTCCTTTTTCAAACACTAATCCTTTTTCATTATCAGTACCAAAAAGCATTGGCTTTCCGTGTTCAAGAATTAGTTGTCGCTCGGCACGGTGGGCAGGATCGGTTATGGCATTGTGTATCCCGTCGTTAAAAATCACACAGTTCTGCAACACTTCCACCACAGAAGTGCCTCTGTGCTTTGTAGCTCCTTCGAAAACCGACTGGCTCAATTTTACATTACTATCGATGGAGCGGGCAAAAAACGATCCCCGCGCACCAATTACCAGTTGTCCCGGGACAAAAGGGTCTTCGATGGTTCCGAGCGGTGAAGTTTTTGTTTTGAAACCCCGTTCGGAAGTGGGCGAATATTGCCCTTTTGTCAAGCCATAAATCCGATTATTGAAAAGGATCACGTTCAAATCGATGTTCCTTCGGATTAAATGGATAAAGTGGTTTCCGCCGATTGCCATTGCATCACCGTCGCCGGTGATCACCCAAACGTTTAGGTCGGGGTTGGCCAATTTTACACCCGAAGCAATTGCAGTTGCCCGCCCGTGTATGGTATGAAAACCAAAGGTACTCATGTAGTACGGAAACCTCGAAGAACAGCCGATTCCTGAAATTATGGCAAACTTCTCGCGCGGCACATTCATGCCGGCCATTGTGCGCTGAACAGCATTCATAATGGCATAATCCCCACAGCCCGGGCACCAGCGAACTTCGTTCTCACTTTTAAAATCTTTAACAGTATATTTTAGATCAATCATTTTTTATTCCTCCAGCAAATTATAAACACTCTGTTTCAATTCAGCAACGGTAAAAGGCAAGCCTTTTAATTTATTAGCCTGATGATAGGTAAATTGCGGCAAGCAATTTCTCAAATAACTGGCAAACTGTCCCATATTCAATTCGCAAACAATAATCTTCTTGAATTTGGCAAAAACATCTGCGGTATTTGCCGGCATGGGTTTGATGTAGTTGAAATGCGCCAGGCTTGCATTTTTCCCCTCCAACCTAAGCGCCCTCATTGCGCTAATCAGGTGACCATAGGTTCCGCCCCACCCCACCACTAAAACATCTCCTTCTTTATCTCCAAACACCTCGAGCGCAGGAATCATGTCCACAACCCGCTGTACTTTTCCTTCCCTTATTTCACTGTTGATTTGGTGGTTTTCGGGATCGTGACTTACCGTTCCGATCTCATTTTTTTCGAGGCCCCCAATGCGGTGCTCAAAACCAGTCATTCCTGGTATTGCCCATTCCCGGGCAAGGGTTTTTGGATCGCGGCCGTAAGCTTTAAACGTTGACGAATCTTTGGCTCTCCGGGGCGTAATTGCAGGCAAATCCGACATGTTCGGAACTTTCCAGGGTTCACTGCCATTAGCTAAAAAACCGTCGGTTAACAATATGACGGGAACCATGCGTTCCAAAGCAATTTGTGCTGCTTTGAAAGCAAACCAGAAACAATCGGACGGAGTACTGGCGGCCAGCACCACAACCGGGCTTTCGCCGTTTCGGCCATAGAGGGCCTGCAACAAATCCGACTGTTCCGTTTTTGTGGGCAATCCGGTGGAGGGCCCACCGCGCTGCACGTTTACAACCACCAGTGGGAGTTCGGCCATAACCGCCAGGCCAATGGCTTCTCCCTTTAAAGCCAGGCCGGGTCCCGATGTGGAGGTAACGGCCAAATCGCCTGCAAAAGCTGCACCGATAGCCGAAGCAATTCCTGCTATTTCGTCTTCAGCCTGAAAGGTTTTTACACCCAAATCTTTTCGTGCCGAAAGTTCGGAAAGGATTTCGGTTGCCGGAGTTATCGGGTACGAGCCAAGAAATAATTCCAAGCCTGATTTTTCAGCAGCGGCGAGTAAACCCCAAGCTGTAGCCTGATTGCCGTTAACGTTTCGGTAGGTTCCGTTTTCAATATTTGCCGGCCCCACTAAGTAAGTGGGAGTCATGTGCTGCATATGCATGCCATAGTTGAAGCCCGCATGAAGCACTTGTATATTTGAATCGACAACCAATGGTTTTTTCGCAAATTTAGTTCGAATATATCCCTCAATATAATCGAGCGGACGGCCAAACATCCAACAAATCAAACCAAGTGCGAACATATTTTTACTCCGCAACACGCTTTTGTTGTCCATCCCAAAATCCTTCAGAGTTTCCTTTGTCATACTGGTTATGGGTGCCGCAATTTTATTGAAATCCAACAAATTTAACTCTACAAAAGGATCGGAAGTGGAGAATTTCGCTTTTTGCAGATCTTTATCATTAAACGAATCGGCATCATAAATAATGGTCCCCCCCGGATTCATAAACATTGCATTGGCCTTCAATGCAGCAGGGTTCATGGCAATCAGCACATGAGCATAATCACCGGGCGTATTGATTTTCTTTTTTCCAAATTGCACTTGAAATCCCGAGACGCCACCAACAGTGCCCTGCGGAGCCCTGATTTCGGACGGGTAGTCGGGAAAGGTGGAAATATCATTTCCCAAAAGTGCACTGGCGTCCGAAAATAATGTACCAGTAAGTTGCATCCCATCGCCGGAATCTCCCGAAAACCGAATGGCAACCTCTTCCAGTTCAATTACTCTTGCATCCTTCATTTATTTATTTTTACATGATTCTTAAACCGCCAAAAATAACCATTATTTAGCAAGTTTGGGGCGGTATATTTAATAATTTATAGATTTCATATCTTTGAAACGATTTTAAAACTAAGAATAATTAACAGTGGCTTTAATAAAATCATTAAAAGGAAAAACTCCGAAGTTTGGTGCGAATTGTTTTCTGGCCGAAACGGCTACTATAATCGGCGACGTTGAAATGGGCGACAACTGCAGCATATGGTTCAATGCTGTTTTGCGCGGCGACGTGCATTATATAAAAATCGGCAACAACACCAACATTCAGGACAACGCAACCGTGCACGCCACCTATAAAAAATCGCCTACCAACATTGGCAATAATGTAATCATTGCGCACGGAGCAACCGTGCACGGATGTACACTAAAGGACAATGTGATGATCGGCATCAACGCCGTTGTGTTAGACGATGCCGTAGTGGAAAGCAATTCAATTATTGCAGCAGGTTCGGTGGTCACGAAGGGGACTGTCGTTGAATCGGGTTCGGTGTATGCCGGCATTCCTGCAAAAAAAATAAAAGACCTTAGTCCCGAATTGCTGGAAGGCGAAATTCACCGGATCGCGAACTCTTATTCGATGTATGCGGGGTGGTATAGGGAATAGACGGGAGACGGAAGCGGGAAGTTGGGAGGAAGCGGGAAGTGGGATACACGAAGGCATCCCATCGGCAGAAGTTGGAAGAAGGAAGGAAGACCGAATGTGGTATGCGGAAAAAGAGCCAAATTATTTATATTGCTCCATTTAAAACCTTACTTTTGGCAGATATGAAAACTAAAACCATGAATGACAAAATTGGAATATTCTCGTTTTTTTCCGGAGCTGGTTTTTTGGACTTGGGTTTTGAAAAAACAGGATTCTTCGAGACTTTGTTAGTCAATGAGTACCATCGGCCATTTATGGATATTTACAAAGGGGCGAGGAAAAATATGGGAATCGAACCACCTAAATTTGGTTACCACGTAAATGATATAAATGATTTTCTTATTGAGAAAAATCTTGCCGAATTAAGGACTAATGTAAAAAAATATAAAAACGATTATAAAGCAATAGGGTTTATTGGCGGACCACCATGTCCTGATTTTTCGGTTGCAGGGAAAAACAGAGGAAAAGAAGGAGAGAATGGAAGACTTTCTGGAACATACGCTGATTTAATTTGTAAAGCAAATCCCGATTTCTTTTTATTTGAAAATGTTAAAGGTCTCTGGGGAACCAAGAAACACAGGGAATTTTATGAAAGTTTGAAAGATAAATTCGTTTCCAATGGCTATTTGCTAACTGAAAAGCTAATTAATTCAATTGAATATGGCGTTCCTCAAGACTGGGATAGAATAATTCTGATTGGTTTTAGAAAAAACTACTTATTGGCAAGTAATTATAGCTTTAATGGAACTCCCTTTTTATGGAATTTTGATTGGAACTATGGGACTAAATATGATAAGTCAATAGTTTTTAATCTTCCTTGGCAGAAAACTGAAAAGTTTATTGAGAATTCTGTTCGAATTAAAGCAAAGGAAGTTCCGGAAGAATTGACCATACAATATTGGTTCAATAAGAATGATGTAGATAACCATAAGAATCAATCTAAGCATTTTAGACCAAGGGCTGGTCTTACAAAATTTCAGAGTGTTGACGAAGGAGACGGCAGCAAGAAGTCTTATAAAAGATTACACCGTTGGAGATATTCTCCAACAGCAGCTTATGGCAATAATGAAGTAAATTTACATCCATTTAAGGCACGTAGAATTTCTGTAGCCGAGGCATTAGCCATGCAATCCTTGCCTAAAGATTTTATTATTCCTAACGAAATAACACTTTCAAATTCATTTAAAGCAATTGGAAATGGGGTGCCATTTATTGCAGCTAAAGGATTGGCTTTAACGATTTTAAATTTCTTCAATGGATTTGCAACCAAAAAATTAAAAGAAGACATGCTCAAATTCAAATTGCTTTATATTTTATTGGCAAACAATTGGGTTTTAAGACATGGATAGCTCAAAATGACAAGGGAATCTTATACCAGAATAAAAAGCTTGGTGAATTTGAAGGGGTAATAGCAAAACTTGATGATGAGTTGTTAATTAAATCTCACCATGAAGCAGTTAGGGCAGCTTTGTTAATCGATTGCATTTGGTTTAAGAATGGACGTTTGATGCCAGCCGTAATGGAAATAGAACATTCCACCGGTGTTACTAGTGGGTTAACAAGAATGAAGAACTTTTATGACAAGTTTCCCCCATTTCCAACCAGATATGTTGTAGTTGCTCCCGATGAGGACAGAAACAAAGTAGTGCATGAAGCTAACAAAGCTCAATTTTCAGATTTACAGACCAAATTTTTTCCATATTCCGCAGTTGAAGAATTATATGCACTATGTCAAAAAAGAAAGCTAAAAGGAGTAACCGAAGAATTTTTGGATTGCTATATGGAAACAATAGTTACTTGAAATATTGATTCTACAACGAGCAACGAGCAACAAGCAACAAGCAACGAGCAACAATTATCAACCGACAAAACCTTTCCTCCTTTCATCATTTTTTCTACTTTTGTTTTTCTGAAATAAAATCACGTAAAAGATAAATCTATGAAACCAACATTGTTAATATTGGCAGCAGGCATGGGCAGCCGTTTTGGGGGATTGAAACAAGTTGAACCTGTTGGCCCTAACGGCGAAGCAATCATCGACTACTCGATTTACGACGCTATCCGTGCAGGCTTTGGCAAAGTGGTTTTTATTATCCGGGAAAGTTTTGCCGATGCCTTCAAAGAAAAATTCAACAAAATACTGAAGGGAAAAATCGAGGTGGAATATGTTTATCAGGAGCTCGATAATTTGCCCGAAGGTTTCACGTTGCCCGAAGGCCGCGAAAAACCCTGGGGAACAGCACATGCCGTTTTGGTGGCGAAAGACGTAATCCATGAACCATTTTGTGCCTTGAATGCCGACGATTTTTATGGTGCCGAGGCCTACAAAGTGATGTCGAAATTCCTGACCGAATCAACCGACCCCACGGAATATTCCATGGTGGGTTATCAACTGAATAAAACACTTTCAGAATACGGGTCGGTTACGCGCGGGCTTTGCAACGTGGATGAAAATTACAAACTGTTAAATATTGTGGAAACCATAAAAATTATTAAACGCGAAGAGGAAATTATTTCGATAGAAAGCGATGGCAGTGAAACAATACTTACCGGAGATGAAAGCGCGTCAATGAACGTTTGGGGTTTTAAAACTTCGATTTTTGAAAAACTGGAACAGCACTTTGTTGAATTTCTAAAAAAAGAAATCGACAAACCAAAATCAGAAATGTACATCCCTACCGTGGTATCCGAAATGATTAAGGCGGACGAAGCAGAAGTGAAAGTCCTGAAAGCCGATTCGCCGTGGTTTGGTGTAACCTATCAGGAGGATACACCTTTTGTAGTGGAAAAGATAAAAACATTGATTGAGCAGGGAGAATACCCCGCCAAGTTATGGAAGTGAGGAAGAGGGAAGCGCGAAGTTGGAAGACCGAAGACGGAAGACCGAAGACCGAAGTCGGAAGTCGGAAGTCGGAAGTAGAAAAGAATAACAAATTAAGATGGCGAAAAGCTAAAAATAAAAAACTATGCACACAAATTTAGAGAAGATTGCCGAAAACTTTCAACTTGAAGGGAAAGTGGCTGAAGTTACCCAGTTAGGCGAAGGTTTTATCAACGATACCTACATCATTAAAACCGAAGGCAACAGCCCTAATTACATCCTTCAACGAAAAAACAAGAAAATTTTCTCGCCCATTCCGGCGATGATGGAGAACATCCAAAAAGTGTGCACCCACATCAAAAAGAAGGTGGAAGCAGCCGGTGGCGACCCAATGCGGGAGGCAATGACAGTAATCCCGGCTACCGACGGTAAACTTTATTTTTTGGACGAAGAAGACGAATACTGGGCAGTTTCCCAATTCATAGACGATACCATTGCTTATGGCGCAGCCGAAACCCCTGAATTGGCTTACGCTGGTGGAAAAGGTATCGGTAAATTCCAATCGTTGGTAGCAGATTTAAACGAAACGCTCGTCAACATATTACCCGGCTTCCACGATATCCGCTACCGTTTTAAACAATGGGATGAGGTGCTTGCAAAAGACCCCGTAGGTCGAAAAGCGAAAGTAGCCGAAGAAATCAGTTGGATTGAAAGCCGACGTGAAGAGATGCTCGACTTTTGGAAGTTGGTGGAAGATGGCACCATACCCACCCGCATCAGCCACAACGACACAAAAATCAACAACATCCTTTTCGATAAAAAGGGAGAAGTACTTTGCGTGATCGATTTGGACACCGTGTTGAGCAGCACCGTTCTGAACGATTTTGGCGATGCCATGCGATTTTACACCAATACCGGTGCTGAAGACGACATCAACCTCGAAAACGTTTCGATGAACATGGAAATTTACAAAGCCTTTGCCAAAGGTTACCTCGAAGAAACGAAGTCGTTTTTAACCGATAAAGAAATTGAGTACCTGGCATTTTCGGCCAAATACATCACTTACGAACAAGTGCTCCGTTTTTTGATGGATTATATTGATGGCGACAACTACTACAAAATAAAATCGGCAGACCACAATTTAATCCGCACACGGGCGCAATATAAATTACTGCAAAGCATGGAGGAACAATTCGACGAAATGAACGAAGTGGTGAAGCAATATGCTGCCTAACCCAAGAAAAAAACACCTACATTTTAGTGCCTGCCATTTTTGAATTAATCAATGTAGCGTCTTCCATGATCACATCATAGACATAGCCTGCGCCGAAATCCTTGTTCAACGAAAGTTTCCCTTTGAAGGTAGCTTCTGCGCCCACTTCGGAAAGTTCCTGCGTGGTAATGGTTAAATCGAACTCGTTACCATGATTGGTTCCATCCTGGATATGAATCCAGTTTTTACCCATAATTTCTTTATTGACTTTCACCACTATTCCTCTTATTTCAAATTCTTTTGACGTATATGCCTCACGGTTTGCAAACAATTCGGCAAGCGTCAGTTCGTTTTCAGTTTTATCAAGGTTTATGGTGCTAAGCTTATCGGTCTGCACCTTTCCCGAATGAGGGGGTATTGCCTCGCCCATACCCATTGCCGGTTGCTGCGAAAGAGGTGTTTTGCTGATTTGGTTGATAAAATAAATCACGTCGAAAGTGCGGCCTAAATCTTTGCTTTCGAAATTATCCATCTCCAGGGCAGTGTCGTAATAGTAAACATCACCTGGCTGAACTTCTTGTTTAGAAACGGCTACCCATCTTTCACCGTTGTTCTCTTTCACTTTCAGATAACTGTAACTACTTGCCTGCAACACTTCGGCAACTTCAAAAACATTCGTGGATTTTTGCAAGCTATTTTGAACAACCGCCCCGTTTTTATTTCGCACACAGGACGAAAAAACCACTACCAAAATTATTAGCGTATAAACCCTCATTTTTCTATATTTTATGTAAATTTTCTTTGTACGTTAATTTTTCTCCCGAAATATAGGAATCCTTTTTGAAGCACGGTAAAATCACAAAAACTATTTTCAGGAAAACAACTTCTCTGTGTAACAGAAAACTATAAGGCTTTGTTGAAACCGGATTGCTTTGAAAATATGCTTAAAGCTAAAACACCCTAATCCGCTCTTTTGGATAAACATTTTCAAGACATAATTATATAATCCATTCTTTTCCAGACAGGTAAACAGGCAGGCACCTCCTCCTATCGTCTTCCATCTTCGGTCTTCCACCTATTTCCCGTTCCCTTTAAAGCTCACCATCAAGGTGTAAATCAATATCTTAAAGTCGATATATAAGGAGATGTTTTTTAAGTACATCATGTCGTATGGCAAGCGTTCCAGCATTTCATCAACGCTTGATGCATAGCCATATTTTACTTGCCCCCAGGAGGTTATTCCAGGCCGCAATTTGTGCAGGTGTGTATAATGAGGTGCATGTTTCACGATTTGGTCGATGTAGAATTGTCGCTCGGGACGTGGTCCTACTAAGGACATATCGCCAATTATTACATTGTAAAATTGCGGGATTTCATCTAAGTGTGTTTTCCGCATAAATTTCCCGATTTTGGTAACTCGCTCATCGTTTTCTGTTGAAAGTGCCGGTTCCCCATCCTCGGCATTGGCACACATGCTACGCAATTTGTAAATATTGAACGCTTTTCCAAATCTTCCGATGCGTTCCTGCTTATAAAATACCGGCCCCTTTGAGCTTGTTTTAATAATCACGGCAAGCACGAGAAATACCGGAAAAAGCAAAATGGATGCAACAACGGAAAGTGAAACATCCAACAGGCGTTTCATGTTTTCCTGCCAGCCGGGCATTAAACCGTTTGATATTTTAATGAGTGGGCTTCCGTAAATGACATTCATTTTTACCGTCCCCGAAAGGAAATCATATAAATCAGGAATCCCCCAAATGGTTATCTGCCGGTTTTCCACTAGGGTAAGTATTTCACTTAGGCGCTTATGCTCAACAGTTTCAAGGGCAATAATGATTTCTTCAATATCCATTTGGTCAAAAACATCCACCAGATCGGTAATATGCCCTAATTTTGGGATATAGTTTTCAAGTGCGTTATCGTCACTGTCTTCAAGTGCCACAAAACCGACAAACAAGTTACCGGCAGGCCTGATTTGACTCGTCATTTCCCGGTAAATCTTCAGCGCATTTTCGTTACTGCCAATAATGATTGTATTAAATCCAATTTTGCGTTTGTGGATTTTATGAATGGTTCGGGTAGTGATAATTAACCTGAAAAAACAAGTTAATCCGAAATGAAGCAAAAATAAGGTGAAATAAAGCTGATAATAATTTTTATAGGATTCTACAAAGTCATCAAGGATAAGCACAAAAAACAGCATTGTAACCCCGGTTATCGAAACCAAAAATGTTTGTCCAAGTTCAATCAATCGCGAACGTCTGTAAATATTTTTATAAAATCCGGTGATGTAATAAAACAATATCCAGAATGTCGGGATTATCAGCAAGCCAAGGTAAAAACGTGAGGAAAATTCAATGGGGATATCGATACCGAAATGCTGAGGTTCAATAAAGGCTTTCCGGTACACAAAAAACAATGTCCAACTCAATACAGCCGAAAGGAAATCAAAAAATAAATATTTTGCTACCTGTAAAGGTTTATTCATATCGAAATGTTAAGTAAAGGCCAGTACCGCTCATGTTTGTTTGTGCTATGTTAACGAACCTCCGTAAAAAATATTGCAGCAAAAGTAAAATTTCCGGAAATATTATTCTGTAATGAATTGACTCGTCTTCTTATTGATTTTTTGCACCAGGTGCATGGCAATCAAATAATCCTCCAAGCTGCTCTGCAACCTGGTTTTACCAAAAATAGCATTTGCCATGGAATTGAATTCCCCTGTTGTTTCAAAATCAGTAAAATCAACCTTTCTATTGTTGCAAAAAAAGGTGTTTTCGGTGAAGTTCAAGCGGATGAATTGATTCTGCGAGTAGCTCCTGATTTTAAATTCTTTTAGCGAACCGATACTTCCGTAGTTCAGATTTACAACGGAGGCGTTACCAAATTCAAGCCGTACATTGGTAAAATCGGAACTGTTAGGTGCCGATTTGAACGTTACAGCAGCTACTTTTTTAGGGCTGATACCAGTTATATCCAATAACATCAGAAGGATAGGGTAAAGTTCCTGATTGGTTTGACCACTTCCCGTAAAATCCATTATTTCGAGAAAAACAGGCATCGTTACATTGCTGCCTATCCATCTTATCTCAGGAGAAAAGTAAAAAGGATTATAAACCTGGACTACAGAACCCGACTCATTGGCCAGTTTTACCAACTGTGCACATTCATCGGTGGTCAGGTTTAAATAACCGGCCATGAAAATATGTTTCGATTTTTTCACCATGTCCGAAAGCAGCGAGAATGGGCTCGACAATGAATCGTCGATTAACAACACTTCTGCACGTTCGATCAATTCAACGCGGTTAATTTCCGGCATGGAATAATGAAAATCGTCTAACCCGGCAGATGTTCCAATCGATGCTTTGCCGATAACATCAAAATTTCTATTTTCCCGCAGGAGCTTTACGAAAGGTTCTAACTTTTCGGTATTCCCAATTATACCGGTTTGCAATATCATAAGTATTTTAATATGGTAACGGTGCAAATATAGATATCAACGGCCAGGCAATGGTGCATTATTGTTATAATTTATCAACCTTTATTGTTAATATTGGAACCGGATGGATATAGAAAAAGCTTTTTTTCGGGTATTTTTGTAAAATAATTTTTAAAGATGCTTATTAACGATACACTACGTCATCAGGGAATGCGTAAAAAGCTGGTTGAAGGCTTGAAAATCAAAGGGATTAAAAACGAAAATGTTCTTGAGGCTATTGGGAAAGTGCCTCGTCATCTTTTTATGGAAAGTACTTTTTTGAAATTTGCTTATAAAGATCAGGCGTTCCCTATCGGTTCGGGGCAAACTATTTCTCAACCCTTAACCGTTGCCATTCAAACCCAGCTTTTGCAGGTGGAGAAAAACGATAAAATATTAGAGGTAGGAACCGGCTCTGGCTACCAGGCAGCGGTATTGCTGGAAATGGGGGCAAAAGTGTTCACCATTGAACGCCAAAAGGAACTCTACAACAAAGTACACAAATTCTTGCCTGAAATTGGCTACAACCCCGCGTGCTTTTTTGGCGACGGATACAAAGGTTTGCCCAATTTCGCACCTTTCGACAAAATTCTTGTAACCGCCGGTGCGCCCTATGTCCCCGAAGAGTTGAAACATCAATTGAAAATCGGGGGCAGAATGGTGGTTCCCGTTGGCAGCGACCAGCGCCAGGAAATGCACTCGATTGTGCGTGTTTCTGAAAATGATTTCACTACCGAAAAACATGGCATGTTTGTGTTTGTCCCCTTATTGAAAGGAACAGTAAATTTCTGATTATGATAAAAGTTGAAAAATTTGTAGTAAACCCTTTGGACGAAAATAGTTTTGTGCTCTCCGACGAAACAGGAGAATGTATTTTTATCGACCCCGGTTTTTTTTATGAAGGAGAACACGCGGAAATAAAGGATTATATCGCGAATAATAAGTTAAAGCCGATAAAAATAACCAATACCCATTGTCATTTCGACCACATTATGGGAGTGGAATTCATCCGAAACGAATATAAAATTCCGTTTCAAGCCCATGCCGACGATGCTTTTTGGGTAGAAAAAGCCATCGACCAGGGAAAAATGTACGGTTTCAACATGAAGCCGGTTTCGTCCATCGATTCTTTTCTACACGAAAATGAATTTATTGAGTTTGGCAATTCAAAGTTGAAAATCATTCACGTTCCCGGTCACTCGCCCGGGCACGTGGTGTTTTACAGCGAAAAAGATGAATTATTGATTGCCGGCGACGTACTCTTTTACGGCAGCGTTGGCCGTACAGATTTACCCGGTGGGGATCATAGCCATCTCATCTCCGGAATAAAAACCAAACTCTTTGTCCTTCCCGACGATACCAAAGTATATTGCGGCCACGGCCCGGAAACTACGCTTGGGTTTGAGAAAGAAAATAATCCGTTTTTAACGTAGCTTGCTTAAAATCATTTTTTCAATCAACAGGGTTGATTAATTTTGCAAATTATTTAAAAAATAAAAACTCAATATGTCGCATGACAGCTTTGTAAACCGCCATTTGGGGCCACGCTCCAGTGATATAAAGGATATGCTTGAATTTATCGGAGCAGCTTCCATGGAAGAGTTAATCGATCAAACTGTTCCGGCAAACATCCGTATGAAAGAACCTTTGAATTTAAACGAAGGACTTACCGAACGAAAATATTTTCGCAACATTTTGGAGCTGGCATCCAAAAATAAAGTATTCAACACCTATATCGGTATGGGGTACTACGACACCATTACCCCTGCAGTAATCTTGCGGAACGTGCTGGAAAATCCGGCATGGTACACGTCCTACACGCCTTATCAAGCTGAAATTTCGCAAGGACGGCTCGAAGCATTGCTTAACTTTCAAACGATGGTGGTTGAACTAACCGGGATGGAAATTGCAAATGCATCTCTGCTCGACGAAGCTACTGCTGCCGGGGAAGCCATGCTGATGATGTGGACACTGCGCTCGCGCCAGATGGTCAAGAGCGGAGTTAACACGGTTTTGATCGACGAGAAAATGTGGCCACAAACCATTGATGTGCTGCATACCCGTGCCAACCCCTTGGGCATTGAACTGCGGATTCAGGATAAAGAGAATTTTGAGTTTACTCCGGATGTTTTTGGAGTTTTGGTGCAATATCCCAATTCCGATGGGGAAATTATCGACTATTCCGATTTGGTGAAATCAGCACACGAAAAAGAGGTCAAAGTAGCCGTTGCCGCTGATTTACTTTCGCTGGCTTTATTGGTTCCTCCCGGAGAATGGGATGCCGACATTGTATTTGGCAGCAGCCAGCGTTTTGGGGTGCCAATGGGATACGGCGGCCCTCATGCGGCATTTTTTGCTACCCGCGATGAATACAAACGCTCCTTGCCCGGCCGTATAATCGGCATCACCAAGGATGTGCATGGAAACCGTGCCCTGCGCATGGCCCTGCAAACGCGCGAGCAGCATATTAAACGCGACAAAGCCACATCCAATATTTGCACGGCACAAGCCCTTTTAGCCAACATGGCCGGCTTTTTCGGCGTTTATCATGGCCCGGAAGGCATTAAAATAATTGCCAGCCGAATTCATGGTATTGCTGCTTTTTTAGCCGGTGAAGTTGAAAAGTTGGGTTACAAACAACTTAATACAAATTATTTCGACACGATTCGTTTTGAATTACCGAAACATGTGAAACGCGAAGATATTGAATGGTTGTCGTTGGAACTGGAAATGAATTTCAGGTATTTCGATAATGGCGATGTGGGAATCAGCGTGGATGAAACCACCAATCCGGAAGATATTTCCTGGATTTTGGAAGTTTTTGCCAAAGCTGCAAATAAACGTTGGACGCCGGTTCACGAATATCCCGACTTCGTTCAAATCGATAAAAAATTTGCTCGGACAAGCGATTTCATGACTCAGGAGGTTTTTAACAAATACCATTCAGAAACTGAAATGCTGCGTTACATCAAACGATTGGAACACAAAGACATTTCGCTTATTCATTCTATGATTTCTTTGGGTTCGTGTACCATGAAACTAAATGCTGCAACCGAAATGTTGCCTCTAAGCTGGATCGAATTCAACGGCATCCATCCCTTCGTGCCAAAAAATCAGGCACGTGGCTATCACGAGATGATGGAAGAATTGCGACGCGATTTGGCTGAAATTACCGGCATGGCCGATGTGAGCCTTATGCCCAATTCCGGTGCAGCAGGCGAATATGCAGGGTTGTTGGTGATTCGAGAATACCACAAAAGTCGGGGTGAACATCAACGCAATGTGGTGCTTATTCCTTCGTCGGCACACGGCACCAACCCGGCAAGTGCAGTAATGGCCGGGATGAAAATTGTGGTGGTGGCCTGCGACGAAAAGGGCAACATCAACCTCGACGATATGCAGAAGAAAGCCGAAGAGAACAAGGAAACGCTGGCAGCTTCCATGATCACTTATCCTTCCACCCACGGTGTTTTTGAATCGGCCATTGTTGAAATGTGCGAGGTTGTGCACCAATATGGCGGGCAAGTGTATATGGATGGCGCCAACATGAATGCTCAGGTTGGATTGACCAATCCGGGAATTATTGGAGCCGACGTATGCCATCTGAATCTACACAAAACATTTGCTATCCCTCACGGTGGTGGCGGCCCGGGTGTTGGTCCGATTGCAGTGGCAAAACATTTAATCGAATTTTTGCCCTCGCACCCCATTATAAACAATGGCCACGCTGGCATTAATGCTGTTTCGGCGGCACCCTGGGGAAGTGCTTCAGTGCTGCCCATTACCTACGGCTACATTAAAATGATGGGTGCCGAAGGTTTGACCGAAGCCACAAAAGTAGCTATCCTCAACGCCAACTACATCGCAAAAGCGTTCGAACACAACTACGGCATCTTATATACCGGCGAAAACGGAAGGGTGGCGCACGAACTGATTTTGGAGTGCCGCCATTTTAAAGCAACTTCCGGAATTACAGAAT
Organism: uncultured Maribellus sp.; assembly: GCA_964572085.1. Taxonomy (GTDB): domain Bacteria; phylum Bacteroidota; class Bacteroidia; order Bacteroidales; family Prolixibacteraceae; genus Draconibacterium. The sequence continues at coordinate 56,655 of CAZNEV010000006.1, read as the reverse complement.
CGGACATTGCCAAACGGTTGATGGATTATGGATTTCACGCACCTACCTTGTCGTTTCCGGTAAACGGAACGCTGATGATTGAGCCTACCGAAAGTGAATCGAAAGAAGAACTCGACCGGTTCATCGATGCTTTGAATACCATTTTCGACGAAATAAAAGAAGTTGAAAACGGCAACGCAGGCCAAGAAGATAATGTTTTGAAAAATGCGCCGCACACCGCCGAAATGGTTAGTGCCGATGAATGGCCGCACAGCTATTCCCGGAGCAAGGCTGCTTATCCCTTAAACTGGATCCGTGAAAAGAAATACTGGGTGCCCGTGGGCCGTGTTGACAATGCCTGGGGCGATCGCAATTTGATTTGCACCTGCGGTTCACCGAAAGAATATGAGGCTTTTCAAAACGAATAAGATTTTTAGATGATCGTTTTTCCAAATGCAAAAATAAATATTGGACTGAACGTGGTCTCCAAAAGAGCGGACGGCTATCACAATCTGGAAACCGTATTCTTCCCGGTGAAACTTTGCGATGCACTGGAAATGGTGGAGTCAAAAGAAACCCGGCTAACGGTTTCTGGTATTGAAATCGATGGAGATTTAACGGACAATCTCATTTTAAAGGCATATCGCCTTTTAAAGCGTGATTTCGATTTGCCACCTGCACGTTTTCATTTGCACAAAGTTATCCCTTTGGGTGCAGGTCTTGGCGGCGGTTCTTCCGATGCAGCTTTTGCACTGAAAATGCTGAATGATTTTTTCAGCCTGAACCTAAGCACGGGTACAATGGAAGAATACGCGGCACAGATTGGTGCTGACTGTCCTTTTTTTATCCGGAATAAACCCGTTTTTGCCACTGGAATTGGAAATGTGTTTCAGCCGTTGACAATCGATCTTGATTCTTTTCAACTATTAATTCTCAAACCTAATTGCTTAGTTAGCACGCACGAAGCCTATCAAAGTATAGTTCCGGCAAAACCAGCCATGCCCCTGATTGAAGCAATTCAGCAACCCATTGAGAGGTGGAAAGACTCGATTTTCAATGGTTTTGAAAAAAGTGTGTTCCATCAACACCCTGAAATTCAGCAACTAAAAAAACTTCTGTATCAAATTGGCGCCGTTTATGCGGCTATGTCGGGCAGCGGTTCTGCTGTTTACGGCATTTTTCGCCATTCACCGACAAATATCGCCAATAAAATACCTCCGGGTATTTTTATTTACCGATAGGATTCGTCGTTCACCGACAGTTAGGTTTCGTTAACATAGTTTCCATACTTTTCGTAGAAAATCTTTGTAACCTTTGTGCCTGTTATAAGTCTATTAAGACGAAAGCAAAACAAAAAAAGTTTTTTACTTAAAAAAACAAGAATTATGAAAACAACTATGAAACAAATTGCAGCCGGTACAATTTTGGCTCTATTAATAATTGCAGGGAATGTACAGGCTAAAGGAACAGAAGTAACAACCACAGGTTTAGAAACTGTGGAAGTTGCAATGGAACTGGAAAACTGGATGATTGACGATAACATTTGGAATAAAAGGCCCCTAACCTGGGTTGCCGATGAAGCCGATGAAAATCTGAGACTTGAAAGTTGGATGACCAGTGAGATGACATGGGAAGTGAACAACAGCAACACGAAAACCGTGATTGAGAAGGAAAACACCCTTAAGTTAGAAAATTGGATGATTAATGAAAATACTTGGAGGAATTAATGGAGAACAGAGATAGATACATGAATAATTTAGTTTAGTTTAGTTTAGTGATTTGAATTTGAAGGGTTGCACACAGGTGCAACCCTTTTTTTGGGTGATTTTGGTTTACAAATAACCCAATTCAATCATGGTAACTATTTCCTCCAATAGTTTATCTTCGTTGTCTGCATCGTACTCATCTTTCAGATTATTCTTAAAAAGCAGGGCAATCCCTTGCCAAAAAACCGCGCTGAAATCGCCTCTGAAATCTTTAATGAGCGCGTAGGGCGTGCGTTCGGTTTCACGATTTATCAATTTCAACAATATCTTTCCGTCGGAAATCGACCATTTTTTTAATTCCTCTTTATGTTGAGCGAGTAATTCTTTTTCTAATTGCTTCATTAACTTCCTTCTATCGCGCTGACTTTCAAGCGCATAGTATTGCGGCTCGTACTTGGCCAGTAATTCCCGTGCTTCAACCGCAAGTGGATAAACCTTTTTTACCTTCAGCACATAACGTGAATATCGACGGTACTGCCGTTTATTGTCGAACTGACGATCCGGGAACACAATCACAGGCTTTATCATTCTATGGATAATGGTATCGTTTCCCTGCAAAATCCCCATCATGATGTCGCTCGTATCACGCGTAGCATCGCTTCTCTGCGCGTTAGCACCAAAGTGCAAAAACATAAAAACCGATATGTAGAAAATTATTTTCAATCCTGATTTATTTAATGCAAAATTAGAACGAATAATTCATTCCGCAATTATAGGGCGTTCAAAGTTTATATCTTTGAAGAACGATTAAGGACAATATGAGAAAATTACGGAACAATGAATTAAACCGTTTGACAGTGGATGAATACAAAACCGCAAGTAAAACTCCTTTGGTGGTGGTACTCGACAACATCCGCAGTTGCAACAACATCGGCTCTGTGTTTAGAACTTCAGATGCCTTGTTAGTCGAAAAAATTTACCTCTGCGGAATTACCGCCACGCCTCCCAACAAAGAAATCCACAAAACCGCCTTAGATGCTGAAAATTCAGTAGAATGGCGTTATTTCGAAAAAACAGAGGATGCGGTTCGCGAATTGAAAAATCAAGGTTTTAAAGTATATGCCGTTGAACAGGTTGAAAGCAGCATCTTATTGCATGAATTTAATTCTGAAAAGGGACAAAAAACAGCCGTTGTTTTTGGAAATGAAGTGAAAGGTGTTCAGCAAAAAGTGGTAAACTTATGTGACGGCAGCATCGAAATTCCACAATTCGGCACCAAACATTCTTTTAATGTTTCGGTGAGTGCCGGAATTGTTTTGTGGGATTTATTCCAAAAACTCGGATAATTTCATCCTGATTTGTTTTAACTGAAATGAACACACAACACCCCATAATACTATTCGACGGCGTTTGTAACCTGTGCAACAATACAGTGGATTTTCTACTCAAACGCGATCGTGAAAAACGGTTTCGCTTTGCTTCCCTGCAATCCGAAGCAGGACAAAAGCTGAAACATAAATTTAATCTCCCGCCCGAAACCGACTCCATAATTTTTGTACACAATGGTAAGTTCCACATTGAATCGGAAGCAGCACTTGAAATAGCACGCCTCCTGCCCTACCCCTGGAAATTGGCAAGAGTTTTTAAAATAGTTCCGAGAACGCTACGCGACAAAGCTTACCGGTGGATTGCGCGTAACCGTTATCGCTGGTTTGGGAAAAGAGAAACTTGCCGGCTACCAACTCCCGAAGAAAAAGTGTCATTTCTCGATTAAAACGTCAAATCACCTGCCTCGTACGAATGGAACAACTCAGAAAGCGAATTCAGCCAGGCAATTAAACGTTGCACAGCTTCGGTGGTTTCAGTGCTGACTTCCTTCTTTTGCATTTTCAGCAATAAATAGCCATAAATCGCATCTAACGCCAATTGAATATCGTTACCCGCAGTAGAGTTTTTTAGTTTCAATTCGGTTAACAATCCCGCAACCGATTGAAAAGTAAGGAGATAATTATTCTGCTCAGAAGAAGTGAGGATACTAAGATGGAATTCGTTCAACTCATTGATGTGGTTTTGGAGAAACTGCAAATGTCCTTTTTCACGCAATTCTTCTTTTGTCATCATCGCCAGTAAATTTTCGTACCATGCCGAAATTTGCTCGCGCGTTTCTTTATCGGCCTGATAGTTAGAAACTATGTTTTTTTCAATCAAATCCATATCGAATTGAAAGGCACGGATCAAATCTTCGATTTGACACAAATAGAGGATGTATTCAACGATGTTTTCTTTTCGTTTTTGTTTTGCAATTAGCATGGGATGAGTTTAAAAATCAAAGAAATCGTCTAGATCGCGGCGGTCCTTTTTTGTGGGCCGCCCGGTTCCACGGTCGCGCGAAATCCACAGCATATTTTTTTGCATCTCTATCAATTCAAGCTCTTCGGGCGAGGTTACATCTTGAACAAAATCTACTGTTAGCTTTGCCGACATCCGCTTTTCGGCTAAAGCTAAAATCTTAAAACTCCGGGTAACTGGCGACTTTCGAACTTTTACCGTTTCTCCAACATGGACTATGCGCGAGGCTTTCACCGGTAGGTTCCCGATCGAAATATACCCTTTCTTACAGGCTTCGGTGGCCATGCTGCGGGTTTTGTATATCCGCACCGCCCACAGCCATTTGTCGATCCGCACATTATCGGCCATGTTACTTTCTTTTGTTGTATAAATTCATAGTGCGTTCCGTACCGATGATGCCAAAACTTTGGATGATTTCGATGCAATTGTCGATTTTTTGGGGCAATTCTTTCTGCTCTTCCCTATCCCATTCACCCAAAACATAATTTACCTGAAACCCTTGCCGAAAGTTGTCGCCAATGCCAAAACGCAAACGGGCATAATCATTTCGTCCCAACACCTGATTGATGTTTTCCAGTCCGTTGTGGCCACCAGCACCGCCTTTGGCACGAAGCCTAATGGTACCGAAAGGCAAAGCAAGATCATCCACCAAGACAAGCAGTTTTTCAATCGAGATGTTTTCTTTCTTCATCCAATAGTTAACGGCACGGCCGCTCAAATTCACATAAGTTGTGGGGCGCAACAAAATAAAAGTCCGGGCCTTATATTTATATTCAGCCACAAAACCATAACGCTTATCGTTAAAACTAATATTGGACGCCTCTACGAGTGCGTCCAATATTTGAAAGCCAATGTTATGGCGTGTATTTTTATATTCTGCCCCTATATTACCGAGCCCGGCAACTAAGTACTTCAAGAATGTAATTTTAAAGGTTTATTCCTCGCTTGCAGCTTCAGTTGTTTCGCTTGTAGCTTCTTCGTCACCTGCATCTTCGTCATCTTCCTCGTCTTCAACTGATTGTGCTACCCTGGTAACTACAACAGCCACCACTACGTTTAACTTGTTATCTAAAAACTCAACGCCTTTAACCGATAGATCGGCAACTTTAACACTTTGTCCAATGCCTAATTTGGTCACGTCGATGTCGATCGTATCAGGAAGGTCTTTTGCCAGTGCTTTCACTTTCAAACGACGCATGTTCATTTTGAGTTTACCTCCGGCTTTGATTCCTTTTGCCAAACCGGTGATATTTACCGGAACATCAATCCTAATGGCTTTGTTTTCGTGGATCATCAGGAAATCAACATGCAAAACCTGCTCTTCCACAGGATGCCACTGAATATCCTGCATCATTGCCGGATAAATTTTTCCATCCATGTCAATATCAACTAAAAACACGCCGGGCGTATAGATCAATTGCCTCATTTCGCTAAAAGACACGGTGAAGTGCATCGTTTCTTCGCCGCCATACAGCACTGCTGGAACCAGGTTTTGCGCCCGTAGTTTTTTTGATTCTTTTTTGCCAAGCACTTTGCGTTCTTGACCTTTAATTGTTACTGTTTTCATTTTAAATTCTTAACGTTAATAATTATGGTACTCAGTCCTTCCCAATTAACCGGGACAACAGCATGCATAATTCAACATGCGCCTTGTGGAAAAAGCGGTGCAAATATATAAACTTACTTGTAATATAGCGAACTGATGGATCGATTTTTATATACTCTGCGAATCGCTTCGCCAAAGGCATCGGCAACCGTAATGTATTTGATTTTTTCGCTTCGTGCTTTATATTGAATAGAATCGGTAAAATAAACCGATTCAAGCTCTGAGTTTTCAATCCGTTCGATAGCAGGGCCTGAAAGAACGCCATGGGCTGCAAATGCACGGACACTGCGTGCCCCCGCTTTTTTCATCAGATTGGCGGCTTTGGTAATTGTTCCGGCGGTATCAATCATGTCGTCAACAATAATCACATCTTTGCCCAGTACATCGCCAATAACAGTCATGCTGCCCACTTCGTTGGCTTTAGCACGCGTTTTATGACAAATCACCATGTCAACTTCCAGCATTTTCGCATAAGTGTTGGCACGTTTTGTTCCACCCACATCGGGCGATGCAATAATCAGATTTTCGAGCCCCAGTTTTTCGATGAAAGGAACAAACAGCGCAGAAGCAAACAGGTGGTCAACCGGCACGTTGAAGAAACCTTGTATCTGATCGGCATGAAGATCGAGCGTCATAATCCGGTCAACTCCGGCAACCGATAATAAATCAGCCATCAATTTTGCACCAATCGAAACCCGCGGCTTGTCTTTACGATCTTGCCGCGCATATCCAAAATAAGGGATTACTGCAATAATTTTATACGCGCTTGCCCGCTTTGCCGCATCAATCATCAGCAGCAATTCCAGCAAATTATCTGCAGGCGGTGGTGTTGACTGAATGATGAATACATGTGAACCCCGGATGGTTTCTTCGTAGCACGGTTCAAACTCGCCATCGGCAAATACAGGGCACGACGACTGTCCAAGGTTGATGCCTAAACCATCGCAAATTTTTTGTGCCAGTTCCCGGGTTGATCGGCAACTGAATATTTTCAAAGAATTACTGCTTCCGCCCATTTCCATGTCTTTAAGTTGATTTGGATTTGATTCAAAGTTAATAACTTTAGTCTTCATGTGTTTATAATCTTCCAATTACCCTCCACTATTAAGAGATGCGATAAACCTCAAAATTTCTTCTTTGCCCTCTCCGGTTTCCGACGACGACACAAAATATCCGGGCATGGTTTCCCAAGTCCTGAACAGTTGTGTTTCGTATTTTTTCAGGTTCTCTTCCAGCTCTTCCGGCTTTAACTTGTCGGTTTTGGTAAATATGATGGAAAAAGGAATTTCACTGATTCCCAACCACTCCATGAATTTAAGGTCAACTTCCTGGGCTTCATGGCGCGAATCGATCAGGACAAAAACACAATATAAATTTTCGCGTTGCAAGAGATAACGGCGAAGGAATTGCTCCCATTTAATACGTTCTTTTTTTGGCACTTTGGCGTAACCATAGCCGGGCAAATCCACCAAATACCATTCTTCGTTGATTAAAAAGTGATTGATTAATTGCGTTTTCCCCGGGCTACCGGATGTTTTTGCCAGCGACTTTTTATTGGTAAGACGGTTGATAAGCGATGATTTCCCCACATTGGAACGACCGATAAAGGCATATTCCGGTTTATCCGGAGCGGGGCATTTCCGAACATCGGTGTTACTAACAATAAAACGGGCTGTTTTTATTTCCATTCCGAAGGATTGTATTTAGTGCTGTGCAAGTCGAGACTTTCCAATTTAACGATTATTTTATATAAACTTCGAGCAATTTAACGGAGCTTGATAGCGGATTCAATTTTAGTGAATTGAGATCGGCAGGAATTAAAACCGTTTCGCCCATGTTCACTTTTTCTGTCCCTGCCCGGCTTATAATTTCAAAATCGCCTTCGAGGGTGATGTAAATTACAAACGAATCCTGTTCAATATAATCTTTTTCTATTGGCTCATTAAATTCAAGAATATTTGTAGTGAAATATTTGCAACTCACCAGTTCAACCGATTGATTTTTCTGGATAGTATATTTCGTTTTGTAATCGTCTAAATACGAAAAATCGATGGCTTCCAGCGCCAGTTCGGTGTGCAGCTCGCGCAGGTTTCCATTTGCGTCCTTCCGGTTATAATCCGAGATGCGGTAAGTTACATCCGATGTCTGTTGGATTTCGGCCACCATCGCACCTTTTCCGATGGCATGAATACGTCCTGCGGGAATAAAAAAAACATCGCCCACCTGGACTTCGTCAAATTGCAGCACATCGGTTAATGTTCCGTTTTCAACATGTTCCAAATACTGCTGCTTGGTAACCGGTTGGTTGAATCCCGAATTAATGAGCGCACCTTTCTCAGCATCCACTACATACCACATTTCCGTTTTCCCGAATGCCCGATGACGCTTTTTTGATAATTTATCGTTGGGATGAACCTGAATGGACAGGTCGTCCTGGGCATCAATGAATTTTATGAGCAAAGGGAATTCAGTCCCAAATTTTTCATATACCTTGTCGCCAACCAGTTCGCCCATGTATATTTCAATAAGTTCGCTTAGCGTATTTCCTTTCAGAAAGCCGTTTTCAACTACTGAATCGTAGCCCTCTACGCCCGACAGCTCCCAGCTTTCGCCACAATTGGGTTTGTTCCCGTAATCTTTGTTCAATACAGTTTTCATCCGGTTTCCGCCCCACATTTTTTCTAAGAAAAAGGGTTTGAATTTTAAAGGATACAAAGTTGACATGGTTGTTTATTTTGTAGTTATTAATTCTGGTTGCTCGGTACTTGTTGCTGGTTACTTGTTGCTGGTTACTTGTTGCTGGTTGCTTGTTGCTTGTTGCTGGTTACTCGGTGCTGGTTGCTCACCTCTCAATTCTCCTATCTCATCTCTTTCTCTTTGCCTCTGCCTTCGCCTTCCCTATTCCCTCAAAATTCAAAATCCACCGTTGCCTATCTAAACTAAAATCCGCAAAACGTGCAATTACTTTTTGATGTTTGGGATATATGCGGTAAGTTTCGAAATCTACTAAGCTGTCGGAATGCGTGATTAAAGCGATGTGATTAAGCATAGCAAAGAATTTTTCCAACTCATTTTTACTAACTGCTGCAAAATTAATGTTTTCTTAGTGGTAATTTTCAAAAATTGAACTGAAATAAGGAAATATAACATTAAAACGAGACGAATATGTTGATAATTGGCGTGGCTGGAGGAACAGGTTCGGGCAAAACCACCGTGGTGCAAAAAATACAAAAACAGTTTCCGAAAGGCGAAGTGACCATCCTTTCCCACGACTCGTATTACCGCGACAACAAGGAGCTGAGCTTAGAAGAACGGCGCAAAAAAAATTTCGACCACCCGGATTCGATTGAGTTCGATTTGATGATCGAACATGTGAAAAGGCTGAAAAGCGGAAAGGCAATCGATGAACCCATTTATTCGTTCATCACCTGCACCCGGGCTGAAGGCACAAAACACATCGAACCCAAAGAGGTGCTGATTATTGAAGGGATATTGTGTCTTACCAGTCCCGAATTACGTGATTTAATGGACATCAAAATTTTTGTGGACTGCGATTCCGATATCCGTCTTTCGAGGGTGATACAACGCGACATTAATGAACGCGGCCGCGACGTGAAACAGGTGCTTGCCCGCTACGAAAAAACCGTTCGTCCCAGTCACATCCAGTTTATTGAACCTACCAAACGTTTTGCGGACATCATCATTCCGCAAGGAGGGCGCAACCAAATCGCCATTCAAATCCTGACCAACCACATCAACCAAACCTTAAAATAATCTGCTATGCTTGAAACACTGAACATCGAAGAAGTATTGTTTATCGACATTGAAACCGTGCCGCAAGTGTCCGATTTTTCAAAACTCACAGAAAACTGGCAGAAACTCTGGGAGCATAAAATGAAATTCCAGTTGAATGAAAACGAAACTGCCGAAGGTTTGTATGAACGGGCAGGAATTTATGCCGAATTCGGCAAAATCATTTGCATTTCGGTGGGTTATGTGGTTCAAAAAAGCGGAGAGAAAATGTTCCGGGTGAAATCGTTCCACAATCAAGACGAAAAGACCTTGATCGACGATTTTTTTAATGCACTTGAAAAATTTGCCACAGCAGGGAAACGGAAACTTTGTGCCCACAACGGGCAGGAGTTCGATTATCCCTACATCGCACGGCGGGCTTTGGTGAATGGTTTAAAACTGCCAAAACTGTTCGACATTGCCGGACAAAAACCCTGGGAAACCAAAGACTTTCTGATCGACACGCTGCAACTCTGGAAATTTGGCGACTACAAACACTATACTTCACTTTCCCTGCTTTGCGCGCTGTTTAATATTCCTACTCCAAAAGACGACATCGACGGCAGCCAGGTAGGCAAAGTGTATTGGGAAGACAATGACATCGACCGCATCATCCGATACTGCGAAAAAGATACCCTGGCAGTGGCCAACCTGATTTTTCGTTACAAAGGCGAGGAAATTATTGAGATGGACAATTTGGAGGTGGTTTAGAGAAGGAGAAGAGGAAGGAAGTGGGAAGTGGGAAGTGGGAAGCTCGAAGTCGGAAGACGGAAGACCGAGGACCGAGGACGGAAGGGGAGGAAAGTCGGAAGTGGGAAGTGGAAAGACCGAAGACACCTTTGAAACTTAAAACTCAGGACTCGGAATTTTAAACTTTGAACCTACTCCGAAAACAATATTTTAACACAAAGACTCTAAGTCACAAAGCTTTTAAAAAAACCGAAGCCACAAATAAACACTTTGTGTTTATTTGTGGCTTCGTGTCTTCGTGTTAAATCTTTGCTTTTTACTTTTCGAAGTGGACTCAAACTTTGAACTCAAACTTTGAACTCAAAACTCGGAACTTTGAACTCGGAACTTTGAACTCGGAACTTTGAACTTTAAACTCAAAACCCAACTGAGCTAATGCCTCATCATCCTGTCCATTTCGCGCTGTGAGTCTTTTTGTTTTAACGATTCGCGTTTGTCGTAGGTTTTTTTACCGCGGGCAAGGGCAATTTCGAGTTTGGCCAATCCCCGGTCGGTAATAAACAACTTGGTGCAAACAATAGTGAGGCCCGATTCTTTTACTTTTTTTTCCAGTTTATTCAACTCTTTGCGGTTGAGCAGTAGTTTGCGGTCGCGGCGCGCTTCGTGGTTGTTGCTTGTGCCCAATTCGTATTCAGAAATGTGCAAGTTTTTCACAAACAGTTCGCCCCCATAAAACTGGCCATACGATTCGGTGAGGTTAGCTTTACCGCTGCGGATGGATTTTATTTCAGTGCCCACCAACTTTATACCTGCCACAAAGCGCTCGATCAATTCGTATTCAAAGCTGACTTTCCGGTTTTTTATTTTGATATTGGAAGCCTGATGTGCCATTATTTTTTCTTTATGAGATGTAAAGTAGCAGAAACTATGTTGCCACCACTGTTTCCGGGTTCATAACGTGGATACAAAAATACTGGTTATCGCGGAAAGTACAATACCGAGAAACACATAAACAAAGAAGTTTACCATTATGGTAAGCATCAGGTAGCTATCGCGTTTCTTCTCGGGCAAGTAAACCAACTCTTTTCCGCCCAACCAAAAAAGATAAAAACAATACAGCCCCACAATGTTTAAATCCTGTAAATAGGGAACGAGCCCCGTGACTACTGAGATCATCAAAAACGGAGTAATTGAATAACCCATTAATATCCGGGCAAGCCGGATGTCTTTTGCTCCGCCAAAGGTTGGCAACAATTGATTGGTAAAAAACACCGAAATGAAATAGAACAATAAAAAAAACACAAACTTGCGTAACGATTTATACACGGCTGAACCGGCATAAAACTGAATGTTTGAGAAAAATTCGCCGATAAATACCGAAAGGCTTGCCAGCAAGAGCAGTGGTAAAACATGTGCGACAAGGATTTCCATTTGTCCACCTTCCTCATCTCTTTGCGACCGCCAAAAGTCTTTTGGCTGCAAAATGATTTGCTTCACCCGGCTAAAAATATCTGAAAAGTTTGTACTCACCCGATTTTATTTTATGCACAAAAATACATTTAATTGTCCAAACGGGAAATTTGTTGGCGGTGAATTGCCGTGGATTGTAATGCCCGGGGTTGGCAGACTGCTGATTTCCTTGGTCATATTCGTGTGTTCACCCAAACGTTTTGGGCATAAATGATGACACAAAGCTCAACGCTGCTATCATTCCGAGTCAAAACCCAATTTTTTGATTGGGCATAATGAGGAAATGACAGACTGCTCGAAGCCACCATTCCCACGTAGGTGGGAATCTCAGTATGAGAGGCAGGGATTCCCACCTACGTGGGAATGAAGTGCATTTAGAATCTATCATTCGTAAAGCATCTGATATACAGGCAATAATATAAATTTGTCATTGCAATGAGGAACGAAACGGAACCTCAAGCTACGAAGAACTGATCTCTCCTTCGTCTGCCATGGGCATGCTCCGCGGGAGATGACAGCAAAACGGGACATTATCTTAAGTTAACTTACTCTTCTTCTCGCTCAATAAGTTCTGTAAAGCGAACATTTCGTCGCGCAAGCGGGCAGCTTCAATAAAATCCAGCTCTTTGGCGGAAGCTTTCATTTGTTTTTTTGTTTTTTCGATGGCTTTTTCCAAACCGTCGATGCTCATGTATTTCACCACGGGATCCGCAGCAATGTCGGGGATTCCCATACCTCCTTCGTATTCTGTCTGCTTATCGCTGCGGTATTTATAGCCGATAATCTCGCGCATCGGTTTTATGATTTGAGTGGGCGTAATGTTGTTTTCTTCGTTGTATTTCAATTGTTTCTCGCGTCGATAGTTTGTGGAATCAATCGTTTTTTGCATCGAATTGGTGATTTTATCGGCATACATAATCACCGTTCCGTTCAGATTCCGGGCGGCGCGGCCCGCTGTTTGGGTAAGCGAACGCTCCGAACGCAAAAAACCTTCTTTGTCGGCATCCAGAATGGCCACCAACGAAACTTCAGGTAAATCCAGGCCTTCGCGCAAAAGATTAATCCCCACCAGAACATCAAAGTCTCCCCTTCGGAGCTGTTCCAGAATTTCGACACGTTCCATGGTGTCTATATCGGAATGGATGTAGCGTGTTCTTACGCCATTATTGGTAAGGTATTTCGACAGCTCTTCAGCCATTCGCTTGGTTAAAGTGGTCACCAAAATCCGTTCGCCTTTTTCGGAACGCAGGTTGATTTCGTGCATCAAATCGTCAATTTGATTGGTACTGGGACGAACATCAATCATCGGATCAAGCAAACCGGTCGGGCGGATAATTTGCTCCACCACAATCCCTTCCGATTTTTCAAGTTCATAATCGGCAGGTGTGGCGCTCACATAAACCACCTGACTCGTAACGCCTTCAAACTCCTCGAAACGTAGCGGACGGTTATCAATAGCGGCAGGCAGACGGAAACCATATTCCACTAAATTCATTTTTCGCGAATGGTCGCCGCCGTACATCGCCCTGATTTGCGAAATGGTGACATGGCTTTCGTCGATGATGCACAAAAAATCGTCGGGGAAGTAATCCAGCAAACAAAACGGCCGCATTCCCGGCTTTCGTCCGTCGAAATAGCGCGAATAATTTTCAATTCCGGGGCAATAGCCCAGTTCGCGCATCATTTCCATGTCGTATTCCGTTCGTTCCAGAATTCGTTTTGCTTCTAAGGGTTTCCCAATTTCTTTGAAATAATCCACCTGAGCTACCAAATCATCTTGTATTTGATGAATGGCAGAATGCATTCGCTCTTTTGTGGTCACAAAAATATTGGCCGGATAAATGTTTGCTTCCTGCATAGTTTCGATGGTGTGCCCCGAAACCGGATCGAATTTATCAATTTCTTCGATCACATCGCCCCAAAAAACAATCCGGATACCTTCATCCGCATAGGCCGGAAAAATATCTACGGTATCGCCCTTCACCCTGAAATTACCGCGCTCAAATTCCACTTCGCTGCGTGAATACAAAGCATCCACTAATTTGCGAAGCATGGCATTTCGCGAAACACTTTCGCCGATCTTTAACGTGGTAACGTTAGCGTGAAAATCTTCGGGATTCCCGATTCCGTACAAACACGAAACCGATGAAACCACCACCACATCACGCCGCCCCGAGAGCAATGCAGAAGTAGTGCTAAGGCGCAGCTTTTCGATGTCTTTATTAATTGAAAGGTCTTTTTCTATGTAGGTATTCGTTGTGGGCAAATAGGCTTCCGGCTGGTAGTAGTCGTAATAAGAAACAAAATACTCCACCGCGTTTTCTGGAAAAAACTGCTTCATTTCGCTGTACAACTGGGCAGCTAGGGTTTTGTTGTGGCTCAGCACCAAAGTGGGCCTTTTCACCTTTTGCACCACATTGGCCATGGTGAAGGTTTTCCCTGACCCGGTAACACCAAGCAGCGTTTGGAAGCGGTCGCCACGATTCACCCCTTCTACCAGCTGTTTTATAGCTTCCGGCTGATCACCGGTAGGTTGATAATCGGATACAATTTTAAAATCCATTTAGTAACTATTATAAATCAATTCGATAGCTTTAAATTTCTCCAACAATTTTAATAGATTTGCAGTTCATTTAGTTGGACGCTAAATTAGCTTTTTAAAATTAACCAAAATGAAACGAGCCATCGCAACGAGCTTTTTGAGACGGAGTAGCATAATTTATGGCGAGTTCTCCCGAGTGCTCGGGATTACCTTTAAAAAGCAATAAATTATAAACACATGAATATGACCAAAACTTCTTTTTTGCTTGTTCTACTGTTGATGCTGGTGTTTCACGGAAACGCACAGCCTAAAAGCTCGCGCGATTTCGGACGAAACGGGATAGAAGGATTCTATTTGGGTGGTGTAATTTCCACCAACGGCTGGGGTGCCGAATTAAAACACATGGCATCCCGGAGCTTTACCGTTAAAGCAGGACTCGAAACCCTGAACTTGTCTTACAGTTATAATTTTGATGAAAACGAGATGGACTACAATGCCGACTTCGATTATAAAACCGGAGGCATTTTTATACTTGGCGATTTCAATTTCACCAAAAACCTGTACGTTTCAGGCGGTGTGTTGTTTAATTCGTTCAATCCAAAGCTAACGGGCAAGGCGGCGAGCGACCTCGAATTCGGCGACATCATCATTCCTCGCTCTAAAGTAGGCGAATTTCAGTTCACACTTTCGCCCAGCCTGAAAGTTTCGCCGTACGGCGGCTTGGGATTTCGCAGTTTCATTGGGCAAAACAAGCGTGTAGTATTGAATTTTGAAGGAGGCGCTTACTACCTGGGCCCGCCTCAAATCGAAATATCGGCAACAGGTTTGCTCGAACCCACGGCCGACCCTGCTCATCGACAAAAAGAATTGTTTGAAAAACAAATAGAACAGTATAAATTCTATCCGGTGGTAAAGATTACTTTGTCCGTCAAATTGTTTTAACTTTCATCCCTAAAAAATAGCATCATGAAAAATCTGCTCAAAACAAATATCATTAAAGCCATTTTTAGTCTTGGTTTACTGTTGGCTGTGATGGCTTGCTCCGACTATCTCCAAGATCCTATTAAAGACAAAGAAACAGGCGAAGACATTAATTTATTGATTGTTGATTTCAACTTTTTCACCACGCGCATGACATTCAAGTTACAGGATGCCTCCGATGGTTCAATAATTACAAAACCTGCGACCATTAAGTTTTCCGAAAAAAAAGGGAACAACATTGTAACTTTTAGCGGCAAAAAAAATGCAGCCTATTTTACATCCGAAGGACAATTGGAATTGACTTTGGATCCTAATGTTACAATTACCCCCACATCCCCTTTCGAGTTTGCGATAAACGTTGAAATTGAAGGCTACCGGACACTCCAAAAGGGTTTTCAATTGCAAAACGAAGGGATTAAAACCTTCGAATTGAAGCTCTCAAAAATTACGGATGAAGAGGAAACTGAAATTGGCGGTAGCTTGGACAACGATACCACTTTCCAATTCATTGCCCGTCCTGCTTTGCTAAAATCTGCAAAAGTTGTCGAAAAGCCGTATGAAATCAAACACACCATGAGCGTTAACGACATATTGATGTTTACTGACGCCGCTGGCAATATGCTTTTTTCCTCGAAAAACGATCTTTGGGACAGTTACCACGCCGACACGGAGAATTTCATAAAAGCTACTGTTTCGACCTATTCGGGATACCCGGCCGGAATCGACCTTTTATTTTTTGATGATGCCGTTCACAACGTTCTTTTTCAGAAACTGGAAACGGGGAAACTCGTAAAGCTTGTGATTGGCGGAAAAACAGTAGGCAATTTAAACGGTGGAAAAGTTACATCAAAATGCAGTTTTATCGGCGGTGTTGAGCCCGATGTTTTTGGTTTTGCCAATTTTGAAACCAATTACTGGGAACTTAAGGGCAAAACAAAAATACACGAGCAGCTGGACTTCAGCTATACCCTGATTTCTGCTTCAAAAGAAACATTGTGTGGAACAGGCAGCAAAATAACGTTTAAATCAACGGCAAAATCAAGCTTTTCGATTGATGCTGATGTTTACGATGCCGGGAATAAGTTTATAACCTCCATAAATTTTAAGGGAAAATTTCCCGAAACTTTTACGGTAGAGAATGTTCCGGCCAAAGCGGTAAAACTGGTTTTCAGAAATAATAACCCCGGATTTTCGCCCATTGCACCGCTTGAAATTGCGAATTTCTGCCAAGGCAATCATAAAGTAGATGTTGCACCTACCGCAAGTTACGTGGAATACCAAATTGTGCTAAAGGCGCTTTGTCCCGACAACAAACAGTTGGCGATAGCACCTACCTATAATGCGGAAATAAAACTGAAAGACAGTGAAAACCCATGGCAGGGAGTGAGTATGGAAGGTGGCTTAGTGGACATCCTGGGCTTGCCCGGTGAGGAATATGATCTGCGTTTATTGTGGGAAGAGGAATGGGAGTATTCGTCCTATTTTACCAAATTCGATGTGCTTGGGAATTATTTAGGCGAACCGCATAAGGATTCCAAAATTAAATCGAAAATCCTACCCGACGGAAGGATACAAATCAGCGTCGAGAAAATTTTTGAACAGAACATTTGTGATGACTTGGGGTGGTAATTCTTTTATCTACCAAGCATAAAATAAACCGGAAAGTGATCGCTCACCCCACCATAATAATTAGGACCGCCATAGGTTCGGTTGGGGTACATAACTCCATCGCGGTTGATGTTTTCCATCCACTCTTCATGAAAAACTTCGCCTTGGTCACCGATTACTCTAAATCCTTTATGGTCTAACAGATTGGAGGAGACCACAATATTGTCGAGCATGTTCCAGTTGCCCCGGTAATTGTATGATCCGCGTTTGTCATTATGTGCAGGAAACATCAAATTAACAAGTTCAGCGTTTTCAACTTCCGGCGATTTTGCGCCAATTATCTCCGAAAGGCTTTTATTCGACGGCTCATCGTTCATGTCGCCCATCACCACAATATTGGCTGCTGGGTTTACATTCTGGATCGAATCAATTTTGTTTTTCACAATTTGGGCAGTAACAAGCCTTTTGGGTTCTGTTTGGTCAAGCCCTCCGATTCGGGAAGGCCAATGATTGACAAAAACATGGAATTCCTCGCGGTTATTTGTTTGCCCTTTCACGTAAAGAATATCACGCGTTGTGTAGTTGCTTTCATTCGTAAAAGCAACTTTTATGGGGGAGCTTTCAATTACTTTGAACTCATCGGGGCGATACAAGAGGGCGCAATCAATTCCTCTGAAATCAGGGCTATCGTAGTGCACAATTTGATATTTTCCCGAAGCTAATTTTTGGGTTTCGATTAATTCTTCCAAAACCAATAGATTTTCCACTTCACAAAGACCAATTATTTCGGGCAGTTCATGCACGTTAATCGAACTTAATACGCTGGAAATATCCTCTAACTTTTTTTGATAGCGTTCCGGAGTCCATTTTTTTGGGCTATCGGGCAAAAACTCGTTGTCGTTGGTGCGTGGGTCGTCTTCCGTATCGAACAGGTTTTCAACATTATAGAACACCACGGTGATGTTTCGTTTTGCATTGTATCTTTCTGTTGAACAGGAAAGAAAAAGCGAAATTAAAACCACAATTGCCGTTAATTTCAGGCGGTTTTGACCATTAAATTTATTCTTCTTCACGTTAATCTTAATATTACAAGTTTAAAGAAATCACTATCTCAACTATTACCATTTACCTCTTTTCATCTCTAAAAGAATTGTGGCATATCGTCATCTTCTATCTTCCGTCTTCCCTGCCTATCGGCAGGCAGGCCTCTTCCCTCTTTCAAATCTCCTCTCCAATAGTCACTTCATAAAAATCCGTTACCAGAGTTGCCATCATCCCTGCCGATTTAGCGGCCTGAATTCCCAAATCGGCGTCTTCAAAAACCTGGCATACGGCAGGACCTACCCCCATCCGTTCGGCACATTTCAAAAAGGTGTCAGGAAAAGGCTTAGGACGTTGGACATCCTCGAACGAAACCAAAATGTCAAAATATTTATCGAGCCCAAGAATTTCCATAGTTTTCCAGGCCAGGCGCGTGTATCCGCCGGTGCCAACAGCCATCGGCATTTTTGCGTGGTGTTTTTTCATGAAATCAACAACTGGCACAATGGGCTTCATTTTGTGCATTATTTTTTCATACTCATGCTCTTTCAAATGGCCAACTTCTTCGGCGTTCATTTTAGTCCCATATATTTCATTCAGTTTTGCGATAGATCCAACAGCGGGGATACCCGCCAAAGTAGTAAAAAGCTCAGGCGTAAAATCGATGCCGTAATTTATAAGAATATTTTTGTAGGCCCAAAAATGTATAGGCATGGTATCGGCTAATGTACCGTCCAAATCGAATATCAATGCTTTTGCACTGGGGTTGATTGTTAGTTGTTTCATTTATTACTATTATTTGAGCAGCCAAAATTAAACTTTTATTGCTTCTATAAAGGAAAGTCAGAGATTTAAAGTGCCGACTCCTTTTTGGATACATTGTTTTCGACATAAAAGAACCCAAACGAAATAAGCTTCTGAAAATAAGATTATTTCTTATATTTGAATGAAATAAAAATCTGTAATGCAACAAAGATTTTATTTGAAAACTATTGAATATGAAAGCTAAAGAAAAAAAAGAGTATTTGAGAAAACGAAGCAAGAAATTTCAAACCGAATAAACATTATACATAAAGTGGCTATCTTCGAAACATACTGCGAAATATCCTTCAATATTTTCCCTTCGGATTATTATGTGATTTTTAATCCATAAAAAACACCGCATGAACAATACTTTTTTATACACGCTGCCTCAATGGTTTATTTTTGCTGCCATTTTTGTGGCGGTTTATGGTTGGGTTGAAGACAAAAAAGCGTTTCGGTTGATTGGAGCGGGAATATTCGTCGCGCTCGGAGTTTATTCGCTTTACATCCTTTCGGGCGACTACCTTGCTGCCGGAAGTTTCCTTACACCGGAAGAAATAGCAAACGAGGAGCTATTGGACGAGGTTCTCGAGGAAATCCCATTTGAGGCAAAATTATTGCCCGCGTATATCAGCTTTT
The DNA here is from genome assembly GCA_964572085.1 of uncultured Maribellus sp. Lineage (GTDB taxonomy): Bacteria > Bacteroidota > Bacteroidia > Bacteroidales > Prolixibacteraceae > Draconibacterium. Next base: position 37,448 of record CAZNEV010000006.1, on the reverse strand, counting down.
TAGTTTCGGCGGTAATTGCCCTTCCGGCCATTTATTTCGACCTCAGAAATAAAAAAATCTACCGCTTATTTATTGTACTTGCCGGCTTGGTTTCGCTTTTTGGATTTTTTATCGTTGTAGGGGCGTTAAAAAGTTTATAAAACTACCAAATTGGTCTGTTTAATATTAATTTGTTAGAAAATTATCAAAAAAGCATTCAATTTGTTAGCAACACAAACTTATAATTCTTCTTCTTTTCTATCTTGCACCCAATATAACAGACAAAAATTAATCGTTTAAAATCATAAAAACATGAATCCACAGGCCGAGGAACTCAACAAGATTATTCAGGAGAAAAGCAGCATCGTTTACGAACTTCTTTCCGAAAGAGGAAAAAACATATTCTTCCCGAAAAAGGGGATTTTGGGGCAAACTGCCGAAGCAAAAGGCACAAAAATTAACGCAACCATTGGTGCGGCGGTGGAAGACGACGGCTCGCCAATGCGCCTGGAGGTCATTGCGTCAAAGGTAAATCTGGATCCTTCACAGGTGTTTCCGTATGCGCCCAGCTACGGTCGCCCTGATATTCGCGCAAAGTGGAAAAGCATGATCTATGAAAAAAACCCATCGCTTGCAAACGTAGAATTGAGCTTGCCGGTGGTTACCAATGCTTTGACTCATGGTATCAGCATGGCCGGTTATATGTTCCTTGATGCAGAGGACGAGGTGATAGTTCCCGACCTTTTTTGGGGGAACTACAATTTGACTTTAACGCATCCTTACGGATCAAACCTGGCAAAATTCAACCTGTTCAAAAATGGCGGCTTCGATCTGGGATCTTTTGAAACCAAACTCAATGAAGGCGGAGTCGGTAAAAAAGTATTGATTTTGAATTTCCCTAACAATCCTTCGGGCTACACACCAACTGTTGCCGAGCAAAATTCGATTGTGGAAATCATTCGGAAATCGGCAGAAAAAGGCAATAAAATTGTGGTTTTGACAGACGATGCCTATTTCGGCCTGGTTTACGAAGAAGGAATAGAAACTGAAAGCATTTTTGCTCCGCTCAGTCAATTGCATGAAAATGTGTTGGCGGTAAAAATAGACGGTGCCACCAAAGAAGATTACGTTTGGGGTTTTCGCGTGGGTTTCCTTACTTATGGAATTAAAGGCGGAGATGCCGTGCTGTATGGTGCGCTGGAATCAAAAACTGCAGGTGCGGTGCGCGGAAATATCTCCAATGCTGCCAATCTTTCGCAATCGCTCCTAATGGAAGCCTTCGCCAGCCCGGAATACGCAGCGCAAAAAGCAGCAAAATATGCGACTATGAAAAAACGCTACGATGCTGTAAAACAGGCACTCACCAACAAAAAGTACGAAGATGTTTTTACCGCAATCCCTTATAATTCGGGTTATTTTATGTGCGTGAAATTAGCAGTCGGTTTAGACAGCGAAAAAATAAGGAAACTGCTTATCGAAAAATATAGTATAGGAGTGATTGCTCTTGGCGACTTGTTACGTGTTGCTTTCTCTGCCGTAGCTGCAAGCGATGTAGAAAAAATGTTCGAGGGGATTTATGCGGCTTGTAAAGAAAGCAAATAACTACAAATGCTAATCAAATAAATTCTCATCCCTGATAATCATCAACACGGAAGAATGAGGAAGAATGATATATTTTTCGTTGTTAAATTCAATTTCATGGCCGCTGCGGCTGAGGTAAACGGCCAAATCGCCAACCTGAGTTTGTAGCGGCACATATTTTACATCATTCGATTTTTCTTTCCATTGTTCGTCTTCCTCCGAAATCGCAGGAATAGGATATCCGGGCCCAACTTTCACAATGTAGCCACTTTGCACTTTCTCATTTTCCTGCACTGTTGGTGGCAAAAACAATCCCGATTTGGTTTTACCCGATGGGTTTTTGGGTTTCACTAAAAGCCGGTCGCCTACCATAATAAACTTTTCAAGGTCTTTTTCTTCAATTATCAATGACATGTTCAATCTGTTTTTTGCACAAAGATAAGCATTCTTGAAAATCTAATTTTTCTGAATACTTTTATCCAGAATTTAATAAACCGTACCATGAAAAACATCCTGTTTCTTCCCTTCCTCCTCATCATTTTTGAATGTTATGCGCAACCCGAAAAAGCACAAAACTTTGTAGTCAACACGACTGGTCTCGAATCGTCAACGCTGCATGTACCTGCCCGTGTAATTACTTCCGGCCCCAAACATCACTGGTTTGGCTACTACGACAAATTGCAGTTTGACCCAACCAACCGCTTTGTGCTTTGCATGGAAGTAGATTTTGAAGGCCGTTCGCCAGAGCCCGATGACCAAATTAAAATTGGAATGGTGGATTTGAAAAACAATGACAAATGGATTGATTTGGGGACATCAAACGCCTGGAGCTGGCAACAAGGGTGCATGTTGCAATTCGTGCCCGGAAGCGATTCCATGGTAATTTGGAACGACAGGATAGACGGAAAGTTTGTTTCGCATCTATTGAATATCTACACGAAAAAAGAGAACATACTCCCCTTTGCGGTTTACGCCTTGAGCCCTGACGGGAAACACGCCGTAACTACCGATTTCGAGCGCATTCAAGACACCCGCCCCGGATATGGTTACGCAGGGATACCGGATCCGAACCATGATAATTTAGCACCCGACAATGCCGGTATCTATTTGTGTAATTTAGAAACGCAGAAAAAGGAACTCATTATCACCTATCGGCAAATGGTGGACAGGCCCAAACTTCCCGATGAAGATGCCGAGCTTGACCGCAAAACTCAAAAAAACTGGTTTAATCATTTGCTGTTTAACACCGACGGTAGTCGTTTTATTTTTCTCCATCGCTGGAAATCCAAAGCAAAAAAAGATGTAGGCGGATGGATAACCTTAATGTACACCTCCGATTTAAAGGGGGAAGAAATCAACTTAGTGGATCCTTCCAATTATACTTCGCATTTCATCTGGAAGAACGACACCCAGATTGCAGCATGGACGCGCCAACCTTCACACGGAAATGGCTTCTATGTTTTTACTGACGGAAAACCGGACGAAACCTATGTGCTAAACCAGGAGAAAATGCCGGTGAACGGACATAATACCTATATTCCCGGTAACTCGAACTGGATTTTGAACGATTCGTACCCTGACAAAGAGCGATTTCAGCACGTATATTTATTCAATACCGAAACGGACGTAAAAATACCATTGGGTGAGTTTTTCCTGCCTATTGAATATAAAGGAGAATGGCGTTGCGATACCCACCCACGCGCCAGCAACGACGGTAAAATGGTTTGCATCGATTGTCCAACTAAAAACGGGGGACGTCAACTGGTCTTAATGGAAATTTCTGGAAATTTACGACCATAAAAACTCTTCGTCATCCCATTCAACACCAAACTCTTTTTCTCAAAACGGAACAGAATTCCAATTCAAATCACTATGAACCGTATCTTTTTTAAAGGGCAAAGAGTGCTATCCAAGCCTTTTATTTATACGAAACTTTTTAACTTCTGGTAATTTGTCCTATAGTTTACAAAAACTTAATCTTACTAGCATCCATGTTCACAGAGACTTACCGTACGTTTCAAAAAATAATTTAAAATTTTTAGTACTTTGTATTGCATGGTATTATCCTTTATCCTTATATTTGCATAACAAATAACAAGGTAAGATACAGTACAATCTTAAAGAAAGTTCTATAAAGATGTAACGAAAGAAAAAAGTAAGCGTCATAGAATTAAAAAAAGAAAAGGGGTCAAATCCGAAGAGTAGCAACAAAACAAAATAACAAAAACAAAAAGTAGGAGGAACGGTCATGAAAACAAATTTTAAATCAATCGCAATCGTAAGTTTAGGGTTAATCGTTTTTAATTTAAATGCTCAGGATTTTGCAGCTTCGCAATCATCCGTACAAAATCACCACGAAATTGCTTTGGCAATGACATCTGGTTGGCCAAGCAACAAAAGCAGTTTTAGTGCAATCAAAACTTTTGAACCCGAAACAGAAAAACCAATGGAACTCGAAAATTGGATGACAAATGAAGGTAATTTTGCAGTAGGAATCAATGTGAAACCCGAAACAGAAAAACCACTGCAATTAGACCGCTGGATGACAGATGAAGCCAAATTCAGCGGTCATGTATTAATTGAAAACGAAATGGATGAACCAATGCGGCTCGAAAGCTGGATGACGGATGTTGAAGTTTTCAATCGCAGTGCTGATCTTTTAAAGGTAGAACAGGACAAAAAACTTGAAATAAAAGAATGGATGTTCAACAGCACCTTATTCCAATAGAAACAGAGGAAACAATTGAAAACTGGTAAGCGGGGAAGTCTATTCCTCGCTTTTTTACGTAACGGGGTATTCGCCGTGGATGTCGGTCAACACCTCACATCCGGTTGGAGTAACCAAAACGGTATGTTCAAACTGTGCCGAAAGTTTGTTGTCGATGGTGCGGGCCGTCCATCCGTCATGTTTGTCCACTTGTGTGCGTGCATTCCCCTGATTGATCATGGGTTCTATCGTAAAAATCATTCCTGCTTGCATTTTAGGCCCGGTGTTTCTACGCGAAGCATGATCCACTTGTGGCTCTTCATGAAATTTCAAGCCTACACCATGGCCACAGAACTCATACACCACGCTGTATCCCTTGGCCCTCGCATAACGGTTGATTACAAAACCGATGTTCCCAAAATAATTGCCCGGTTTCACCTGTTCAATCCCAAGGTTCAGGCAATGCCAGGTGGCATCCACTAAATCATCCGCCTCTGTCGAAATTTGGCCAATCGTAAACATGCGCGAAGTATCACCAAAATAACCATCCAAAATAGTGGTTACATCAATATTCAAAATGTCGCCTTCATTTAAAATAGTATTTACCGATGGAATTCCATGGCAGACAACATCGTTCAACGAAATGCAACTCGATTTTGGGTAACCGTTGTATCCTTTGGTAGCTGGAGTTGCACCGTGAGCCAGAATAAACTCTTCAATTTTGTCATCAATAAAACCCGTGGAAACACCGGCTTTCACAAATTGCCCGGCAAAATCCAATGCTTTCGCGGCTAAATGACTACTTTTCCTAACTCCGGCAATCTGTTCCGGGGTTTTAATGATAATTTCGCTCATCGTAAATGGTAAATTTTGGCAAAAATGAACATTTGCCCTTGTTTTTCAAAACCGAACAATAAATTTGCAAGAAAGTTTAAGAAAAGACCGAAGCTGGAAGACTGAAGACACCTGCCTGCCGAATAGGATAGGCAGGGAAGTATTTTGCTTCGGCCTCCTGTCTTCGGTCTTCCGTCCAAATCTTCTCAACATGAAACACAGAAATCAGCTCAACACAAAGTCGTATTTTATCAATCGTTTTGGCAAATTGTCCACTTCGTTTATGTTCTATCAAATGCAGGATATTGCTTGGGAACATGCCGATTTGCTCGGCTTTGGCTACAATGAACTGCACAAAGATGCCCAGTTTTGGGTGTTGGCGCGCATTCGCGTAAAAATAACCCGCCGCCCGGTTTGGGGCGAAAACTTCGCGCTCGAAACCTGGTCTCGTGGAACGGACGGGTTTTATGGCTACCGCGATTTCAATTTTATTGATAGCGAAGGGAACAACATCATTCAAGCCACCAGTAGCTGGCTGGTGGTAAATGCAAAAACAAAACGCATCGTCCGGCTTACTGATTTTAAAGGGTTTCCTACATTTGAAGAAAGCGTATTTGGCGAGGATGCAGTCAAAGTGCCTGCTCCAAAATCAGATGCCAGCATGGAATTCACTCCCGCTCTTTTCAATGAAATCGATATCAACCAGCATTTCAACACCGGACGTTACATTGAGCGAATCATAGATAGTTATGGTTTTGATTTCCACGAAAAGCACGAGCTGGCCGAATTCGAAATTAACTTTTTGAAAGAAGGAGTGCCATCGGATCGCCTCGCCGTGAAAAAAGAATTTAGTTCGGAAACCGAACACCTATGCAGTGTGGTACGTGAAAGCGACGGAATAGATCTGATACGCGCAAAATTGGTGTGGAAGAGCAAGTGAAATTTGTCGAATTTAATTTTAACAATGTTTTAGTGGCTCAATTCTAATATTTCAGCTATTTTTACTGCAACTTAAATCGATTTTTACATCTAATATTTATCCAACATGGAAAATAAAATTACTAATTCCGTTTCGAGGCGGAGGTTTTTGGGCACCACGGCCCTTGCAACTGCAGGACTTGCATTTGCACCAACTGTTTTTGCTTCGGCAAAAGCAAAACTCAATTCAAAATTTGGCGGCGTTCAAATTGGCGCAATAACCTATAGCTGGCGCAGCATGCCTTCTTCTGCAGAGGATATTTTAAAATATTGCGTTGATGCCGGAATCAGTTCCATTGAGCTAATGGGAAATGTGGCTGAGGAGTATGCCGGAATACCTGCCGATGCGCCACGTCCGCAGCGTGGAGTTGAAATGTCGGATGCCGAAAAGAGTGCGTTTCAGAAGAAAGTTGAGCAGGCCAAACAAGCACAGCGCGACTGGCGTTTATCGGTTTCGATGGATAAATATAAAGCCCTGCGCAAAATGTACAATAAAGCGGGAGTCGATATTCATATCGTGAAATTTTCACCCTCCAATTGGAGCGACGAAGAAATTGATTACGCATTTAAAGCCGCAAAAGTAATGGGTGCAGGCGGTATTACCAACGAAATTGGAGAAGCAGCCTGCGAACGCCTTGGTAAATTTGCCGAAAAACACAACATGTACGCCATCTTTCACAACCACGGGCAACCGGGTGAAGACGGCTTCAGCTTCGATAAATTTCTGGCGTATTCACCAAAAAACATGTTGAATTTTGATGCCGGACACTATTTTGGTGCTACCGGAAAACATCCAAATGAAGTGATTGAACGTTTACACGACCGGATTTTCAGTATTCATACCAAAGATAAAACCGGAAAAAACGGAACTCCACCCAACACCAACATGCCGTGGGGCGAAGGCGATACGCCGATTGCCGACATGCTAAAACTGGTGCAGAAAAATAAATGGCCCATTTATTTCGACATCGAATTAGAATACAACGTGCCTGAAAACTCGGACGCGCAGAAAGAAGTGAAAAAATGTGTTGAATATTGCAGGAATATTTTGGTGTGATTTTTTTAATTCATAGTATGACTCCAAGTCATGCTATGAATTTGGCTGAGAAACCGCATCACCCTAAAACCTTTCCCCCCACCACCGTTTCAGACGCTCCAGGATTTTAGCTTCAGTTGGGTTGTTTTGCGGGTGATACATCCGCTCATTCAATATTTCCTTTGGAAGAAAATCCTGTTTCACGAAATTACCTTCGTAGGAATGGGCGTATTTATACTCTTTCCCGTAGCCGATTTCTTTCATCAGTTGGGTGGGTGCGTTGCGGATGTGCAGCGGAACCGGGAGATCACCTGTTTTTTGCACCAACGCAATTGCAGCATCGATAGCCGAATAAGCCGAATTGCTTTTAGGCGATGTGGCCAAATAGATGACACACTGGGAAAGAATAATGCGCGATTCGGGCGGGCCAATTTTGTGCACCGCATCAAAAGTGCTTTGAGCCAACAACAATGCGTTGGGATTGGCCAAACCCACATCCTCTGCGGCCAGAATCAATAAGCGCCGGGCAATAAACTTCAAATCTTCGCCGCCTTCAATCATCCTTGCCAGCCAATATACCGCTGCGTCCGGATCACCTCCCCGGATACTTTTGATGAATGCAGAAATAATGTCGTAGTGCATTTCACCCTGCTTATCGTAAATCGCGAGATTTTTTTGCAGGCGGTCAGTCACTTTTTTATCGGTGATTTCCACTTCGTCGCCCTCCTCTCCCATTGTTACCAGTTCCAAAACGTTCAACAACTTCCGTGCATCGCCTCCCGAAAATCGAAGCATCGCCTGATCTTCGGCAATGGTGATTTTTTTCTTTTTGAGTATAACATCATTTGTAATGGCAAGGTCGATAATTTTCAGCAAGCCCGCTTTGTCCAAATGTTCCAGCACATAAACCTGACAGCGCGAGAGCAATGGGGAAATCACTTCAAACGAAGGATTTTCGGTGGTGGCACCAATCAGGGTGATGGTTCCGTCCTCCACCGCGCCAAGCAAGGAATCCTGCTGCGATTTACTGAAACGGTGGATTTCATCGATAAAAAGTATCGGGTTGGGTTTGCTGAAAAATTGCTGCTTTTTGGCTTTCTCAATCACTTCGCGAATGTCCCTCACTCCCGAATTGATGGCACTTAAGGTATAAAATGGACGGTCGAGCGTGTTGGCGATAATTTTTGCAAGCGTAGTTTTGCCAACTCCGGGCGGCCCCCATAAAATAAACGAAGAAATATTTCCGGATTCGAGCATTTTGCGCAACACGGCATTTTTGCCCACAAGGTGTTCCTGTCCAACATAATCGTCAAGTTTGCGGGGCCGAAGCCGTTCTGCCAGTGGTTGGTTGCTCATAACGCTATGCTGCTCTATCTGACAGGATAATTCCGTATTTCAATATTTCATTTACAACCGGATTATTACGGTTGAAATCCTCAATCATAAACGGATGCGGTTCGATGCGCAAATCTACCCTCCTGCGTAATTTCATTAATTCAATTTGAGTATCAATTATATCATCAACATTGCTTATAACAATTGCAATGTCAATGTCACTTTCGCTATGATTAGTGCCTTTGGCAAAGGACCCAAACAATATTGCTTGCTGAATGCTATATTTAGACCCTATGAAGTCAATGTATTTTTCCGCTATTCGAAGAGCTTCATTTTTATCCATGTCTGCAAAAGTTTAATTTTTTCAATCCATTCTGATGTAAATGCAGGAGTACATTTTTTATAAAAGGCTTCTTTATAACTATCATATCGTGCATTCATATTAAACGTTGAAATTGTATCCATCCAATCCAAGTACTCTTCGGTGAATGGCAATCCTGACAACTTGGCCAATTTGGTTAAATCATGGGTGAAAGGTGCATGGTCATTGATTTGTTTGACAACACACGCTTTTAACAAGCGTTCAATTACAATATGACCGACAAACAATGACCAATGAAAATCTTTGGTACCGTAGAGATGAATCATTGTTATGAAATCTTTGTCTGAGGTATTTATCCAGTGATAATATATCTTCTCAACATCTACATTACTTGCCATTTGAGATTTTTTTATCCAAAGTTAGTCAAATCATTGATTGGACAGTTAATTACAATACCTCTTAATAATGTTGTACGCTCCATGAATTCCCAATTCTCCGGCACGGCTCAAATCCATTGCCCCGCCTTCGAGGTCGTCCATGTAGATCTTGGTAAGGCCGCGGTTAAAATAGGCTTCAGCAAATTCAGGTTCCAATTTAATGGCGTGGTTCAAGTCTTCGATCGCACTTTTGTATTCGCCCAACCTCAATTTAATAAATGCCCGGTTGAAATAGCCAAAAAAGAAATTCGGGTTCAAAAACAGAGTTAGTTCATAGTCTTCCAAAATGGGCGCATAATCCAGGGTAGTTTGCGGTCCGCTTTCAAGTATTTCCTTATTTTTATCGGCCAGTGAAATGCTCATGTTCGTCTGATCTCCCGCAAGCATTTCAACCTGTTCGAGCATTTTATACCGACAATTTGCCCTTACGAAATACGCTACTCCTTGTTTGGGGTCTAGCTCGATGGAACGATTTATATCTGCCAACGAACGATTATAATCTTCCGTTAGGCTATAGAAAACAGCCCGGTTCAAAAAGTTGTGGCTACTGGCTTGTATCTCTATTCTTTCGTTGAAATAGAGAATAAAATTCTCGAATACGCTTTTATACAAATCAACCGGTTTATTCGAAATGGTCAGCAAGGGGTCGTAATTGTTTTTTTCGTTCACCTCATCGATGGCCATGTTATAATATTGAAAGCGGTCGTAGTCAACAGCGTTTTTCTCGAAAGCAGAAATAATGAAAATGGGTTGCAAATCAATCGCAATATTTCTATTCTGAATGCGGCCGTCATCCACTTCTTCCTCGTCCGAAGGCAGATCGCGCGAATCTTCGATAACTAAGTTCATCCGGCGTCGGTTTCTGCGAATGTTATCTTCTTTGCTTTCGCTTTCGTCATTATCTTTCTCTTCGTCATCGTTTTGGTTATTTGCCTGTGACGAATTGTTATTTGCCGTGCCCGAATTATTTTGTGTGTTGTTTTGCGAATTAGCTTGTCCTCCTCCTGAAGTATTCGAAGTATTTTGTTGCTGATTTTGATTCTGCTGCTGTTGTTGATTTTGTTGGTTTTGTGCCAATTGCTCAGCATCCAGTCTGCGGCTTTCCAAATCGAATTGCGGATTAAGTTGAGCAGCAATTGCATAATCGTTTTGAAAACCGGGGCGCTTCAAAATCTCGCGTGCCATCGCCCTGTTAAAATAAGCACTGGCCATTTCCGGATTCAGTTGAATCGCCATGTCGTAGTCCATTATTGCCCCTGCATAATCTTCTAACTTGTGTTTCACGATTCCGCGGTTATTGAATGCCAAAGCATTGTCTGGCTCAAAACGGATACACTGGTCGTAGTCGCGCAACGCAGACGCATAATCTTCCAGTTCGAAACGCGCCAGCCCACGGTTGAGGTAGGCTGCACCATAATGCGGACGAATGATTATCACCTGGTTCAAATCGCGGATTGCACCATTTATATCGCCGCTGACTATTTTTGCATTGCTGCGGTTCATCAGTGCATAAGTCGATTTTGGATTGATTTCCAGTGCCCGGTTGTAATCTTCCACTGCGCCTTCCATGTTTTTAAGTGCCAGCTTTGCAATCCCCCGGTTGTTGTAAATCGTTTCGTCATCGGGATCAAATTCCAGTGCTTTATCGTAGTCCTCAATGGCTTTTTTGAAGTTTTTCAGATTGTGGTAGGCCATCCCGCGATTGGTGTAAGCACGTGGGTAAAACGGTTTTATCTCGATGGCCGTGTTGTAGTCCTGAATCGCACCCCGGTAATCTTCCAATTGATGCTTGGCAATGCCCCGGTAAAAATACGCTTCTGCCAAATGGGGTTTAAATTTGATGACAATGTTGAAATACTCTATCGCACCCGTGTAGTTCCCGATTTGAATGCGGGTTTGCCCCACGCGGATGTAATGGTTGATGTTCAACTGTGCCTCTCCTGCGAAACCAACCACCAATAAAAAAAGGATTAAAACAGATTTCTTCATTCGTAATTTTACTGTAAAGAGCAAAAATAACATTTTCGATGTATAGCACTGGTTTTGATTAATTTTATTTAACTTTTCGCTTTTTAAACAACAAGCTTATGTGCGAAAGATGCAATTGGGCAACTAAAAACCCCTTGATGATGGAATACCACGACAAAGAGTGGGGCATGCCATTGCACGACGATCGCAAAATATTCGAATTTATGGTGCTGGAAGGATTCCAGGCTGGTTTGAGCTGGCAAACCGTGCTGAACAAACGGGAAGCTTTCAGAAAAGCATTCGATAATTTCGACCCGGAAAAAGTTGCTAATTACAGCACTGAAAAACTGGAAGAATTGCTCCAAAACAAAGATATTATCCGCAACCGGCTGAAGATAGCGGCATCCGTGGTGAATGCGCAAAACTTCCTGAAGACCCAGAAGGAGTTTGGTACTTTTGATAACTACATTTGGGGTTTCGTGAACGGGAAACCGATAATCAATTCATTTGAAACGATGAAAGACGTTCCGGCAAAAACACCTCTTTCCGATAAAATATCTGCCGACCTCAAAAAGCGCGGTTTCAAATTCGTAGGCTCAACCATTGTGTATGCCCACATGCAAGCCACCGGAATGGTAAACGACCATTTAACAGGATGTTTCCGGTATGATGAAATTTGTGGATTGAATACCCTTCGTTAATTCAGGCACTTTATGGAATTCGAGGCTCATTGGAACTAAAGATTAACGCTGTTTTCCATACAGCAACTTACTGACGATCAATCGTCTTATGTTGATCGAAACCTGCCATAAACATTTCCTTCAATCCATTTATGACAAAAATCAATCTTTCTTTGTCATAAATAGTGTTCGTTTTTTAGATAGTTTTCTACCTTTAAGAAAAATTTTGATTATGAAGCGACATATACTTTTTTTTTCTTTCTTCTTTTTACTTTTTGTCGCCTGCAACCCCGATAAAAAAGCCGACCCGTGGATTGCCACAGCACCAGCAGGCAGCCGTTTCGTAACAATCGATAAATCAGGAGAAACAATAATTCCCAACGGACGCATTGTAGCCCCGGCAGGGAAAAGCATTGTGGTTGCTCCCCACCCTTACGGATTAACTTTAAGCCCCGATGGAAACACAGCAATTACCGCCAATTCGGGAATCCGTCCGCTTTCAATTTCAATCATCCGGAATATTTTGTCTGAAAATCCCGAGGTACAGCAAGTACCTCCTGGCCCCGCAACTGATAAAGGAGTTTTAGCTTCCGTTTTCATGGGGTTGGCAGTTTCAAATGACAATAGCGAGATTTATGTGGCAGGAGGCCAAGAGAATAAAATTTTCATTTTCAATTTGAATACCGGAGAAAAAAAGGATTCGATTGACTGCTCGTTTGTTTCCGACAGTTTAGATTATTCGCACGGTTACATTGGGGATTTGGTCCTTTCGAAAGACGGTAAAAAGCTGTATGCGGTTGACCAGATTGGGTTCAGGATGATAATCGCAAATACCGAAACCCGAAAGTTGGAACACAATGTCCCGGTTGGAAGGTATCCGTTCGGGATTTGCCTTTCGCCCGATGAACAAAAGATTTATGTCGCCAATGTTGGTATGTTTCAATACAGCATGGCCAAAGGAATCACAAAAGACAATGTGATTGAAAAAGCACTGGAATATCCGCCATTTGCTTATGGCAGCGAAGAAATGATAAAAGGGATTGAAAACGACAGTGTTTCTGTTCCGGGCTTGGGAGAAATGAATTCACCGGATGCTTTTTCAGTTTTCACGGTAAATATGGCGAACCCTGAGAAGCCCGAAGTGATTGCCAAAACAAAGACCGGAAATTTGGTTGGAGCAATGGTCGAAGGCATTCCGGCAGTTGGTGGTTCAAGCCCCAATTCGTTAGTTGCTACTGATGATTATGTGTTTGTTACCAACGGCACAAATGATAATATTTCGGTCATTTCCATTGAAAAAGATACGATTGTAAATACCATTTATATTAAACCCGATGACCGGATCAAACAATTCCGTGGCGTAATTCCGTTTGGGCTGGCACTTTCTCCGGACAATCAGAAGTTATATGTGGCCTGCTCAGGAATAAATGCTGTTGCCGTTGTGGATGTTAAAAAACTTGAAGTAACAGGTTTTATTCCCACCGGCTGGTTTCCTGCAAAACTTAAAGTGAGCAACGATGAAAAAAAACTGATCATTACAAATGCAAAAGGTTTCGGTAGTGGCCCCAACGGAGGATCGACTTTTGACCCTGGGCCGGAGGGAAGCTACATTGGTTCGCTAATGAAGGGAACAGTTCAAGTGGTTGATATTCCTACTGATGAACAACTCAAAAAATACACAGAACAGATAATTTCAAACAATTTTGATTTTGAACGAGCATCTTCCGAAAAATTTGCACATCGGAAAAACAATCCCGTTCCACTCTATCCGGGCGAAAAGCAAAGTCCGATAAAACACATTGTTTTTATTTCGAAAGAAAATCGGACTTATGACGAAGTTTTCGGACAGGTGGAAAAGGGGAAAGGGGATCCGGGATTAGCGCGCTATGGGAAAGGCGTTACCTTTAGAAACAGCAAAAGGACAGCCACAATTGAAAATGCCGATGTAATGGTCAACCACTTGAAACTGGCACAGGATTTTGCAATTTCCGATAACTTTTATGTGGATGCGGATGTGTCTGCCGATGGCCACCGCTGGTTGGTGAACACTTATCCCAATGAATGGACTGAAACATCCACTGCAGCCAGCTACGGCGGAAACCGCGATTTCAAATTCGACTCAAAAGCACCCGGGGTTTATGCCATGAACGGTGCCGCGGGAGCAATTTATCCCGAAGATTACAACGAAGCGGGTTCAATGTGGGATCATTTGGAACGGAACAATATTGATTTTTATAATTTTGGGTTCAGCATTATGTTCGAACCGGGAATTTACGACGAGAAATATAAATACGAAGGCATACGTCATTATGTAAATTTTCCGCTGCCACAGCCAATTTGGGATCGAACATCAAAACAATATCCAACTTACAACATGGCAATTCCTGACCAGTTCCGCATCGACCAATTTCAAAAAGAATTTAACGAGAAATGGATGAACGGACAAGATACAATGCCAGCTTTAATGACGGTAATCATCCCCAACGATCATGGTGCAGGCGACCGCCCCGAAGCAGGTTACCCCTTTCGCGAAAGTTACATGGCCGACAATGATTTGGCAGTAGGCCGGATTGTTGAATTCCTTTCGCACACACCCTATTGGGAAAATATGTTGATTGTGATTACCGAAGACGATGCACAAAACGGAGTTGACCATGTTGACGCACACCGCAGTATTTTAATGGTAATCTCGCCCTGGGTGAAAAAAGATCATGTTAGCCATGTGCATTACAGCTTCGGCAGTATTTTCAAGACTTTCTGGAATATTCTGGGACTTCCGTACCTTAACCAATATGATGCCGCGGCAAACGATATGGCTGATTTCTTTATCGAGACACCCGACTTTACGCCTTACAATGCTATTCCGGTTGATCCAAGGATTTTCGATCCTCAAAAGGCACTCGACCCATTTGATGAAAATTTCGATTGGAAAGCATTGGAAGAATCGCCCGTGATGGACAACAAGGAAGACATGTTCCGGGAAAGCAAAGAAAAAGACGAATATCGATTGGAAAATAGGGAAAAGGAAAAATGAACTTCTTGACGATAAGGTAGCAAAAAATAAAATCAATATTTTAATACTTGTGGATGAAAAATATTAGAGTTTTTTTTTCTACAGTCAACTTTTTATAAAATCAGATTTAAAAATGAAAAACATGAAAACAAATTTATTTTCAACCCTGTTTATTGCATTAATTGTTCTTTTAACGTCTCAAATCATCGCTCAAAACAAAGTAAATCAACAGCAGGTTGGCATCCAACCTGATGGAAGCATTTTGGTTCCAACCAACCAATTGTTACGACCGGCAGGATTTCAGGTCTATCTACCAGGCCGCCCGGTTGATTTGGTGTTCATACCCAACAAAGGACTTCTGGCCATAAAAAATAAAAACTCACTTGATCTTATCCGAACAACTGACCGGACAATCCTTCAATCGCTTCCATTTCCAAAAAGTGGTGCATCCTTTAAAGGGATTTATTATTCTGAAAAAAACGACAATATTTTTGTAACTGATGCCAGAGAAGATTTGCTTGTAGCAAATTTTGATGAAAACAATATTTTGAGTTGGCAAACTCCTATTAAACTGCCTAAACCTGAAATAGGTGGCAATCCGGTACCGGGAGGGTTTGTTTTTGATAAGACTGAACAAACAATTTATGTTACGCTGAGCCGGAACAATTCATTGGCTGTGATAAACATTGCGGACAATTCGATAATTGAAATTCCTGTCGGGATAGCACCTTATGATGTTCTTCTAAAATCAGAAACAAAAGCCTATGTTTCCAATTGGGGCGGCCGGAAACCAAAGGACGGGGAATCGGTTTATAACACTTCGGGCAGCAATGTTTTGGTTGATCCGCTTACAGGAATTGCAAATAATGGTTCTGTTTCTGTTGTCGATTTGACCAATAATGTCCAGTTAAAAAACATCGAAGTTAGCTTACATCCTTCCGGGATGGTCTTTAATAAGGATGCTTCACTTTTGTTCGTGGCATGTGCAAACAGCGATATCATTTCAGTCATCAACACTGAAACCGATGAAGTTATAGACGAAATTTCGGTACGGATGAACCACGATCTTCCTTTTGGCAGTTCGCCAAATGCCTTGACCATTTCGCCGGACGGGAAACAATTATTTGTGGCAAATGGAACCGACAACGCCATTTGTGTTATCGAAACCGAAAAACCGTACCGTATTGCGGGTTTTATTCCAACGGGGTGGTATCCCGGTTCGGTTGCCATTAATAAATCGGGAACCTATTTATATGTGGCAAATGTGAAAGGGGCCGGCTCAAGAAATCAGCGAACCAACAGAAAGGGTTACAATTCGCACGATCATTTGGGAAGTATTTCAATTATTCCGGTACCCACAAAAGACGAGTTGGTGAGAATGACGGAAATAGTTTCAGGCAACAATTCTTTTCCCAACTTGTATTCAAACAAATCTACCGATAAGAAAAAGAAAGTTGCTGTTCCTTACTTGCCTGATCAGACCTCACATTTTAAACACGTTGTATATATTATCAAAGAAAACCGAACATACGATCAGGTTTTTGGCGATATGCCACAAGGAAACGGCGACACAAGTTTGGTTCATTTTGGTTATGAAATTACGCCCAACCACCATAAATTGGCAGAAGATTTTGTGTTGATGGACAATTATTATTGCAGCGGGGTGCTGAGTGCCGATGGCCATCAATGGACGAACGAAGCTTTTGTTACCGATTATTTAGAAAAGTCGTTTGGCGATTTTACGCGCAGTTACCCGTATGACGGAGACGATGCCCTGGCTTATGCAAGTTCAGGTTTTATTTGGGACAATGTTTTGAAAAATGGCCTCACTTTCCGCAATTATGGCGAATTTGTTAATGCAATTATCGAACCTGCTAACGCAACGTTTACTGAAATTTATAACGATTTCAAAAATGGCACAAACAAAATTACAATTCGGGCAGAGGCAAATCTTGAACAATTAGAACCATATTTATGCCCAACCTACATAGGTTTTCCGAATAAAGTGCCCGATGTTTATCGCGCGGCAGAGTTTATCAAAGAGCTAAACGAATTTGAGAAAAACGGGAATTTCCCCAATTTTATAATCATGTTGCTGCCCAACGACCACACATCGGGGACGCGGCCGGGTTTGCCTACGCCACGGGCAGCTGTTGCTGACAACGACCTCGCGCTGGGGCAAATTGTTGAAGCAATTTCGCACAGTAAATTCTGGAAAGAGACCTGCATTTTTGTGACGGAAGACGATCCACAGGCCGGGCTTGATCATGTGGATGGACACCGCACGGTGGGCATGGTTATTAGCCCATATACTAAGCGAAACGAAGTTGTTTCCACTTATTACTCACAAATCAATATGGTCAGAACAATGGAGAATATTCTTGGCATTCCGCCGATGAATCAGTTCGATCTTTCTGCGGAACCCATGTTTGATTGTTTTACAGATTCTCCCGATTTCACACCCTACAAAACGTTAAAAAACAATATTCCACTTAACGAAATAAATCCTCCGTTGGAAAGCCTAAATGGTAAAAAACGTTACTGGGCAGAAAAATCGATGGAACAGGATTTAGATGATTACGACCGGATAAATGAAGATGAATTCAACCGGATTATCTGGCATGCCATGAAAGGATATGATCGTCCTTATCCGGTGTTGTCGGAAAAATAGCTTCAATGCCTAACAACGCCAACGCTATTTCAAAATAAAAATCAAGAATTTATAAATGTAATATGAAGAAGTCTCTTTTCCCATTTTTGATGATGGTGTGTTCAACAGTGCAGCTTTTTTCACAAAATATTCAAGGGGTGGTTTTAAATGATGAAAACAACCAGCCCGTTCCAAACGCCAACATTTCAGTACAGAATTCCACCTCGGGAACGAGTTCCGACAACAATGGTGCTTTCGTACTGAATACCATTGGAAAGGACAAGCCCACTATTTTAGTTTCGTGTTTAGGTTTTGAAAGTGTTGAACTTGAAGTGAATAGCGAAACTGCAAACGAAAAGTTGCAGATAAAGCTACGGCCGGTCTCGGTGCAATTGAACAAAAGCATTGTAGTCACAGCAACAAAGCATGAACTTTTCTCGCACAAAATCCCGGAGGCCGTTTCCGTTTTAACGCAGGAAGAACTCAAACTCAATGCCCCGCGTTCCATGGCCGAAGCCTTGATTGGGGCAACGGGCGTATGGGTGCAAAAGACCAACCACGGCGGCGGCTCACCATTTTTGCGCGGATTGACCGGTAACCAGACCCTGCTTTTAACCGACGGTATCCGCCTGAACAATGCCTCGTTTCGGTACGGGCCAAACCAGTATTTCAACACCATCGATGTTTTTTCGGTGGAACGTGCCGAGGTGATACGCGGAAAAGGTTCGGTGCTTTATGGCAGCGATGCACTTGGTGGCGTTATCAATGTAATTACCCGTTCGCCTGAATTTGTTTCGGGAAAGCCACGCATAGTTGGAAGGGGGCATTTAAAGTGGATGAACCAGGAAATGGAGCAATCGGGCGCTGCAGAACTGGAGTTCCGATCAAAAAACCTGGCAGTTTTGGGAAACGTGAACCACAAGAATTTCGGCGACCTTTATGCCGGTGGGAATTTGGGCTTCGAGCGTCCATCAGCCTACAACGAAACGGGAACCCATTTAAAGGCAAAATGGCGCATCGCAAACCGTTGGATGATGACCTCGGCGTTCAACTACCTCGTTCAAAACGATGTGCACCGTTACGACCAGGTTGCACAACGCGGCTACGAAACCTACAAATTCGATCCGCAAATTCACCGCTTGTTTTATGCCCGGATGGAACACTTTGGGGAAAACCCGTTTTTCAAAAAAATTAGTTTTACCGTTTCCAACCAATTTTCCGACGAAACCAGAAAATTCAAAAAACAAAACTCCGCAACCTCCACACAAGAAAACGATGTAGTGGAAAATTACGGCTTGGTTCTGGATGCTTTTTCCGAATTCAACAAACACTGGAGCGCGGTTTCGGGATTGGAATATTATACCGACCGCATAAATTCAAACAAAACCGAAACCAACACCGAAACCGGGGCACAAACTGCGAAACGGGGATTGTACCCCGACAATTCGAAAATGAACAACTTTGCCCTTTTCAGCCAGCACACCCTGGAATTCAATGCCGTGAAACTGCAATTTGGCGGGCGTTTCAATGCCAACCGTTTAAAATCGGTTGACGAAAAGTTTGGCGAAGTCTCTTTGAACCCGGAATCCGTGGTCGGGAATTTTTCGTTTCAATACTTGCCCAACTCCCATGATAATTTCATTCTGTCCGTCAATTCGGGTTTTCGTGCGCCAAACATCAACGACATCAGTAGTTTCGGTTTGTTCGATTACGGGATAGAAATCCCCACGCAAGACCTTTCCCCCGAAAAATCAGTCACCGTCGAAGCAGGCTACAAACGGTTATCGGAAATTTTTACTTTTTCGATGTTTGCGTTCAACACCCGTTTAAAGGACCAAATCGTGCGGGTGGAAGCAAGCTTCAACGGCAGTGAATTTATCGACGGGGAAAGGGTTTATACAAAACAGAACGTGGCTAAATCGAACATATATGGTGTAGAAGCCGAATCGGGAATTAAACTGAACCGCGATTTTTCGTTGCTGAACAACATCACGTGGCTATACGGCAAAAACCTGGAAAACGACGAACCCATGCGGCGCATCCCTCCTTTGAACGGAAAACTGGCGCTCCGATACAAAAAATCAAAAATCTACGGCGAAACGGAATTTCTGTTCGCCACAAAACAAGACAGGCTTTCTTCGGGCGACATCGACGATCATCGTATTCCGGAAGGCGGTACTCCCGGCTGGCAAATCCTGAACCTCAATTTGGGTTATTCGTTGAAAAAAATCTCGATTAACTCCGGAATACGAAACATTTTCAACCAAGCTTATCGTATTCATGGTTCAGGGGTTGACGGTGTGGGCCGCTCGGTTTGGCTGGCACTTCGTTTTGAAATTGGAAATTAAAAATTAATAGTATGAACAACTTAATTCGGATTCTATTCCTCATCGTTTTCGTGTTGCAAGTGCCTTCGTCGTGCATTGGTCCAAAAACTGCAGCAAAGAAACAACAACAAAAACACCTATCGGACTACGAAAAACTTACGCTGGAAAACAACCTTTTGCCGGTGATGATGCCCTACAACCGGTGGATCGATCCGGCGGGCGAACAAATTTATTTTGGTGACAAAGAACTGGAGAACCATGCCTTAGATTGCGTTATTTCGCCCGACAGGAAATGGATTGCAGTAGAAGGCCGCTATTCAGTGGTTATTATTTCAGCCGAAACAAAAAAAATAGTACATCGGTTTTTACTAACTGATGTTTTCAAAAAAGGGAAATTGCTGGGCACTTTCTCCGGAATTAAATGGCACACAGAAAATGGCATACAATCACTTTACTGGAGTGCTTCGGGCGATGAGGGAAAGTCTTATGTTATAAAAGCCAACTGGGACAATAAAAAACTTGAAGTGGCAAAAACATTCCTGTTCGAAGCAAAAAGCCCGGCGAAAGATGCACTTGCCAACGAAGTGGTAATTTCCGATGAAAACGGAACACCGTTTTTGTACGTTGTTTTGAACGGGAACAATACGCTTGAAAAAATCAATATAAGCACCGGAGAAACGGTTTGGTCGGTTGCCACAGGAGTTGCGCCATTTGGGATTACAATGGCCAACGGGAAATTGTATGTTACCAATTGGGCGGGCGGGGTTCCTGAGGAAGACGATAAAAATGTAGCCGGAGTTCCCTGGGGAAATGCCAAAATAGATCCGGGAACAGGGGCAACCCGAGAAGGGACCGTTTCCGTTTTCAATCCTGCCGATGGGAAACTTATCAAAGAAATTCTTGTTGGACTGCACCCCAACGATATTATTTCCAGCCCCGATGAAAAGTTTGTCTATGTTGCCAATGCCAATAGCGATGCCGTTTCGGCAATTCATACCATTACAGATGTAGTAACGGAAACGATATCGGTGCGTTTAGGTGAAGAAGAAAATCCGTATTGGGGCGACTCCCCCAACGGCCTTGGGATTTCAAGCGATGGAAACACCTTGTATGTTGCCAATGGGATTGACAATGCCGTTGCCGTTGTAAAACTTGGGAAAAATGCTGCTACAACAGCTATGGATGATAAAAGCAAAATTCAAGGCTTTATCCCAACCGGTGCTTATCCCGGGGCAGTTTGTGTGTTGAACAACGAATATTTGTTCGTTGCAAACATTGAATCCGAAGGGGCAAGGATTCCGTCTATTCCCGAAAAGGATGGCAAAACGGCTTATAACAGCCATAGACAAATCGCGTCGGTTTCAGTAATCCCTATTCCTGACGCAACTCAACTGGCGGAATACACAAAAAAAGTAGAAGAAACCAACCAGCTTTTCCGCCTGGCCCTCTTGAAAGATTTGCCCCGCAAAAACGCAGCTCCCGTGCCAGTCCCTTTACGGATTGGTGAACCTTCGGTATTTAAGCATGTGGTGTACATTATTAAAGAAAACCGGACTTACGACCAGATTTTGGGCGACCACCCACAAGGCGACGGCGATTCGTCCCTGTGCGTTTTTGGAAAAGAAATTACGCCGAACACGCATAAAATTTGCGATGATTTCCTGTTGATGGACAACTTTTATGTCTCGGGCAAATCATCGGCCGAAGGCCACCAATGGACAGACATGGCAATTGTTACCGATTATATCGAAAAAAATGTGCGCGCCTGGTTTCGCAGCTATCCGCATGTCCAGGAAGATGCTTTGGTGTATGCACCCACCGGTTTTATTTGGGACAATGCCCGCAACCACGGGAAGACCGTACGCATTTATGGCGAAGCCTGTTCGCCACAAATGGACAACGATGAAACCTGGGAATCCATTTATAAACGGTTTAAAAACGGTGAAAAAACTGATTTTATAAACACCTCCACAATTAACACGGTGCCTGAAATTTTATGTCCTACTTTCCCGGGATACGGCACGCACAAATTCACGGATTTAATCCGTGCAGAAGCGTTTATTGAAGAATTGAAAGCATTCGAAGAAATGGAAGGCGACCAATGGCCCGAATTGATGATTGTAGCGCTTCCCAACGACCATACCGCCGGAACACGGCCGGGATTTCCCACGCCGCGTGCCATGGTTGCCGACAATGATTTGGCTTTGGGTCAAATCCTCGAAGCGATTTCAAAAAGCAGGTTCTGGAAAAATACAGTGGTATTTGTAACCGAAGATGATTCGCAAAACGGCTGGGATCACGTTTCGGCATACCGTACAGTTGGCTTGGTTGCAAGCCCATATTCAAAGTTCAATAAAACAATCCGCACCAACTATAACCAAGTTTCAATGATACGCACCATAGAGCAAATACTTGGTTTGCCGCCCATGAACATTATGGATGCCACCGCAACGCCGATGTTCGATTGCTTTAATGACCGGCCAGATTACACTCCGTACTCGGCAGTCCCCAATGAAATTCCATTGGACGAAATGAATAAGAAATTATCCGAATTACGCGGCAGGGAACTTCACTACGCGAAAAAAAGCATGTTGCCCATTTTTGATGAAATTGATTCGGGGCACGATGATTTGTTCAACCGGATAATCTGGTTTGCCATGAAAGGGAAGGAAGCCTATCCGGCAAAATATAGCGGGAAAGAAGATGATGATGACGATTAAAAGTTACATGTTAAATATTTAAGGAGAGTGATTTGGATCGTTTTCATTTGAGAAGTTATTCTTCGATAATTATTCGAGAAATAATTTCATGGACAATCATAATTTTTATGATATATGTGCCTGACTTTAAACAATCAAGATCGATTGTTATGTTTTTTTCGGTAGTATTTTTTTGATATACATTTTTCCCGTTTATACCGGTCAAAGAAATGCTTTTTACTTCAGTTCCATCTGATTCAACATTCAAAACATATCTCATTGTTGTGAACTCCTTCTTCGTATATTCGATCAAGTTGAACGGTAACCGTTTTATTGGGAAAATTACCACATCAGCAATGGGATGCACTAGCCGCAACTCAAACTTAATTTGAATAAATGTGAGCAGTTCTTTTTTTTGCTTCAAGAGTTTTAATCGTCAATTCGCTAATTGAGTTTGAAATAAGAATACACCTCTTCAAAGTTTTTCACCTCCATCAAATCTGCCCGCATTTTTGCGGCACCTTCAAAGCTGTTTAAATAAATCTTATAAAAGCGTTTCAGGATGTTGAAATTTTTCTTTCCGCTCCAGGTAAGCTCAAAAAGACGGGTGTGGATCAGCAACTTTTCAATACGATCTGCTTTGGATATTTCCGTTTTTTCGGGATTGAAAAACCAGGGATTTTGAAAAATACCCCGGCCAATCATCACTCCGTCCACACCAGTCTCGCTGATACGCTGCAGCCCTTGCACATAAGAATAGACATCCCCATTGCCATGCAAAGGAATGTGTGGCTTAATCCGGTTTTTCAGTTGAACCGCTTTGGCAATTTCGTCCCAGTTGGCTTCTCCATCGCTTTGCATTCCCTGGGTGCGGCCGTGTAAAATAATGGCCGCAGGATCGGTTTCCAGTAATTCCGAAATCCATTCTTCCGTAATATGCTGCTTGATTCCCGTTCGGGTTTTTACGCTCACGGGCAAATGTGTGGCTTCCTTTGTGGCCAATATAATTTCTTTGGCTA
The DNA here is from genome assembly GCA_964572085.1 of uncultured Maribellus sp. Lineage (GTDB taxonomy): Bacteria > Bacteroidota > Bacteroidia > Bacteroidales > Prolixibacteraceae > Draconibacterium. The sequence goes on along the minus strand of CAZNEV010000006.1, from coordinate 13,883 downwards.
GATTTGGTTCTCCGATTAATGCGCTGCAAGCTCCCTGTTTTATAATCTTTTTCACCGGGCAGCCCATATTAATGTCCAATCCGTCGAATTGGTATTCTTCAGTAATGAGTTTGGCAACATAATGGTAAATTTCGGGGTTTCGCCCCCAGATTTGTGCAACCAGCTTAATGCTTAGTTTTTTCAGCATTTGCCGCTCTGTTTCAGTTACAATCAGCCGTTCCGAAACGCGCGTGCGCCCGACGGGATGGTTCATTCCATCCACCGAAGTAAATTCGGTAAAAACTACATTCAGCTTTCCGGACAATGACATTCCCATCACCACTTCGCGGAAAACTGTGTCCGTAACATCTTCCATCGGTGCGAGGGAAAAGATTGGTTTATCTGTGTTTTGCCAGAAATTGTTCATTCCTATTTTCTAAACCATCGTATCACTCAAAATGATGCTATGACTTGGGTTTGTTTTTTGTTCCCCTCTAATCAAGGCCAAACTTTTCCTGAATTTTCGGCTGTTCCCAAAATCCACCCGTTTTTCTTTCGGTCGTGCCGTTCCACTTGTTTTTTCTCCCGCACATTCGGGTGTGCAGCAACCGTGATATTTTTCGGCACAAGCCGGACACTGGATAAACAAAATGTGGCAACCGTGATTGGCGCAATTGGTGTGTTTGTCACAAAGCGCTCCGCACTGATGGCATTTTGAAATAATTTCGCCATTCACTCTTTCTCCAAGGCGCTCGTCGAATACAAAATTTTTACCCATGAATTTAGAATCCAGTTGGGCAGTTTTTATTTGCCGGGCATATTCCAGAATACCCCCATGCAATTGGTTCACATCCTTGAATCCTTGGTTTTTCAAATAGGCACTCGCTTTCTCACATCGAATTCCACCCGTGCAATAAAGAAGCAATTTTTTTTCTTTTTTATCGGCCAATAAATCGGTTACAATTTCCAATTCTTCGCGAAAAGTATCCGCTTCCGGACAAATTGCCCCTTCAAAACGGCCAATTTCACTTTCGTAGTAATTGCGCATATCCACCACAACCGTGTTTTCTTTTCCAATTTGTTGGTGAAATTCAATGCCCGATAAATGTTTGCCCACGTTCGTCACGTCGTAGGCCCCTTCGTCCAGACCATCGGCAACCAGTTTGGGGCGTACTTTGATGGTGAGTTTATAAAATGATTTTCCATCGTCTTCAATGGCATATTTTATTGGGATGCCGTTCAAGACTTCATATTTTTTCAGTGTTTCCAGAAAGACATCGAAATGATGTTCCGGCACGCTCATTTGCGCGTTAATCCCTTCACGGGCAACATAAATTCGGCCAAAACAATCGAGCAAAAACCAATCACGAAAAATGCTGTCGCGAAATTCCTGAGGCTCATCTAAGTAATGGTATTTGTAAAATGAAATGGTGCGTCGCTTGAAAGTCTCTTTTTGCAAGCTTTCCTTTAATTCCTCTTTATTAACTCTATTGTATAGAAACATGTTTAAATCTACTATTTAGGGTGCAAAAATAGATAATCCCGACAAAAAGAACAAAAAAGATATTTTAATCTTTTATGCGTTGCAGCATCATTTAATTCATTCTTTCAAATAGGACGATGCCAACCCTTTCAATGTGATCCTTGAGCTGTTTTTCCTCTATTCGATTGAAAATAACGACATCAAACTTATAGGGGAGCGAAAGGGTATCAATTTCGATTGAAACGTAATATTACTTATTTCAACAACTCCTCCACCTTCGCGATAATCTCTTCAAACTCCTTTTCATTGAAACCCGAAGATGCCACAGCAATTTTGCCTTCTTTATCGATAATGAAATTACGCGGGATGTTTTGTTTGGCATACTTCCCGAAAATCTCACGGTTTTTGTCGGGATAAAACGGAAGCTGATAATTTTGGTCGGCTTTGAATTTGTTCACTTCGTTCCAATCGTGTTCACGTCCAATCACCAGCACTTCAAAATCCTTCCGGTTTTTGAATTTTTCGTAAACCTCTTTTTGAAGGTGCGGCAATTCTTTTCGGCAGGGCGGGCACCAGGTGGCGAAAAAGTTGATCCAGACCACCTTCCCTTTTAGGTCGGAAAGTTGTTTGGTGCTTCCGTTTTCCATTTCGATTTTAAAATCGGGCGCTTTCTCCCCCACTTTCACCAAAGTAGTTTCGTCTTGCGCCAAGGAGGCAATTGTAAATCCGGATAAGGCCATAAGAAGGAATATATATTTTGATTGCATCGTTCTATTTTCTACAAAGAAACAATTAAATTCTTTGGTTGTAAAACGAACGATGTTGGTAAATAAAGAACCTTCAATTCAGTATCGCTGTATGACATTCAATAATCCAAAATAAATCAATCTGTGAATCAGTGGCATTTTTTGCTCTGTAACGCGCTATATGGGTAAAGTGATAATTCATATTCTTAAAATCCAAAGGGTTGGAATTATTATAGCACATATGGTAAAAAGCTATCTAAACCACGAAGTGGTGGTATTATCCTGTCATACCTTCGGCATTTTTTTATTCTACATATCCGTTTGCTACAATCCTTCCATGCCTATCGGCATTGTAGAAGTTCTTTAGCTACCCACATTATCCATAACAGAATAAGAATAATGCACTTGATTATACGGTATCTGACAGTTTTCTTGCTGTTTCCTGTATTAAACGCCAGGTTTCTTTCACGTGTTTTTCTTCAGTATTGGTCTGGCCGATGCTCATTCTCAACACAATTTCGCCGTGAAGTTTCGTGTGCGTGAAGAATGCCCGACCCGTTTTGTTGACCTCGTTCATTAGTTTCATATTGAAATCGTCTCCGGATTTATGGCGGAAGCAAACTAAATTCAGCGGCGGATCGACGGTTAGTTCAAAATCGTTGGATTCCTCGATCCACGTTTTGAAATTTTGAGCCATTTGCACATGTTTACGAATATGAAATTGCAAGCCTTCCACCCCGTAATGACGGATGACAAACCACAGTTTCAATGCCCGAAAACGCCGACCCAGTTGGATGTGCCAGTCGCGATAATCGAAAACCTCGCCCGATTCGGTAGCCTGATTCCGCAAATATTCAGGCAGGATGGAAAACGTTTTAATGAGTTCGCTGCGGTCGGCTACCCAAAATACGTCGCAATCGAAATTGGTGAACATCCATTTGTGCGGATTAAAACAGTAACTGTCCGCCAGTTCCACACCATCCTGCAAATGCCGAAATTCGGGGCAGAGCATGGCGGTTCCCGACATGGCAGCATCCACATGAAACCAACAATTTTCTCTTTGGCAGATTTCACCAACGGCTTTTATGGGATCCATAGCATTGGAAGAAGTGGTGCCCACCGCCGCACAAACAAAAAACGGCACAAATCCCTCGTGCTTGTCTTTTCTGATTTGCTCTTCCAATAAATCGGTACGGATAGCAAATTTCTCGTCCACCTCGATGATGCGCAAATTCTCTTTGCCGATACCAGCTATTTTTATTGCTTTCTCCACCGACGAATGAATTTGTGACGAAATATAAGCCACTAATTTTTGCTGAACACCCTTTTCATTCGACTGAAAATTCGTTGCCCTTTCGCGGGCAGCAACCACAGCCGTTAATGCCGATGTGGAGGCAGTATCCTGAATTACACCTCCTCCGGTGGAAGTTGATTTGAACTTTTCGGGCATTCCCATCATTTCAACCAGCCAGTCCAGAACCTTTGTTTCCAGTTCTGTAGCTGCCGGGCTGGTAGCCCAAATCATGCCCTGAACACCCAGCCCCGATGAAAGCAAATCACCCAAAATGGAAGGAAACGAGGTATTGGAAGGAAAATAGGCATAAAAATTAGGCGATTGCCAATGCGTGATTCCCGGCATTATTTTCTCGTCCACATCGTGCATCATTGCGTCCATCGTTTCGCCCTCCTGAGGAGGAAAATCCGGCAGTGAGTTTTTAATATCGCCGGGCTTTATTTGCGACAAAACCGGATATTTCTCGATGTTTTCGTAGTAGTCAGCAATCCAGTCGATTACTTTCTTCCCTTCTTTGCGGAACTGCTCCGGGGTCATGTGGTAGCTTTTCTTTTCCAATGTTCGCATATTAATATTTCACGCTAAAACTATCAAAAACGGTCGAAACTTCCGTTTTCTGTTTCAATATCTTGTCAATGCGCGCCCGTGTGGGGCCGATGGAAAGAAAATCAACAAAGGTATTCAGAACCGCTTCGTCGCCCTGTGCAACAATCAGGATATCGCCGTCGATGGTATTTTTCACCCAGCCGGAAATTCCAAGTTCCCTCGCTTTCTGAATGGTGAAATGCCGGAAACCTACGCCTTGAACTTTACCCCATATTTCAATTTCGTATTGAATCATCTCAATTAATAAGTTGGTGAAACGTTGCTGTTGGTATTCTTGAACTCCGCGACCACTTCGGGCTGTACCAATGCCCAAATCGAATAAATTCCCAGGGCAGTGCCTAAGGGGAAGTTCACCAGGTCCAGCGCCGATAAAATAAGCGTAAGTATTCGCGCCCATTCTTTTCGTTTAAGCAATCCGATTCCTGCAATAATTCCAGGAATGCTAAGCACAATAAGTACGACCATAGCAATGTTGACAATGATTGACAGCACAGTTTTCAACTGTACATCATCAACTAAATAACCAAAAGCGGATAATAGAACATAAAGAACCACTCCGGTGATTAATCCTAAAATACTGAGCCCCAGCCGAAGAACGGCTACAATAGCAATATGTCTTTCCATAACTAACAGTTTTATAAAAGCTTAAAATTACAAAAATTGCCTTGACCAAAATAAAGCAGACGTTAATTTTTGAACCGGGTTCAACATTGCCGGCAAAACGGGTTATAGAAATAAGGTGTTTTCTCTGAATTTAGTTTATTTTTGTAGCATAAGAAAAGGAGGTAAAAAATGAATATACTATTAGTTATTGCAGTTGCAATCGTTTTGCTTGGACTCGGATTTGCCGGGTTAGCACTTAATATACTGGTGAAAAAGGACGGAAAATTCCCGAACACCCACGTAAGTGGGAACAGTTTTTTGAAAAGCCAGGGCATTTGTTGTTCGCAAACTCAGGATCGTCTGGCACGACAAAGTGCGTATGAAAAAATCGATTACGAGAACCTAATGTTCGTTCCAAATACAAAAGCCGGTAAATAACCGGCTTTTTTTGCCTGACTATCCCTCGCTTGTAACGAGGGGTAAGCTGTTTTGAGCTTGTAACTCATACCCTCCATTTGTACACTCCCAAAAATATATTTCAGTTTGCACCTCAACATATCCTCTTTTTTATGCGAAACCGCGTGCTGAACTAAACAGACAATGGTGTACTATTGGTTTATTGCATTGTAAATGCAGAACATCCAACCTCCTTGTTATCCAAAGGTACATCGGACTACTTTGTAGGATGCCATGGCGCAAACAAGGGGAGAAAAGCCAAAACACTTACTTCCCAAATAAAATTAAAGACAGTTCTGTATTTTATTTTAATTAAGCGTAACTTACATCCTTAGTTCTTTTAATTTATTCCGGTGCCCTTATATATGGATATACATTTTGTTGGTGATGTTTCGATTGAAGCCACCAAGACTGCTCATCTGACAGATCTGGCAGTTCAGGAAAAATATGGCGTTACCTATCATCAATACTGGTTCAATGAAACGAATGGAATAGTTTATTGCCTTATGGAAGGCTCCGATAAGGAATCCTGTCCAGCAACGCACAAGGAAGCCAATGGGCTGGGAACATGCCAGATTGTTGAAGTTGAAGGGAGCTTGTACGATCTTTTTATGGGCGAAAACCAAAAAGTGGATCATGGATTGGTTAGGCGTCAAAATGGGGAGCCCGATACCGGCTACAGATGCATACTTACCTTAGATATTGTCGCAATTACACAAAATACGGGTTCAATCGATTTTAATCAGTTGAAACTACCCAAAAAGCCTAAAAAACTGTCCCTTAAAACTATTGCTAAGTATAGCGGCAAAGAGGACAAGGAACAGGCTAGGGCTTGAGTCTGAATTATGATATTGTGAAGGCGCATGGCGGAGAAATTAAAGTCAAATCAAAAGAAAACGAAAGGCTATCTGACGGACAGACTGGTACCGAATTTATTATTCATTTACCTTTAAGTTAATCAAAACATGGATTCAAAAAAGCAACAATTGTTAGAGAAAGCATACGACGAATACATCAAACTAATGATGTATGATTTTCCGCTTGATAAAATCAGTGAAATAGTCGCAAACGATGTAACGGGTTACGGCACCACGCTCGATGAGAAAGTGCTTGAAATTGAAAGGCTCAGAAAAATTATTGCCGACCAGCGGGAACAGGGTGCCGGACTTGATATGCAAATCAGTACAATGCCGGTGCACCGCAGAATAAGTCCCGATGAAGATACCGCCATATATACCGATGAAATTGAAATATCAATGGTAGTTGACGGAACAAGAAATGGTTTTCCGTTGCGGCTTTCGTCGGTTTTTGAGTTCAATGATAATACATGGAAACTGGTTCACCTGCACGGTTCAAAAGCTGTTGAAACGGAGGGAGATACATGGCATTTGAATGAATGGAAACAAAAAAATGAGCAACTGCAAAAGCTGGTTGACGAAAAAACCGCAGAACTCGTAAAACAAAACCGGGAACTGGAAATTGAAGCAACGCTGGAGCGCGTTCGTGCCAGAACAATGGCCATGCAAAAAAGCAAGGAATTGGCTCAAGTTGCCACATTAATGTTCCAACAGATGGAGCATCTGGGAATTGAGACCTACAGCAGCGGATTTAACATTTTGGACGAAAATCATAAAACACTAGTTTCCTGGATGAGCAATCCAAGCGGCGCAATTAACCCTCCGTTTTTTATGCCCTTAAATGAATACGAACAGCACGGGCGATTTTACAAAGCATGGAAAAATCAGGTTCCGCTTTTGGAGGATGATATCACGGGCGAACGGATGGCAAAGCATTATCAATATCTACGGTCATTTCCCTTGCTTGATGCTGCATTTGACAAATCAGAAAAAGCAGGTATCAAAACTCCCGACAGGCAGGTACACAACGCGGTTTTCTTTACTTATGGTTATCTGCTTTTCATCACACTTGAACCATCCCCGCAATTTCACGATATTTTCAAACGTTTCGCCAAAGTTTTCGAGCAAACCTACACCCGCTTTCTCGATCTCCAAAAAGCAGAAGCACAGACCAAGGAAGCGCAGATTGAAACGGCGCTCGAAAAGGTACGTTCACGTTCGTTGGCGATGAAACAGAGCGATGAATTGCAGGAAGTTATTTCGGTAGTGTTTATGCAAATGCAGGATTTGGGTATATATGCCGATGCATCTTTAATAAATATTTTAAGCGATGAATCAAAAGATTTTTATTTATGGATTGGAACCGGTGGACAAACCTATGCACAAAAAATAAGGATCCCTTACATAGAACACCCCGTTTTCGATGTGTTTTATGAAGCACACGAAAGAGGTGAAACTTTTATGACAAATGCCCTGACACGCGCTGAAAAAGACAGCTTTTTCGAATATGCCTTCAAATATTCCGACTTGAAACTTATGCCTGCCGACCGACAAAAATACGTGATGGACAGCGCCGGTTTTGCACGCTCGTTTGCCTGGTCGAAAAATTCGGGTATAACCATTCAAAATTATGCCGGAATTCCTTATTCCGATCAGGAAAATGAAATACTCAAGCGCTTTGCCCAAGTTTTCGAGCAGGCATATACACGTTTCCTCGATGTAAAAAATGCCGAAGCACAAGCCCGTGAAGCAATAAAACAAGCCTCTCTGGATCGTGTTCGTGGCGAAATTGCAAGTATGCGCAACAAAGACGATTTGAACCGCATTACTCCTTTAATCTGGAAAGAACTCACCACTTTGGGTATATCATTTATCCGCTGCGGGGTGTTAATTATGGATAAAAGCAGAAAAATGATTCAAACCTACCTTTCAACTCCCGAAGGGAAGTCACTTACGGCATTTGAGCTAAAATTTGCTGATAAGGGAATTGGTTCAAAAGCATCAAAACACTGGTTGGAAAATGAAATTTATACTGATTATTGGGATAAAAACCAGTTTATAAGTTTTATGCAAAACCTTATAAAAGAGGGAAAAATCGACAACCCAAAATCGTTTCAGGGAACTTATGATCCGCCAGAAGAACTGTATTTGAATTTTGTCCCTTTTAAACAAGGTATGCTTTACGTTGGGAACATTTATCCACTTGCCAGCAACGAGCTTGATTTGGTACATTCGCTTGCAAAAACTTTTGCAATTGCGTTTGCCCGTTACGTGGATTTCAAACAGTTGGAAGCGGCCAAAAACGAAATTGAACTTACCCTGAGTGAGTTAAAATCCACCCAAGCCCAACTCATCCAATCCGAAAAAATGGCCTCCCTCGGTGAACTCACCGCCGGCATTGCCCACGAAATTCAAAACCCGCTAAACTTTGTAAATAACTTTTCGGAAGTAAATAAAGAAATGCTGGAGGAAATGAATGAAGAAATTGAGAAAGGAAATCTGGAAGAAGTAAAAGCAATTGCCAAAGATGTAATTGAAAATGAACAAAAAATTAACCACCACGGCAAACGCGCCGATGCCATTGTAAAAGGGATGTTACAACACTCCCGCACATCAACCGGGCAAAAAGAATTAACCGACATCAACAAACTGGCCGATGAATATTTGCGCCTCTCCTATCATGGACTTCGCGCCAAAGACAAATCGTTTAATGCCGACTTCAAAACTGAGTTTGATGAGTCACTTCCTAAAATAAATGTAATACCGCAGGATATTGGGAGGGTTTTGTTGAATTTGATAAATAATGCGTTTTATGCAGCCCCCCTGCCCTCCAAAGGGGGGTTCAAAGACCCAAATTACATACATAAACCACTAGTAATTGTGAAGACTTCTTACCTCCCCCCTTCGGGAGCCAGTCCCGATCTATCGGGAGGACCGAGGGGGGCTGGTACTGGGGGGGCTTGCCTTGTATCGATATCCGACAACGGCCCCGGAATCCCCGCCGCCATCATTGATAAAATCTTCCAACCCTTTTTCACCACCAAACCCACCGGTTCAGGAACTGGGTTGGGATTGAGTTTGAGCTATGATATTATTAAAACGCACGGTGGGGAGATTAAAGTAGATTCTGAATCAGGAATCGGTACAACGTTTAGTGTTATGTTAAAACTGAAGGATTAATATGAAATTTTAAAAAGTTAAATATGATATCAGTTACAACAAATAATACAATGAAGAATTCCGGCACCAAAGCTATTTTATTCAGGTTTCAATTGATTCTGCTTTTTCTTTTGTCCGGTAATTCAGGATTTTGTCAGGATATTACGTTCAACAAGGTTTTCCCACCAAACAGAAGTTCCTTTATACATCTTACCGGAATGACACAGGATAGGAATGGAACCATGTGGTTTGCTACAAAAATTGGATTGTTCAGCTACAATGGTTACGAAATGAAAGCCTATAAACATGATCCGTTGAATCCCAAATCAATTGCAAGTGATATTCTGGGAACTGTTTGTGCCGATCAGGATGGAAATATTTGGATTGGTACCCTTGGCAATGGAGTTGACAAATTTGATCCCGTTTCTGGTATATTTACACATTATCGCCACAATTCCGACGATCCCATGAGCATCAATGGTGATTATATTAACGTGGTACTGGTTGACAAAGACAATTTACTTTGGGTAGGGACAGGAAACGGGCTTGATAAGTATGATGCCAATAAAGATGAATTTATTCATTACAATAATATTCCTGATAATTCAACAAGCCTAAGTTATAACGAAGTTGTTGCTATTTATGAAGATCGTGAAGGAACTTTATGGATCGGGACCGGCTCTTTTTATGGTGCAGATCAAAATAATTTCGAAGCTGGCGGATTAAACAAATTGGATAAAGAAACAGGAACTTTCAGGCGTTTCAAGCATAATCCTGAAAATCAAAACAGCCTTATCAATAATAAAGTAAGTGCCATTTTTGAAGACAGTAAAGGCACCCTATGGATAGGAACAGCAGGCGACGGATTGCACACTATGGACAAGTCAAATGGAAAAATAATACGTCATCGCTATGATCCCAATCAACCCAAGAAACTTAGCCGGCCACCTCTTGATTCATCTACTACCAACGATCATATTACATTTATTATTGAGGATGTTACTGGTGCTATTTGGATTGGAACTTCAGCAGCCGGACTGAATTATTATAACCCGGAAACGAAAGAAATAACCCATTTCGAATCGGAAAATAATAAAACGGGTGCATTTACCGACGATGCTACCTGGGCCACCTTTGTTTCACGCGATGGTGTTTTATGGATTAGTTCAATGTTTGGTAATTTATATCGTATTGATCCGCTGCGATCAGAAATTCCACATGTAGATATACCGGGTCAAAATGTAGAATGTTTTTATGAAGATAAAAATGGCACGCTATGGTGGGGATCAGACAAAATTTATGTTTCCGGCAATAAATATGAAAAGCTCGTTCAACAGATTAATACTGAATTAAAGCAGACTTCGACAAATTTCAACTATGTGAGCGTTATCAAAGAAGACAGTAATGGGCATATTCTGATTGGAGGTGGCGGAGGATTGATTATATTAAATCTAACAACCAAACAATTCACACATTATGTGTATGATCCTGGTGACAACAATACACTTGGCAACAACAATATTATGTCCATATCGGAAGACAGTAAAAAAAATCTGTGGATTGCCACTGTTATGGGATTAAACCGGTTGAATCCGGCAAAAGGCAATTTCAAAAGATATTTAGTCGACAATGAAAATACAGACTTATTCGGTCCAAACTTTATACGCGTTGTTCAGTTGGATGACAAAGATATACCATGGGTTGCCTTAACAGCAGGTAAAGGTTTGTGCATGTTAAACGAAGTTAACGGGGAATTTAAACAATATCAAAGTGCTTACCTCGTAAATTGCCTTTTTAAAGATTCAGAAGGAATGCTTTGGGCGGGAACCAATGATGGTCTTTTTTATTACGATGCGGGCTCCGGATCTTACTTAAGATTCGAGCCTTCTAAAAATTTAAATGAAATAACATCTGTTTCCAATATTATTGAAGACAATAATAAAAATATATGGGTCAGTGCAGGTTCAGGATTTATTAAAATAAATGTAGAACGCACCGAAACAATAAACTATGGAACAAATTACGGTGTTTATTCCGAAACGTTAAATAGTAATGCAACCTACAAAGACCGTAATGGCTTTCTTTATTTTGGCGATGAAAACGGATATTATAAATTTCTTCCGTCAGAAATAACCACAAATTCAAGGCCTCCGCTGATTGCAATTACCGGGTTCCAGATCGCAGACCAAGCAAAAAATTCCGTTGCCCATCCAACAGAGAAATCATTTTCGCTTATAAACGAAATCAACCTAAGTTACAATCAGAATACATTTTCATTTGATTTCGCTGTTATCGATTTCTCAAATCCTGTAGCGAATCAACATCTGTTTAAGTTGGAAAATTATGATGATAACTGGCGAAAGGCAAATGCAGACAGAAGATCATACTTCTTTAATGTTCCACCGGGTAAATATACATTTCGGGTTAAAGGTGCAAATAGTTATGGAGTTTGGGCGGAGAAAGCAATGGATGTTATAATAAGTCCACCCTGGTGGAAAACAATATGGGCATATATCGTTTACGGGTTATTTTTTATTGCCGGCGTTTGGCTAATTCACAATTTCCAGCGTCAACGTGTAATTCGTGCCGAGCGGGCAAGGACGCAGCAGAAAGAGCTGGAACAGGCCCGTGAAATAGAAAAAGCATATAAAAATCTTGAAGTAGCCCATGATAACCTAAAATCCACCCAAGCCCAACTCATCCAATCCGAAAAAATGGCCAGTTTGGGCGAACTCACCGCCGGAATTGCGCATGAAATACAGAACCCGCTAAACTTTGTAAATAATTTCTCGGAAGTTAGCAGAGAGTTGATTGGAGAAATGAATACTGAATTAGAAAACGGAGATATAAATGAAGCCAAAGAAATTGGAAAGGATATTGAAAAAAATCTTGAAAAAATTCATCATCACGGCGAAAGAGCAAGCAGCATTGTAAAAGGCATGCTCCAACACTCCCGCACCTCAACCGGACAAAAAGAATTAACAGATATAAATGCACTTGCCGATGAATACCTGCGCCTCTCCTACCACGGACTTAGGGCAAAAGACAAATCATTTAATGCCGATTTTAAAACTGAATTTGATGTGTCGCTCCCAAAAATTAATATCATTCCTCAGGATATTGGGCGGGTGCTGTTGAACTTGATTAATAATGCGTTTTATGCCTGTACTGAGCGAAGTCGAAGTGCAATCTCAGAAGCACGAAGCACAGTCCTGGAAGCTGGAAGTAAAGAATATAAGCCGGAAATATTAGTAAGTACGAATAAATCAGACGATAAAATTGAGATTAGAGTTGCCGACAATGGCCCCGGTGTCCCACAAAATATTGTTGACAAAATATTCCAACCCTTTTTCACCACAAAACCAACAGGTTCAGGTACAGGATTAGGTTTGAGTTTGAGTTACGATATTATAAAAGCGCATGGCGGGGAAATAAAAGTTGATACAACGAAAAATGTGGGCACTGTATTTACAATCATTTTACCCGCATAGTAATCGTGGATTTCCAAAATACAGAGAATGCAATTTCCCTATCCCTTAAAAATTAAACCTAATAGTGTGATGTCATCCGACTGGGGTGCGCCGTCAACAAAATCATTGACATCCGTAAAAGTCTTTTTAATAACTGCTTCAATGGTTTGGTCCAGATTGTTATTTAGGAAATCTTCGAATTTTGGTTCTCCGTAAGCTGTCTCTTCAAAGTTAAAAGCCTCTACAACCCCGTCAGTATAAAGCAATAGTTTGTCGCCTTTTTTCAAATTTATTTTTTTTGACTGGAACCTGAAACCATCCACGACTCCTAAAGCCAATCCATTTGTCATTTCAACTTTTTGTATTCCTTCGGACGAAAGTATATACGGAGGATTGTGCCCGGCATTCACATAGTCAACTTCGCCGGTTTGTGTATTCAGAATTCCATAAAATACGGTTACAAACATCGACGAAACACTATCCTTGCACAGAAGGTTATTTGCATAATGCATACAATCACTTACTGAATCGCCTTTGAGCGCGGTTGCACGAATAAGCGTGCGGCTGACAGCCATAAAAAGAGCTGCCGAAATGCCTTTTCCTGAAACGTCGCCAATAACAAAACCCAGCCGGTGTTTGTCGATAATGAAAAAATCATAAAAATCACCTCCCACTTCGTTTGCGGCTACCATTGAGGCATAAATATCAAAATTTGGTTCATCGGGAAAGGGAGGAAATTTTTTGGGCAGGATGGCCTCCTGTATTTTACGCGATATGTTTAGGTCGTGTTGTATGGAGACCAGCTTGTCATGCTCTTTCAACCAGCCCCGTATCAACAAAATTTCATCAAGAGTTTTATTGATAGTTACCTCAAGATCATCAAAATTTACAGGTTTGGTAATAAAATCATAAGCACCCCTGTTCATGGCAGTTCGAATATTGTCCATATCGCCGTAAGCCGATACCATCACAGTTTTCAACCCAGGGTTTTTCAATTCCTTCAACTTGTTAAGCAATGTCAGCCCGTCCATCTCCGGCATATTAATATCGGAAAGCACAATGCCAATTTCAGGGAATTCAATAATTTTTTCAAGGGCTTCCAAACCGTTTGAAGCAAATTCAAAATCAAACGTATTTTCGCGGATGTGGCGGCGGAATTTCTGCCGGATCATCGGTTTCCGGGTAGAGCGGTTCGTTGCCTCCCCGCTCCCCCACAGACCCGGACGAGCG
>CAZNEV010000005.1:94368-117115 GCA_964572085.1 uncultured Maribellus sp. | reverse complement strand
AAACGCTCCGCCATGCCCGATCAAAAATATTAGTGGCTAAGTACCTATTTCAATACATTTATTTCTTCCGGCGTAACATTGTCGTATAGCCTGGCTATTTCAGCCCGGAGCAAAGGATGCCCGGTGGATTCGGTATAGGATAATTTTAAGTTTTGCCACAATTTCAACGAATCTTCGTTAGCCATTTTCAGCAATTCCGACAGTTCCAATGCTTCGCAGTCGGAGCAACTCAGGAGGTGTTTTGTGGTAAATTCGTATTTGGCAAAATAGCGTTCGAGCTCGAATGGTTTGATCTTCATGTGATTTAATTCAAATTTTTGATTTCCTTTTTCAACTTTTGATTCTATTGCAATTGGTTTAAAATAATAAATTCCGACCACTTTGTCTGGAATGATTCTTAATATCTTTTGAAACTATCTATTTTGTAACATCCGTTACAAAAAGCAGTATAAAATTACTATATTTTCCGCATCAAAATAGACTGGGCAAAACTTATAAAAACAGAACTATGGAACAAGTCGCGACTTTAAAATCCCACCGGATGCTTTTCCTCAACACTCTGGCTTTCACCGTTTGCTTTGCAGCTTGGATGTTGAACGGTGTGCTGGTAACCTTTCTGGTTGACAATCAGGTTTTCAACTGGGGCCCCATACGAATCGGTTGGTTAATGGGAATCCCCGTTCTTACAGGTGCCCTTTTCAGGTTGCCTGCGGGGCTGCTTACCGACAGATATGGTGGAAAACCGATATTTGTTATTTTGCTGTTGATCTGTGCCTTGCCTTTGTTTTTGTTGTCGCTCACCAATTCGTTTTTCTTTTTTGCCTTGTGCAGCTTTGGTTTTGGTTTGGCCGGCGCCAGCTTTGCCATCGGCATTGCCTACACTTCGGTGTGGTACCCAAAACACCGGCAGGGAACGGCACTTGGTATTTTTGGTGTAGGAAATGCCGGTGCAGCAATTACCACATTTTTTGCCCCTTCGATATTGAACTGGCTGACTGATAACGGAACCAACATCGATGGCTGGAGAAAACTGCCCATCATCTATGGATTAGTTATGATAGCCATGGGAATTGTTTTTTTTATTTTTGCTGAAAACAAAAAAACCACCGCACAAAATAAAACCGTAAAGCAACTGTTAAGCCCACTGAAAAACATTCGCGTGTGGAGATTTGGCCTGTACTATTTCCTTGTGTTTGGATGTTTTGTGGCATTTTCCCAATGGTTGGTTCCTTATTTTGTAAATGTGTATTACATGCCTTTGGTCACAGCAGGAATTTTCGCAGCGTTATTCAGTTTGCCATCCGGATTATTTCGGGCGGTTGGCGGATGGTTATCCGATATTTATGGTGCCCGCAAAATCATGTATTGGGTTTTGGGAGTATCCGTAGTCGTTAGTTTCCTTCTTTTCATTCCAAAAATGGAGATTACCTCGCCCGGACAAGGCATAATGGCCCGGAACGACGGTACCGTAACTTTTGTTTCGGACAAGTTGATTAAAGTTGGGAACGAAGAATACCCCTTACAGCTTAGGGATGTAGAACTCGAAAATACGGATTCAAAAATAATCGTTTTCCCCACCAAGGAAATTTGGCAAGAACCGGTGGTTGAGATTGGCGACAAGGTAACCCGCAAACAACTGCTTGGAAAAGGCTTTACCAAAATATTTTTTCAGGCAAACGTGTGGATTTTTATTGGCTTGGTTATTTTGATTGGTAGCATTTGGGGAATTGGAATGGCTGCGGTTTACAAACATATCCCGAATTATTTTCCGAAAGAAGTGGGTGTTGTAGGTGGAATGGTAGGCGTAATTGGCGGCCTCGGCGGCTTCTTCTGCCCCATTCTTTTTGGATATCTGCTGAAAGGAACAGGCTTGTGGACTTCCTGCTGGCTGTTTATGTTTTTACTATCGGCGCTATGCTTAATCTGGATGAACAATATCATTACTAAAATCAACCGAAGAAGTTCACCGGAAACAGCATTGAACATCGAGATTAAAACCAATTAGTCAACTATGGGTGTTGAAAAAACTGAACGCTGACTGCACAGATCAAACTGATATCCACAGATTAAAATCAGTACAAATCAGCGTTATCAGTGTTCCACTAATTTTAAAATGATAAAATGACCGACAACGAGTTTGAAATCTTTATAAAAGAGCAGGATTTCATTGGAAACGATTTTTTTGAAACCTCCCTTAATTTCTGGTTTAATGACAATGAACATATCCGGACACCTTTCCCCGAAACGATCCGACCGGAAGTAAAGGAAAAATCATTCCGGGTATTTATGGAATGGGTTTTTGAACTTTCTGAGGACGAGAAATCGAAGCTTGAAAATGAGGAAATTGCCGAGACCTTTGAAATGATCCTTTTCAATCAGGCCATGGAACTCGTTAACAGCGAAGACGAAAAAATCACCATCTGCTACCCTTTCATGCCACGCCTTGGCGATGTAGTGGAAGACAAGGAAAAAGGCGCAAGCGTAGTAGTTGAACGCTCGCTCGAAATTAAAGAAGACGAAAAGAAATACCTGAAATTAAAGCTGAAACCACAAACGTCTGCGCACGAATGGGAAACGGAATTTGAATTGCCGGCATAGCGAAGGTTGTATTCTATCCTAAATTTCATTTTCGCGCAGTTCGTCTATTTTTATAAATGCCCTATAACGGCTGCGGGGTCGAGTAAGCAAAGGGAATTCCACCCTAAGCAACTCCTACAATACTTTTGAAAGTTAACCCCACAATGTTCAGCTCTCCCATTTTGTCTGCAATACGTTTCTTCGAACTGATACTGATTGATCGTCTGAATTAGTGAATATTTTTGTTTCTTTAAAAAAAGTTTTTGAATACAGAAAATGCCACATACAAATTATCAGTCTACCGTACTTCTTGTTGACGATAACCAAGTAAACCTGAACTTACTTACCATTGTGCTCGGAAAACTGAATGCAAAATTAATTTGTGCCTTTTCGGGTGCAGATGCGTTGATCAAAACAAACGGGGAGGAGCTTGCCCTGGCCATTGTTGATGTGCGTATGCCCGAAATGTCAGGGTACGAGTTGGCTGTGAAACTGAATGAGGGCAGAGCAGACAACAAAGTGCCTGTTATATTTTTAACCGCCAACCACTTCGACCGCGAAGAGGAGCTAAAAGGCTATTCTTCGGGAGCTGTCGATTTCATTGTAAAACCTTTTTCGCAAGCCATTTTACTCAGCAAAGTAAGTGTCTTCCTCGACCTTTTTAAACAGAAAAAAACCATCCTTAGAAATGCAAAACTTCTCAATAAATCATTTGAAGATCTGACCAAAGCACAACAAATAGCCCATGTGGGCAGTTGGGAGTACGATTACAAAAGCGACGAGATGAAATGTTCGGATGAAACATTTCGAATCTTTGGATTTCAACCCGGAGAAATAGAACCATCTCTTGGCTTGTTTTATAGTATGGTTCATAAGGACGATTATAAATCATTAATGGATAGGATAGAGGATGTTAAGAAGTTTCATATTCCCTTAAACATTGACCTGCGAATACTGTATTCCAACGGAGGACAGGGTTTTATACACGAACAGGCAGAAATGACTTTTGACGATGCAGGGCTACCTTCTAAATGGATTGGGACTGTACATGATATTACCCAACATAAAAAAATTGAAGAGGAATTGCAAAAGTCCCTGGAGCAGCAGCAGCAATTATCAAAACATATTGAAGAGGTAAGGGAAAATGAAAGGTTAAATATTTCAAGGGAACTGCATGATGATTTGGGGCAGGCACTTACGGCCGTAAAAATTGACCTGGAAATAATCAGACAGCAAACGGCGGATGAGGCGGCAAAAGAAAAGCTCCAGAATGTAAAGGCTTTGGTAGGAAATACAATCCGATCGGTACAACGGATTACCTCGCAGCTAAGGCCCGAAATAATTGAAGACCTGGGTTTAGAGGCCGCCATTGATTGGTACACCAAAGAATTTTCACAACGCTATGGGATAGACGTTTTTCTGGATTTCGAAAGCGGGATTCCCATTGCAAACGACGATGCACTGCCGTTGTTCAGGATTATGCAGGAATCGCTGACCAACATTGCCCGGCACGCAAAGGCAACGCATATTGAAATTTTGCTCAGTCAACAAGATGATTTTATTCAATTTACAGTAACAGACAACGGAGTTGGAATCAGTGAAGATGAAATCAATTCGAAAAAATCATTTGGAATTATGAGCATGAAAGAAAGAGCGGCTTCGCTGGGAGGTACTTTTTCCATTTCGCGCAGAACTAAATTTGGAAGCAAAATATTGATTTTATTCCCCATAAATAAAGGATAAGATATGGATATATTGATTTGTGACGACCATAAAATTGTGCGCGACGGGCTGCGGCGGATACTCGAACAATACAGCGAGGCTGGTTTAATTGATGAAGCGGCAAACGGGAGCGAAGTGCTTGACCTTTTTAATAAAGGTACTTATGACCTACTGCTACTCGATATTTCGATGCCCGACCAAAGTGGTTTGGATGTTCTTCAGGCGGTAAGGGAAATCGCGAAAAACGGCAAATATATTTCGCAGTCGCTGGCCCATTGCCTGGCGTTTCAGCTCAACAACGACAGCAACCAACCAATACATGAAAAACTGTCGGACCGCGAATTTGAAATCATGATTAAAATTGTGGGAGGAAAATCCTTAAAGGAAATTGGAAATGAACTTTGTATTTCCAGTAAAACAGTGAGCACTTACCGGAGCAGGATCATGGAAAAAATGAAGCTGGAAAGCAACACCGACCTTGCACGGTACTGCATTGAAAACCATTTAGTGTAATCCTCATAAATGACGAGCCGGTGAAACCCGCTTCGGGGTTTATGTTCCTGTTGCTGTGCTTCTCCCCCGATAAAAATCGGGGGTTATTCACGTCTATTCCCTCCGGGAAACCGTGCTGTTTGACCGAATGCCTGGATTTTAATTTCACTTGTTGCCAAAAGCTTTTCGTGTTTAATTTTTTACGATATTGCCTACTCTGAATCCCAACGGGATTGAACATGAATAACCCCGAATTTATATTCGGGGGGAGAATAACGATAAGCAATCGCAACCCCGAAGTGGGTTGTACAAAATTATAATATATGACCAGCTATAGACAGATCTACTTTCACATTGTATTTGGAACAAAGTCGCACCAAAACACGATTCCGGAAAAACATTGCTCGGAGCTCTACAAATACATTTGGGGAATCATCAAGAATAAAAATTGCCATCTATACCGGATAAATGGGACATCAAACCATATCCATGTTTTTTCCGACTTACATCCTACTATTTCACTGTCGGACTATATACGAGATATTAAACGGTCATCGTCAATATGGCTAAAAGAGAACACCAATTTCCCGGATTTTGGGGGATGGGCGGGTGGTTATGCGGCACTCACTAAATCCCATGCTGATAAGCATATGATTATCGAATACATTAAAAATCAAAAAGAACATCACCAAAAAGAAACATTCGAGGAAGAATATCGCAGGCTTTTGAAAGAAAACGGGATTGATTTAGATGAAAAGTATTTTTTGAATGATTGACCGGTGAAACCCGCTTCGGGGTTTATGTTCCTGTTGCTGTGCTTCTCCCCCGATAAAAATCGGGGGTTATTCACGTCTATTCCCTCCGGGAAACCGTGCAGCCTGCCTGTCCCGAATCCCAACGGGATTTAACGTGAATAACCCCGAATTTATATTCGGGGCTGGAAACTCGCCAGGCAACCGCAACCCCAAAGTGGGTTGCACAAAATTTAAGTTCACGGTACTGCATTGAAAACCATTTGGTGTAATAATCAATCTTCTCCCCTTGCGTAAGGTTTCCCCTACAACAAAACCAGAATTCCCCTACAAACATTTCGTCTTTACCCTACAAGCAATTTGCTGATATCTAAGCATTTTTGTTGACCATTAAATAAATACAGATGAAAACGATTGGAATTTTATTTACCCTATTATTGGCTATGCTGTTTTTTACAGCCTGCGAAAAAGAGGACGACATTATTGAAGAAGAAACCATCCAGGTTTCCGGTATCGAGTTCATCCCTAACTTTTTTA
This sequence comes from uncultured Maribellus sp., assembly GCA_964572085.1. Classification (GTDB taxonomy): domain Bacteria; phylum Bacteroidota; class Bacteroidia; order Bacteroidales; family Prolixibacteraceae; genus Draconibacterium. The sequence goes on along the minus strand of CAZNEV010000005.1, from coordinate 111,035 downwards.
TTGATAATCAGGAAGTTGTTGGAATTGATGCAGATATTGCTGCCGAAGCCATGCAAAATGCAAATATCGATATGGATTTGAGTATGGCAGATACATGGCAAGACGCTTATGATGCAATTTTAAGTGGCCCCAACAAGGCACTCCTAACCGTAGCATATACGCCTGAACGTAAAGATCTTTTTAAATGGGCAGGTCCTACCAGCCAGGGAATGTATGGAATATTTGGAAATGGAGAACCGGACTATATATTCCCACTGCGCGTTGAAGAATGTAAACAGTTTTCTTCCATTGCTGTGGCAAGAAACTGGCTGGAAACAACGACCCTCGAAAACATGGGTTTTACAAACCTGGTTTATTACAACACTTACGAGGAAGCATTGGCCGCGTTTATGAATGGAGAGATACGATTTATAGCAAGCGATTTTTACCATTTAACATCAACACTTCCGAAAGGATATTATTTATCCAATGTTCGTGCAATCACACGATACCGCACTGTTTATTATTACATTGCTTTCTCTAAAGATGTAAGCGATGCGCTTGTCAACAGCGTTCAGAATTCCCTCGAAACCTTGATTGAGAATCAAAGTACAACCGCAATCGTAAGAAAGTACATCTCCATAATGCCCGACGATTACATCGCGGGAACTATTCAGCTTTTTACCGAATTTTCACCACCTAGCAGTTACAGCACTGGAAGAAACACCTCCTTAGAAATACAAGGTTCATCCGTCGATATTGTAAATGAAATTCAGAGTAGAACAGGATATATTAACAGCATAAATTTAACCTTATGGAATGATGCTTACGCCATCGTACAATACTTGCCAAACAGCGCATTATTTGCTACAGCCCGCACTGCCGAACGCGAAAATATGTTTCAATGGGTTGGGCCCATCTCTCCAAACAAAACTTATTTTTATACCCTTTCTACTTCGGGATTAAGCATCGAAACACTTGAACAGGCAAAAGCGCTTCAATCAATTGGCACGCCGAATGGTTGGTTTAGCCATGATTTTCTCATCAACAACAACTTCCAAAATATCGACGCTACCTCACTTACAACATCCGAAGCTTTTAATCAATTAATAAATGGAGAGGTTCAGGCGCTTCTGTTGCCAGATACTGATGTGAAATGGCTGGCTGATATAAACGAAGTATCCATGAGCGATTTGACACAACATATCAAAGCATTGGATTTTGACAGTTATATCGCATTTTCATTGAATACACCTGCAAGTACTGTTCAGCAATGGCAAGATCAACTTGATGCCATGAAAGCTGATGGATGTGGTGGTGGTCGGAGCCTTCAATAACGGAACCGATGCCCTTGCTGCCTTACGGAAATTAAAACCTGATCTGGCCATTCTGGATAATAAAATGCCCGGGCTAAAAGGGGTGGAGGTCATCAGGGAAATCAGAAAAGAGAATCAAACCGTGAAATTAATGTTGCTTACGTTTTATTCAGATTCATATTACAGAACGCAGGCCATGGAAGCCGGGGCGGATTACTTCTTTTCGAAAAGCGAGGATTTTGAGAAAATACCGGAAGTGATTGCCGAATTGAGTAGCAATTAAAACCATCAAAATTAAATAAAACATAAAGTAGAAGTTGGACGCTTCATTAAAATTGAAAACCAGTTATAAAATCTCATCATGAAAAACAACATTCCCCTATCCTATTTTATAGGATTATTTTTATTGGCAATTTTTACATTTTCATCCTGCGAAAAAGACGATCTCGTCCCAAACGAAGGCGAACCTGAGGATATTATGATTCCTATTGATGAAAACTCGGCCTTTAATATGAAGAATTTCATCGCATCATTCGAGCAGTTATTTAATGCAAGAGATAGATGGGCCTGGAATTTTTCTCATGACTATACAGCGGGTAAGGCAATAACATCTTTTCAGAATTATAAAATCCTTGGCAGTTTTGGCGATAAGTACTTTACCATAACTCATAACTACAATAATGATGGGATTGTTGTATCCTCGGAAAGAGTTGGTTCTATAGCAGCTTTCGCCCCCATAACATTTATCTACGAGTTCGATAAAAAGGGCTTTATAACTAAACTAACAAAAAAGGAAGCAAATAAAACAAAAGACATTGTTGACCTTGAATACAATGAAGGTAATCGGCTGATTAAAAAAACACATATCGCTATTAAGTCAGACAGCGAAGAACGGTACGAAACCTTCACGTACAATTCAGATGCGTCGGTTGCTTCGTATGGCAATGAAGATGGTGAAAAGGAAGAATATTCTTATGTGAATGGAAACATGGTGGAAACAAAATATTATGAAGGCGAAACACCTACAGCAGTTGATAAATGGGAATATGACGAAAATGCACGCCTCATTAAAATGTACAGGGTTGATGCAACTTCGTATTTCGCAGTAGAGTACTGCTCCGAATTCGCGACCTATTTAGGGTATGATAATGATTTATTGGTAAGAAAGGAAGAGTATATTTCAGGTGTTGTATGCCTAAAGCAGTATTCGTATAATTATGATGATGGGGAGTTTGAGTATTGCATTATGAATGAACTGGATGAAAATTCTGAGACTAAAAAGAAATATTATTACCAGGGAACTATCTCGGATTTGCAACTGGTCGGATATTCGGCAATTGAAGCCAGAGACGATCCGAGCCGGGAAAAACTAAAGGAAAGTATTTACAATACAGCAGACCTAAAATTATATTACGTTGAATTTACGCTTGCCGATGGAGCAATCGCCGAAACAAATTGGTTCCAGGCGAACGGCAGCCCAATAGCTGAGTCTGAGATTAATGAGAGTTGGGTTATTGATTTGGTTAATAATTAAAAGAGTTACACATGAAAAAAACAAATATCCCATTCAGCCTTGTCTTGCTAACCCTGCTGTTATTTAGCTGTGGAAAAGATGAGGTTCCTGACTATAGTGAACTTCTCTTGGGTACTTGGGTGAATACAATCGCCAATGAACAGACCGTTTTGACCGATTCAACTTTTACTATGGAATTTAAATCGAACAATACAGAATTATATGCCATTGGATTTAAGGAGGATGAGAATAATAAAAGCTGGCATGAAAACAGCAGCTACACCTACAGCATCAGCGGAAATCTCATTAGTATTGACGGTATTGATGTGCAGGAAAACTCATATCACATGGTATTTGACATTCTGTCGATAGACGATAAGACACTTACTTTTTTAGTCCCAACATTTATAGTGAATGGGGAGGTAATTGCCAATCCAAACACATTTACCTGCGAAAAAGTCACCGATGATTTAAGTGCTGAATTTACTGGCACCTGGCACGGGCGCTGCACAACCGAGGGCCATGCTGATAGCCTGTTTCACTATTGGGAATATTTTGATGATGGCACATATAATTACTACTACCAGATTGCAAATAGTACCTGGATAAAAAAGTCAGACAATGAAGGACGCTATTTTCTGTATGGTCAATTTTTGGCAAGTAATTATTCGCACGACCTGCTAAGTGGTGGCACAGGCCTGGCTTTCGAGTGCTGGAATTTTACCCTCGACGGAAACAACATGGTATGGACAGGCTTGCGAGAGAATAATGTAACAATTACATATGAAATGGAGAAAGTGCCGTCACCTCCTGAAACCGGACAATAATCAGCATCAAATATTATTTTTAAATACACATCAATACAAAGAATTATGAAAAAGTTATTTACTCTAATTGTGCTTTTTTTAGCATCAACCGGTTTATTTAATCAAATAAACGCCCAGGTCCCCGATTCAATTCTTAATAAAAGATTGAATTATCTCCCCGATTATCAAGAGGTGAATGAAGCTACGCCTGATTTAGAATTTTATCGCACTGCCAATTCCCGGTCGGTAAAGAAAGAAAAATTAAAGTCTGCCCAGGCATGTCAGGAACTTCTTGATAGTATCGTAGATTTGGCCTTGTTCGATGGGAAAATATATAGTGGGAATAAATACGAGTGGGGGTATGATGCCGATGGAAACAAAACATACAACAGCAACTATTATTGGGATGAAAACATTGAAAATTGGAATGGACGTCGAAAAAATGATTCTATATTTAATGCGAATGGCGATTTATCAATAGCTATAATAAATACCTGGGATACAGAAACAAGACAGTGGGTACACCATGAAAAAAATGAGTTGGCCTATGATGCTGATGGGAATATGACTCTTTTTTCTATTTTTTATTGGAACAATGAAACCGAGGAATGGGAATGGAAAAGGAAACAAGAAACAACCCATACCTACACAGCCGATAATAAGCACCATATTATTTCAATTAATTTTACATTGGATGACAAAACAGGAGAATGGACATATAGTTATAGAAACGAAGTAAACTATGATTCGAACGGGTATATGACGCTTTATAATTCGTCATTTTGGGATAGCACCGCTAATGATTGGGTGTTTACAGATCGAAGTTTTAAATATGAACACGCTTACGATGAAAACGGAAATCGTACATTATCTAGTTACTACGAGTGGAATAGCGAATTAGGTCAATGGATAGGTTCTGTTTTTAGTAATTTGACTGAATCGGGTTATGATGCCCTTGGCAATGATACAATGGTTGTAGTCAAAAATTGGGATGAAACATTGAACCAGTGGGAAAATAGCACTAAATCTGAATCGAGCTATACTGCCAATGGGCTGAAACTTCAAAATACGACTTACCAATGGGATACCTTAAGTGGCGATTGGATGGCTATAAAGCGAACAGAAAACAGTTACAATGAAGATGGAGTTTTATCAAACATGATTAAGTCTGAATGGGATAATGGGCAGAACATGTGGATTGGTATTTCTCAACAGGAATTTAAGTATGATGCGAAGGGTAACTTATCCCAATTGAATAGTTTGCAAATAGATACAATTTCGGGTGAATGGTACGCTAATGCTAAAGATGAATACAAATACGATGCGGATAATAATGAAGTATTGAAGGAAACTTCTAAGCTAAACAATAATGACCTGTGCATAATTAAATCTATAAAGTACACATTTTATGATGTTTATGGGAATATTTATTTAAATACAGTTTACGCAAGTAGTGGAGAAGGCGATAATTTGGTGAAAAGTAATGAAACCGAATTTACCTATAATGAATCGGGTGATAAGCTGCTCGAAGTAGTTAAAACAGATTATTTCGATGGTTTTTCCATGGAATCTAAGAAGAACTATTATTATTCAATGCACTGTGCCACTGTTTCTTCTATCGACATACAAGCGGAAGCTCCCAATGTTTATCCAAACCCATTTTCTGACCAATTGTCTTTTCGGCTTAATAATTATTACAAGCAGGTTGCGTTCGAATTATTCGATTTACAGGGGCGTAAAGTGATGTCGAAACGTGTTTTAGGTTCAGAAACCATAAGCACAATAGGCTTAGATGGTGGCGTTTATATTTATAAATTATCGTTTGATGGCAATATGCAAACCGGGAAATTGATAAAGAAGTAACTAAGTTATTTCGTGACAATGCCTCAACAGCTTGTGGAAAAGAAATTAAAGGAAATTATTGTAAATGCAGGCATCGAAAAATTTGTGTCGGCAAAAATAGAGCTTGTTGAATCGATTGGATTGAATCCCAAAACTGGGAAATTTAATGCTGTTTCAAAAAACCGTTCTTTCTGTACACAGTTGAGAGAGAACGGTTCTTTTATGGCAAAAATTTTTCTTTTGTGCACGATGTTAAATATTTTGAAATAAAAGTAACTGCTTTACCCACGCGAGTTACTTTTTACCCGTGCGAGTTAAAGATTTACGATTGCGAGCAAGTGTTTTTGGTGTCTAAGTTAACTGTTTGGCGATTCGATTATATAAAAGCAAAAGGGAAAATGCCGATTGTATTTTCCCTTTTAAACTGATGTGCAAATTGGTATTAAACCTCCTTAATCACAATTTTTTCGATTAAATCGCCAGCCCTGATTTTATCAATCACGTCTAAACCTTCGTAAACTTTTCCAAAACAAGTATGGTGGCGATCTAAGTGCTGCGTTCCCTGACGATTGTGACAAATAAAAAACTGACTTCCACCGGTATTTTTCCCGGCGTGCGCCATTGAAAGAACTCCGCGCTCATGGTACTGGTTGTTGCCGTCGAGTTCACAATCCACTGTGTAACCCGGACCCCCAGCTCCCGTACCATCAGGGCATCCTCCTTGAACTACAAAATTTGGGATTACCCGATGGAACGTTAAGCCATCATAAAATCCTGATTCGGCCAGTTTTATAAAGTTTGCAACATTTTTTGGTGCATCCTCTTCAAAAAACTTTGCCTTCATAGTCCCTTTTGAGGTATGAATTTCTGCTTCTTTCATTCTTTACTAATTTTAATTTGCCGCAAAATTAGAAAATCTTAACACATTTCATAGAAAACTGTTGTGGACATATTGCTGTTTTGGGTACCTTTAGGCCATTTTATTAATCAAATTGATTCTAATGAAACAAATTATTCATCAAAACAGAAGAGAATTCATCCGCAATTTGTCAGTTATTTCTGCGTTGGCGGCATTTCCCACTAGTGTCTTGGCTTCACAAGGTAGTTTAAAAGGTTCAAGAATGAAACTCGGGCTTGTAACCTATTTGTGGGCAAAAGACTGGGACATTCCCACCATTATTGCGAATTGCACAAAAGCTAATGTTCTTGGAGTCGAACTGCGGGTGGATCATAAGCACGGGGTAACCCTCGATCTATCGCCTGCTCAACGTGCGGAGGTGAAAAAGAAATTCGCCGGAAGCCCGGTAGAAATCATCGGCATGGGAACCAACGAGCAGTACGACTGGCCCGAACAGGCAAGAGTGAAGGAATCCATTGAAACTACAAAAAAATGGTTGCAATTGAGCAAAGATATTGGCGGCTCGGGCGTAAAGGTTAAACCAAATGCTTTTCACGAAGGGGTGCCGCATGAAAAAACATTGGAGCAAATTGGGAAATCGCTCAACGAACTGGGGAAGTATGCTTTAGATATGGGGCAACAAATCCGGCTCGAAGTTCATGGCAACGGGACACAGGAACTTCCCAACATCAAAACCATTATGGATTATGTGGAAAACAACGGCTCTACGGTGTGCTGGAACAGCAACGACCAGGATTTAAACGGCCAGGGCTTAGAATATAATTTCAATTTGGTGAAAGACCGTTTTGGCGATATTTGCCATGTGCGCGAACTAAATATGGGGGATTATCCCTACCAGAAATTGATGAACCTCTTTGTAGGCATTGATTATCCGGGCTGGATTTTATTGGAATGCCGTACCGATCCAAAAGATAAAGTGGCAGCCTTAAAAGAACAGCGGGAAGTTTGGGAGAAAATGATCCGAATTGCGCAAAATTCTTAAATTTGCGCCGTTCTATAAAGCCACTTTAGCTCAGTTGGTAGAGCAGCTCATTCGTAATGAGCAGGCCGTGGGTTCGAGCCCCATGAGTGGCTCATTTTTAAACTAATTACGATTGTAAACACTTGATGACCAAAAATTTCAGGTGTTTTTTTATACGGGAAACCAGGATTGAAAATTGGAATTACAAAAGCTATAACGGAAAGAAGGAGGCTATTGAGCCTCCTTCTTAAATGTTAACCCCCAAACACACAATTTGGGATTCATCCCAAATGCACTACAAAAATAGAGAAATTTTGGAATATACAAACTATATAATACTTTTATTTTATTTTATTTTATCTTTAATGCACACTTTTAAACCTACTAACATGAAAGAAAAGATATCAACTCTATTATTAATGCTGCTACTTATTTTAGTCCAGGCTCATGCACAATATCCGAAAATTGAGAATGAACTGGATAAAAAGGTTAAAACATTTCTGGAAGACAATGCCAACAGTTGGACCGATATGAACGTCCCGCTTGCCGATGGTAAAATTTTGTACGACATCATTGTTGAGAACAACTATAAGAAAGCGGTTGAAATTGGTACGTCAACAGGGCATTCAGCTATTTGGATTGCCTGGGCACTAAGCAAAACAGGAGGCAAGCTCATAACCGTTGAAATTGATAAAGCCAGATATGTGCAAGCCAAATCGAATTTCAAGAAAGCGGGTGTTTCTAAATTTATTGACGTACGGTTAGCAGATGCACACGAATTTATTCCAGCACTACCGGGCAAATATGATTTTGTTTTTAGCGATGCCGATAAATATTGGTATAAAAACTATTTTATTGCAATGGACCCAAAGTTGGAAATCGGAGGTTGTTTCACCGCACATAATACCTCCATGCGGGTTTCAGGTATAAACGAATTCCTTGAGTACGTTGAAAATCTCAATAACTATGAAACTACTTTTGCCAAAGGAAGTAGAGCGGGAATTTCTAAAAGCTATAAGGTAAAAGCCAAATAAGCAATTGAAACCAACGGGGAATAATTTAAATCGTAAAATCGGTCTTTTTTCTGTCGTCAACATTGTTGTGGCCAACATTATCGGGGCGGGAATTTTCACCACAACGGGCTATGCAATGGATTTATTGAAAAACCCAATGCTGATGTTGTTGCTGTGGGTGGTGGGTGGTTTGGTTGCTTTTTGCGGTGCAATGGCATTTGGCGAGTTGGGTGCAACATTTCCTGAAGCTGGTGGCGAATACATCTTTATTTCTAAACTTTTTAACCCTTTGCTGGGATTTTTAAGTGGCTGGCTTTCTTTAATTGTGGGTTTCTCTGCGCCCATAGCTGCATCGGCAATTGGTTTTTCGGAATATCTCACGCTGGCATTTCCGGTGCTTCAGGAGAGGTTCATGTCCCACGAAATCATTGATACGGTGTGGATTAAAAAAGGAATGGCAATTTTGCTGATTCTGGTTTTTACCGCTATTCATTCACGAGGTGTAATTTTTAGTTCCCGCGTACAAAACGGGTTGACTATACTGAAAGTGTTGTTGATTGTAGCTTTGATAGTTGCGGGTTTTATCTTCGGCAGGGGCGACTTAGCCCATTTTACATCCGTCTCTGATTTTGACTTCTCCTTCTCGGGTTGGAAATCAATCGGTCTTTCGCTCATGTTCATCATGTTTGCCTACAGCGGGTGGAATTCGGCCACCTACATTGGCTCAGAAATAAAAAATCCACGAAAGGTAATAATCCGGTCTTTACTGATTTCAACAGGAATTGTAACCGTGTTGTACTTATTGCTGAATATGTTCTTTGTGTATGCAGTACCGCCACATGAGCTGGTTGGTGTACCTGAAATCGCAGGTCTTGCTGCCGGGAAAGCGTTTGGAACCGTTGCCGAATCCATTGTTTCTTTATTGATTGCATTTGCTTTGTTCTCGTCGTTGAGCGCATTCATACTCTTAGGTCCTCGGGTTTATTATGCTATGGCCCAACAAGGATATTTTTTCAAGTTTGCTTCGCGTTTGCATCCAAAATTTAAAGTGCCGGTCGAGGCTATGGTATTGCAAAGTTTCATTGCCATAGTTCTGGTTTTATCGGGCACCTTCGAGCAAATTTTGGTTTATATGGGATTTTCTCTCGGCATTTTTCCCCTGCTCGCTGTTCTTGGCGTATTTAAATTGCGTTGGTCTGGAAAAAGTGTCTTGAAACTGCCCGGTTTCCCATATGTGCACCTGTTTTTTATTTTAACCGGAATTGTCATGTTAATACTTGCCTTTTTTGAACGCCCAATGGAATCTTCCATTGCCATACTTACGGCATTATCGGGAATCCCTGTGTTCTACTGGTTTAAAAAGAAACGACATGTTGATACTTGAATCCTTTTTGTACTTTTGAAAGATGATGTTTAAAGAACAACTATGAAGACAAAATATTTCCTGTTGATTGCCATTATTTTCTTTCTTTTTTCCTGTTCAAAAGAGAAGAAACCGCCGAATCTGGTTTTTATACTGGTGGATGACTTGGGCTGGGCAGATGTGAAATGCAACAATCCTGAAAGTTTTTACGATACCCCGAACATTGATAGACTGGCCGCTTCCGGAGTGCGCTTTGTGAATGCCTACTCCGCCAATCCGGTTTGCAGCCCATCGCGTGCTGCTATTCTCACCGGGAAACATCCCAACCGACTTAACATCACCGATTGGATACCCGGCGACGATCCCAAAAAACGGCCTCTACTTGGGCCGCAAGATGCCAACGAGCTCGCTTTAGAAGAAATAACCCTTGCTGAAAAGCTAAAGGAGAAAGGTTATATCACTGCTTTTGTTGGCAAATGGCATTTGGGCAACGAAGGTTTTTACCCCGAAGATCAGGGATTCGACATCAATATCGGTGGCCATGACAAAGGTAGCCCTCCCGGTGGCTATTATTCGCCCTACAACAACCCGAAGTTGAAAGACGGCCCGGAAGGCGAATACCTGACGGATCGGCTCGCTGACGAAAGTATCAAATTCGTTACCGAAAACCGGGATGTGCCCTTTTTGCTGTACCTGTCGTTTTATACGGTCCATACTCCGATACAGGCAGCGAAAAAGCACATCAATAAATACACGGAAAAAAGAAACCGGTTGGAGATGGACACCATTCCCTTCCGAAGTGAAGGCGACGGATGGTCGAAGCTTGAACAAGAGAATGCCGCGTATGCTTCTATGGTTGCCGCCATGGATGAGAACGTTGGCAGGTTGTTAGAAACACTTGAAGCACAAGGATTGAATGATAATACCTGGGTGGTTTTCACCAGCGACAACGGCGGACTTTCAACGCTTGTTGGAAAGAATGCCCCCACTTCCAACAGCCCGCTTCGTGCCGGTAAAGGATGGTGTTATGAAGGTGGAATCCGGGTGCCGCTAATCATCGCAGGTCCCGGCGTGGTCGAGCCCGGACGAAACGAAAACGAACCCGTAATCGGCATGGACTTTTTCCCCACTTTGTTAGGCATAGCCGGCGTTCAACACGAAAAAAATGACGGCGAAAACCTGTTGCCTATTTTAACCGAAAAAATACCGTTGAAGCGCAATTCTCTTTTCTGGCATTACCCGCACTATCACGGTAGTGCCTGGAAGCCGGGTTCTGCCTTGCGCCAAGGAGACTGGAAGCTGATCTATTTTTATGAAGATGAACGGACAGAACTTTTCAACCTGAAGGACGATCCGCAAGAAACGACTGATATTGCGGCTGAAAACCCTCAAAAAGTTTCGAAGTTAAAAAAACTGCTTGATGAGGATTTACAAGCCTCTGGAGCAAAATTCCCCATTCCAAACCCAGATTTTGTACCGCGGGATTGAGGCAATACACAAATCCGTTTTATTCCGTTATTATAAAATACATTTGTCGAGCGTAAAATCATCCTGAAATCGGCACAAAATAAAAATCAATTCTTTTATCGCGGTAAGTACTGCGAATCGTTTAGTAATTGCTGGTAGTCGTTGTTATTCATTAATTCCGACAAGGTCACTTCGGGATGCCTCTTCATGTATTTGCGAACAATTTGCCAGCCAATCCAAACGCCCGTCCGTCCTGGAGATTCCAATGGAAACCCAGAGGTTGTGGGCGAATTGTTGATGTAGCGCACCACGTCCATCCGGTTGTTGGAGAACAGCTTTTTGTGTTCAATTAGTTGAGACCACATTTGAGCTTCGTTGTTTTTGCACCACTTTAGCTGGTCGGCGGTATAACCGATTTTCAGTGAATCATGTACCTCGGGCAACATGGCATCCACTAAGTACAACATTTTTCCCTGGTACACCATATTGTCAAGCACGGTAGTAGTTGCATCATCGTTTTGCCCAAATTCTGTAATTGCCCAGGCATAAGCTACGTCAGAAGGAATTTTTGCCTTATGCATGTTCAGCACTTTGTATTGCGGCGTGGAGTTTAAGCGTTTGTAATACTCGCAGTCGCGCCCGAGATATTTATCCAAACTAATGCCAACGATGTTTTCGGCAGTTACCACCGATTGGTTAAAGCCCGAAAAGTAGAAAAAAACGGTTGGAACCTCCTTGTTGGGAAAATGGTATTGAAAGTATTTAAACGCTTTATTGATCTCTTTTTCTGTTTTTGGCAAATCCGAAAACTCATCGTCAACATTACTCTTGATTTCCAGGATAAGCGTGTCGTTCATAAATCCCTGCATCAGATCGAAAAACTGGTCATCGCCCACACCTCCAATCTGTATTATCTTGTAGGTGAACAAATCAAAAAACTCTGGATAATCGTTTCGTACATCCAAAAGATATTGAAGTGTGTCGTTTGTATTCGGCTGGAAAAGAGCTTTGTCGAAGCGCACAAATTCAACATCTTTTTCAATCCCCGAAATATTTACCTTTAAAGGATTGGGCTTGCACCCAAAAATAAAAGGGGACAGGAAAACGATAAAGAAGAGATATTTTAGCAGCTTCATTTTATATGATGTTTATTTCAATACGTTTCACTTGTAATAATATTGTGAAAGTGAACTAAATAGTAGAGATTTGCAAAGGCTGTTAAAAGTAGGACTTTAAACTTTAAACCCATTGCATGAAAGTAGCATTAGCACAGTTAAACTATACGATTGGCGATTTTGAAGGAAACACCAAAAAAATCGTTGGTTCTGTCGAAAAGGCAAAAAGAGTTGGAGCCGACTTAGTGGTTTTTTCCGAATTATCGGTTACCGGTTATTATCCGCACGATCTGTTGGAGAAAAAAGAGTTCATCCGAAAGGCGGATGAAGCAGTGCTCGAAATTGCCGGTAAATGCCACGGTATTGCTGCCATTGTTGGTGCTCCCCGAATCAATAAAAACGATAGCGGCAAAAAACTATATAATTCTGCTTTATTTCTTTATGAAGGGAAAATTCAGTTCATCCAAAACAAAACCCTTTTGCCTACCTATGATATATTTGATGAATACCGTCATTTTGAGCCCAACCGCGAATTCAATGTAATCGATTACCTCGGCGAAAAAATTGCACTTACCATTTGCGAAGATTTATGGGACGAGCTACCTGATGCCGATGAATTTGAGAAAAATAAACTTTATAACATATCGCCCTTAGAAGAATTGTCAAAGTTCACGCCCGATTTTGTGGTGAACATTTCAGCATCCCCTTTTTCTTGCAATCAGGAAGGTTGGCGAAAAAATGTTCTGGCCAAAAAAGCACAGAGCTACAACGTTCCAATTCTGTACATCAACCAGGTTGGAGCGCATGCTGAATTGATTTTCGACGGCGGTTCGGTTTTTATTAATGCTAAAGGCGAGGTGCTTAAAGAACTGAACTACTTCGAAGAAGATTTTTTGCTGATCGATACAAAAAAACCGGGCAAAAAGTATTTGCAAACTAAAACGGAAACCATAGAAAAAATCCGCGATGCGTTGGTATTGGGAATCCGCGACTATTTTCAAAAAATGGGATTTAAGAAAGCCACACTGGGGCTTTCGGGTGGACTCGATTCTGCGGTTACCCTTGTTTTGGCTGCTCGTGCCTTAGGTGCGGAAAACCTACGTGTGTTGCTTTTGCCCTCGAAGTATTCATCGGGGCATAGTGTGGAAGATGCCCGCCAATTGGCAGAAAACCTAAGAGTACAGTTTGATATTATTCAAATCCAAAGCGCAGTCGATCGGTTCGAGGAAGAACTTGCACCGCTTTTTACCGGCACAAGCCCCGATGTTGCTGAGGAAAATATTCAGGCACGGGTGCGGGGAATTTATCTGATGGCGATTTCAAATAAATTCGGACACATTTTGCTGAACACCAGCAATAAGAGTGAGGCTGCAGTAGGTTATGGAACCCTCTATGGCGACATGAACGGGGGATTAGCTGTGCTTGGCGATGTATATAAAACCGATGTGTTCAAACTTGCCCACTTTATAAATGAAAACGGGAAAATAATACCCGAAAACACGATAATCAAGCCTCCTTCGGCAGAATTGCGTCCCGGACAAAAGGACAGTGATTCGTTGCCGGAATATGAAATTTTGGATGAAATCCTGCTCCGTTATATCGAAATGAATAAATCACCGGAGGAAATCATCATCGATGGTTTTGATGAAGCCATGGTGAGAAGAGTAGTTCGGATGGTGAACATGAACGAATACAAGCGGTTTCAGACAGCACCTGTTTTGCGGGTGAGTTCCAAGGCTTTCGGCTTTGGAAGACGAATGCCCTTAGTTGCCCGGTACTGAGTGTATATGTTTGTTTTACAAAATTATTTTGCTTTTTTTGGAATTATCTTTATAATGCAATTTTGCAGTCAAAATTCAAAGCCGATAGAACAAAATTTTTAACTTTGATGCTGTATAACATATAATTAAGGTCGATGTTAAAAGTTGAATTGGGGTTAAAAGAAATAATAGAGAACCCGGAGTCCATTTTTTATCTTTTAAGCCGCGAAGAAAAAGAAGATCTTCGACATCATATTTCCTTTGCACATTTCAAAAAAAACGAATTTGTTTTTAATGAAGGCGACAAGCCAACCGGATTACAAATATTGGTTGAGGGCAAAGTAAAAATATTTAAAGAAGGTTTTGGCAGCCGCGAACTAATTGTCCGCATGGTTAAACCATTGAGCCTTATGGGATATCGCGCAATGTTTGTTTTTGAAAATCACAAAACCTCTGCTTTAACGCTCGAACAATCCATCGTAATTACGGCCAGTCCTGATTTTATTTTTAATCATGCCTTGAAAAACAGCGATTTCTCATCCAAACTTATTCGCGAGCTCTGCTTGGAGCTTGGTTTTGCCAATTCGCGAATGGTAAGTTTAACTCAAAAACATATCCGTGGCAGGTTGGCCGAAGCCTTACTGCTGTTGATGGATCAATACGGTTTTGAACACGACCGGGCAACGCTGAAAGTTTATCTCTCCCGCGACGATATTGCCAATCTTTCGAGCATGACCACCTCCAACGCTATCCGCACCTTATCCAACTTCGCTATGGAAAAAGTGATTGCCATAGACGGCCGAAAAATAAAAATCCTGGATCTCTATCGTCTCGATCGCATCAGCAAATTAGGTTAAGATTGGAGTTGAAAAACAAAAAGAATAAAGGATTACGAATTAATCAAATCTAAATCTCCCGGTTTGTTCAGGTTAAATAGCAGACGTGGGAATTTTTCAACCCAGTTTTGTACGTCAATATATTTCACGTTTATTTTACTGAAGAGGTTTCGCATTTTGAAATCGCCTTTTTTTAGCATTCCTTCCATTTCGGGCAAACAATTCCTGTGATAAAAGGCAATTAAGGGTTCTATCCCTTTTGAATGAACAGGAACAACTGCATCGAAAGCATCAATTTCAGTTATTAGGAATTCAATGAATTTGGGTTCGACGAATACTGCGTCAACACTTAGCACAAAACCCCAATCGGTAGAGGATTGTTTTAGGCAGGCATAAACACCTCCCATTGGGCCGCAATTTTGGATTTCGTCGGGAACAACATGAATACCTGATTTTCGGTGTTTGGGATTGTTCGAGCTGATGATGATGCGGGAGCAAACTGGTTGACAAACCTCGATGGCACGACTCAATAAATCATTGTCGTTAATTTTCAACAATGCTTTATCTGTACCCATGCGCGAACTTTTGCCTCCCGAAAGTATAATAGCGGTGATTTCCATGTTATTCAACGCCTATTTTATCGATTTCTTTCATCAGCCTGTCAGTTTCGGTTAAGGCCATGATAATTTTCTGATAGTGCAAAACATCTTCAAATTGCAGTATTTGGCCTCTTCGATCCTTTAGCCATTTTTGGGCTGGCTGGTAGCCACCGATTTTTAATTTCCAGATGGTTTCAGGGAAGTTGTCGAAAAATTGCAAGTCGTTGATGTACACTTTCCCGATGGTCTTGCCGAACTCTAATGGGCTCTTGACCTCCCCCGGCTCCCTGACCTCCCCCGGCCCCTCCGAGGGAGGGGAGGAGGAACGCTGCTTATTAAAAGAAGAGGAAGTAGTTTTCCCTATCCTCTCTGATGGTAGGGAGGAAGAGTGCTGTTGGTCAAAATGTGTAAAATTATCTTCTGCTCGGTCAATGTTGTGCGTTCTTGCCCCCTCCCCTTCGGGGAGGGTCGGGGTGGGGTCATGGGGGATCGGGGTGGGGTCATGGGGGATCGGGGCGGATCCAGGGAGAATTGCGGTTAGGTTGGGTTGAGTTGCAATCGGGCCAGGCAGAGTTGGGTCGGTTATTTCGTCGATTTGCGTGTCCTTTTTTTTGTCAAGTATAGTTTTTATTTTATTTGCGACTACTTCAGGGTTGGCAAATACTTCCTCATTCGTAAAGCGAACTACTCCGTAACCAAGCTCATTAAGAATTGCTGTTCTTAACTCATCGTATTCCTTTTGTTTTAGATGAATTTTCCCATCAATTTCGATAACCACTTTTTTTGCCAAACAAACAAAGTCAGTAATGAAGTCATCTATAATATGTTGCCGCCTGATTTTATGTCCTGTTTTCTTATTTCGTAGATATTCCCAAATTGTTTTTTCTGCTTCTGTTGGATTATCCTTTAAAACATCGCGCATTTCTTTAATTAAGCTGTAATGAGCGGGGTTTGCAGTAATATAACGAGGCTCACCGGTTCTCTTGACCCCCACTGCCTTTACGACCTCCCCCGGCCCCTCCGAGGGAGGGGAGGAGGAACGCTGCTTATTAAAAGAAGAGGAAGTAGTTTTCCCTATCCTCTCTGATGGTAGGGAGGAAGAGTGCTGTTGGTCAAAATGTGTAAAATTATCTTCTGCTCGGTCAATGTTGTGCGTTCTTGCCCCCTCCCCTTCGGGG
>CAZNEV010000005.1:0-94268 GCA_964572085.1 uncultured Maribellus sp. | reverse complement strand
TCCAGGGAGAATTGCGGTTAGGTTGGGTTGAGTTGCAATCGGGCCAGGCAGAGTTGGGGTACTCACAAATTTTACCTTTTTCACCATGGTATCTCCACCTACCGGAAATTGTACTATAGGATTTCCAGCGGGTTGACCTTCCAATAAATAAATTTGTCGAAGTTCTCCACCAAGTTTTACCAATTGCCAAAAATTCTCTTCTTCAGCTTTTGGGTAGGGCACTCTCGGAAAACCGATTTTTAAAAATTTCTTGTATTTTTCATTATAAGTTGGTGAATGTAAAATTGCGTAGATGTAATCCAGCAAATCAATGGGCGCGAAAGTGGTCTTAAAATCATCGCGTACTTCGGGGTTATTAATATAGCAAACCTTTCCTTCGGGTTCTTTTTCCGGGATAAAACTCAGTCCTAAGTTTTTGGCTATTTTTTGTGTGATTTCGGGGTTGAGGTTGGGACTCCTGACTTCCCCTGACCTTCCAATATTTTGGGGGAAACTCCCCAAAGGAGGGGAGCGGTGTGCAATGGTTCGTTGGGTGCTCGTTTCGGGGTAACGATAAAGAGGGAAGATTATCAGATTTTCTCCAGCCCTGGACGAAATGGAAATTACATCCGTTAATAATCTGCTTGCAATTTCGTACCGGAATCCAACTTTGCTTTTCTGCCTGACGAAAACAATTGATATAATCGGCTTATTATGTGTATTAATACCGTTTGTATTTAAAGGGAATAATTCGTCGATCCGGAACCCTTTCTCATATTCTTCGCGTTTTCCGTGGAGACTAAAATGAAGCACTTTTTTATGCTTTTTATTTTGTTTTGCCATTTTATTTAAAAAGATTCCGAGTTTCGACTTTCTTTCACAATAATCACATTCTGATTGGCTGAACCATCTGTGCAAACTTCTTTCTTCTTCGATTGAAGGTTTGTATCTGTCAAAGATAATAACTATTGATTATCGTTTTCACCAAAAGTTATGCGATTTAAACCATGCAGAGATTTCTCCTTGTTACTCGAGCCATTGAAGATTTGTGTTGTTGTTTGTCTATCAGACACTTTGCGAATGACAGATATTAAATGCTCCTCATTCCCACGCAAGTGGGGATCTCTACCATTATGCTGGGATTCCCACGTACGTGGGAATAGTGATTTCAAGCAACCTGTCTTTTCCTTATTATTCCAAATCACAAAAAGATGAGTTGTGACTCGGAATATCAACAGCAGTACGCTTCACACGACCTTCGGAACCACAACCCGGAAACCCTTGCCTTAAAAAAAAGCCCCAGAAAAATCTGAAGCTCTTTGCTTGGGTGGATGACCGGATTTGAACCGGCGACCTTCGGAACCACAATCCGACGTTCTAACCAACTGAACTACAACCACCGTGTTTTGCGGAGGCAAATATACAACATTATTCTCTTTTTCAAATTAAAAATATCAAATTACCGAACCAAAACAAGGATGTTTTCAATAAATTGATATTTTTACCAATTCGTGAAAAAATAATATTTATTACGCATCATTTTCTTTTTTCCTCCTATGAGGAGTTAGAGGGGGCTTCTAATTATGAAAAACTTATACACCTTAATTATGGCAGGCGGGTCAGGTACCCGTTTTTGGCCGCGGAGCAAAACCGCAAAACCAAAACAGTATTTAAACATTTTTGGTGAAGATTCTTTGCTGCAATCCACCATCAAACGATTTGCAACCTTTACTGAAACTGATAATATTTATATCGTTTCGGGCAAAACACAGGCAGAAGTGTTGGAGCGACAAACGCCAATGCTCCCAAAACAAAACCTAATTTACGAACCGGTTGGCAAAAACACCTTGCCCTGCATTGGTTTGGCGGCCATGTATGCCGAAAAAGAAAACCCCGACGGGATAATGGTGGTTTCGCCATCCGATCACTTAATTGAAAATGACGAACTATTCCGTGATACGGTTTTGGCAGCAGTAAAAATTGCAAATGAGCGCAACGGAATTGTCACTATCGGGATTACGCCAAGCTACCCGGCAACGGGCTATGGTTATGTGAAAACTGCCGAAAATATCACGGGTTCGGAAAAAATCAGCCAGTTCAAGGTGGAACGCTTCGTGGAGAAGCCCAACGAAAAAACTGCTTCGGAATACATCAAACAAGGCGGGTTTTATTGGAACAGCGGTTTGTTTGTTTTCAAAATTTCGGTATTCCTGGATGCCGTAAAACAGTTTGCTCCGGATTTGTATGGCGATTTGCGAAAAATTCAGTCCGAACTCGGCAATCCTTCTTTTGAGCAAACCCTTGACACTGTATATCGCGCGGTTGAAAGCATTTCGGTGGATTATGGAATAATGGAGCATGCCAAAAATATTTATCTGGTAGAAGGAAATTTTGTGTGGAACGATCTGGGAAGCTGGGAATCGGTTTACCTCACCGGTAAAAAAGACGAAAACGGAAATGTTGGTAGCGGTGAAACCATCCTTATGGATACGAAAAATTCCTATGTTCATTCCGATAAGGGTTTGATTGCCGTGATTGGCCTCGACGATGTGGTTGTGGTACAGGATGGCGATACAATTTTAGTATGCAAGCGCGAAAGGGCAGAGGATGTGAAAAATGTTGTAGATCAGTTGAAAGCGGAAAATAAAAACCATTATTTGTAACTGTTCAATCCAGTACAACTAATTCAAACTTAAAATGAAGGATTCCAGAAAAATTGTGATCGAGAAAAAAGTGATCATCCCTTTTGTTCTCATTACCAGTTTGTTTGCCTTGTGGGGTTTTGCGAACGATATCACCAATCCCATGGTGGCGGCATTTAAAACCGTTATGGAAATATCGAATGCTAAGGCAGCATTGATACAGTTTGCATTTTATGGCGGATATGCGACCATGGCCATTCCTGCAGCATTGATCATTAAGCGGTACAGTTATAAACTTGGGATCATTATCGGCTTAGCTTTGTATGCAGTGGGGGCGCTTCTTTTTTTCCCAGCAGCCCAGTTTGAAATATTTGGGTTCTTTTTAGTATCGCTCTATATTTTAACGTTTGGTTTGGCATTTTTGGAAACTACTGCAAATCCGTATATCCTTTCAATGGGGTCGCCTGAAACAGCAACACGGCGATTAAACCTGGCCCAATCGTTCAATCCGATGGGTTCAATTTTAGGGATGTTTGTTGCATCGCAGGTTATTTTGCCGGCTTTGGATTCCGATAAAAGAGACGTTGCGGGAAACCTTCTTTTTGACACAATGAGCACGGCAGAAAAAGCAGCAATCCGCACACATGATCTGGCTATTATCCGCGACCCCTATGTGCTTCTCGGATTTTTTGTAATTGTCATGTTAGTGATGATAGCCGTTTCAAAAATGCCTAAACGGGCCAGTACCGACCATGAAGTACATGCCATGGATTCCTTTAGGCGATTAATGAAAAATCCGAATTACAGGGAAGGTGTAATCGCCCAGGTTTTTTATGTGGGCGCTCAAATAATGTGTTGGACATTTATTATTCAATATGCTGATAATTTGGGAATAGCAAAAGCCGAAGCGCAGCGGTACAATATTGTTGCGATGGCAATATTTATTTGTAGCCGTTTCATAAGTACCTTCCTGATGAAATATTTCAATTCAAAGTTAATGCTCACCTTGTTTGCGATTGGTGGGCTTTTAACAACAACAGGTGTGATATTCATTCAAGGAATGCCCGGTTTATATTTACTTGTGGCAACATCCGCTTTTATGTCGTTGATGTTTCCAACCATTTATGGAATTGCGCTGGAAGGTGTTGGCGAAGATGCGACAATTGGAGCTGCCGGTTTGGTTATGGCAATAGTTGGTGGCGCATTAATGCCACCTTTGCAAGGGTTAATTATCGATCAAGGCACAATTGGATTCCTGCCTGCCGTAAATTTCTCGTTTATCCTGCCATTTATCTGTTTTGTTGCCATTGCCGTGTATGGCTACCGAACACTAAAAGTACATCCGGTGTAAATTTTTATGAAATTGGGAAAATAAACTTACTTTTTACAGTAGACTCATTTCTGAAATTATTTAATACCTTTGCCAACCAGATGGTTAAACTAAATGGTTATCAGATGTCAGATAATTCGAAAAACAAGGATGTAGAAGGAAACATACTGCTGGCGGCCAAAAAAGTGTTTCAAAGCAAGGGGATGGAAGGCGCACGCATGCAGGAGATAGCCGATGAGGCCGGCATCAACAAAGCAATGCTGCATTATTACTTCCGCAATAAACAGCAGCTTTTTGAGGCGGTGTTCAAAAAATCATTTTCATTGTTGGCCCTTCAGCTAAACAAGACCTTGAATGAAGATACACCCTTGGAGGAAAAAATACGAACCTTCACTTCCAACTACATTTCTTTTATCGTTCAACAGCCTTATCTGCCCAATTTTATAATTCAGGAGCTCAACCGGAGCCCCGATTTTGTTTTAAAGTTTCGTGAGTTTTTCCCCGATATCACAAAATTTAGGAGCCAACTGGCGGATGAGCTTCCGGCTCAAAAGATTAAATCCGGTATGGCGGAACAACTGTTTATCAATATTTTGGCCCTCAATATTTTTCCTTTTCTCGCTAAGCCGCTTATAAAAGGTTTCTTGGGTGTGGACGAAAACGGTTTTCAACAACTCATAGAACAACGGAAGACAGCCGTAGCTGAATTTATCATCAACTCCATAAAATACAAAGGATGAAACGAGCCATACTTATAATCGGAATAATGTTTAGCCTGTTTACGGCTGCGCAGGAACCGCCGCTAACGTTGGAGCAATGTTACAATTTGGCCGAAAAAGGCTATCCCATATCGCGACAAGTTGGTTTACTTCAGGAGAAATCCAAATACGAACTGGCAGAAATCAGAAAAGACGCATTGCCCCAACTCAACCTGAATGCCAGAGCCACCTACCAGTCGGACGTGATAAAAATTCCAATAGAAATGCCCGGCACGACTATAGAGCATCCCAATAAAGACCAGTATCAGGCGACATTAGATGTGGAGCAGCTTATTTATAACGGCAGCAGCCTATCGAAACGTTCGGCCCTGAAGGAGGCGGAAACGGAAACCGATAAACAACAGGTAGAAGTTATTTTATATACCTTAAAAAACCGCGTAAATCAATATTTCTTTAATGCGTTGTTGCTTCAAGAGCAAATTGAACTGTTGGACGCAAAAATCCGGCAGTTGGAAGCCCGTTTGCAGGAAGTAGCATCTGCGGTGAAGTTTGGAACGGTGTTGCCATCGGAAAGAGATGTTTTGCAAGCCGAAATTTTACTGGCACGTCAGGAAATGACCGTTGTTCAAAAGAATAAGGAAACTGCTTTAAACCAGCTTTCGGCATTAATTTTTACTGAAATCGATGCAACGACAAGGCTTGAAAAGCCTCAAATCCCGTTTTCTTCTCCGTCGTTTGCAATGCGTCCGGAGTTGAAACTCTATGAATTGAGAGACGAAGAAATAGCACGAAGACAAGAATTGCTGGGTATTGAAAATTACCCCAGGCTTGCAGGTTTTGCACAAGCGGGTTATGGAAATCCCGGTCTGAACATGCTGAACAATGCTTTTGATGATTTTTATATAGTAGGCCTCCGTTTGAAATGGAAGGTTTTTGACTGGGGGAGTTCAAAAGATAAAAAGCAAGCCCTGGAAATTTCAAAAGAAATAGTGTCTACCGAAAAGGAAACTTTTCTGCTGAATAACAATTTGGAGTTACAGCAAGTTTTTAACGAAATCGATAAATACCGCGCCCTGTTGGAGGCTGATCAGGAAATTATTGATTTAAGGCGATCCATTGTTGCCTCCGGCGAATCGCAATTGCAGAACGGTGTAATTACCGCTTCAGAATTTCTTACTGAGTTTAATAAATTATACAATGCCGAAATAAACCAGAAATTACACGAACTGCAACACGAGCTTGCTAAAGCAAATTACAGGAACGTTCAGGGTTATTCGGAATAAAATGACAAATGGAAATGAAATTTAAAGTGTAAAGTCATGAAGATACTATTAATGGTTTTTATCGCGCTCATCGCAGCATCTCTCATCGGTTGCCAACAAGAGAGCCCTGCCGATGCATACGGAAACTTCGAAGCCACCGAGATCACGGTTTCGGCAAAGGCCAAAGGGGAAATAAAATATTTAAACCTCGAGGAAGGCAGCCTTTTGGCGGAAAACACCGTTGTAGGCCTAATCGACACAATGGCTCTGCATCTGAATAAAATGCAGCTTCTGGCTCAAAAAAAGACGGTTGCATCAAAATCAGGAAATATAGGATCCCAGATTGCCGTGTTTCAATCCCAGTTGAAAACGGCTCAATCGGAACTGAGCAGGGTGCAAAACATGTACAATGAGAAGGCGGCCACCAGCCGGCAGCTTGAGCAGGCACAGAGCCAAGTGGACGTGTTGCAAAAGCAGATTGATAACGTGAGGACACAAAATGCACCTATTGTGAACGAGGTGCGGAGCATAGAAGCCCTGGTAGCACAAATAGAGCATCAGTTAGAAGAGAGCAAAATCACCAACCCGGTGAATGGCACCGTGCTGAACCAATATGCCGAGCCCGGCGAAATAACCGCATTTGGCAAGCCACTTTATAAAATTGCCAATCTGGATGAATTGACCCTGCGGGTGTATATCAGCGAGCCGCAGCTTTCCCAGATAGCGATAGGCGATAAGGTGAGCGTTAATATAGATTTTGGAAAGGATATAAAGTCGTATGAAGGAAGAATAAGCTGGATTTCTTCTGCCGCCGAATTTACACCCAAAATAATACAAACCAAGGAAGAACGCGTAAACCTGGTGTACGCCATGGACATTAAAGTAAAAAACGATGGCAGCCTGAAAATCGGTATGCCTGCGGAGGTTTATTTTAAAAAAGGTTCAGGGTTGTGAGTTCGGAGTTCAAAGTTCCGGGTTCAACTGCGGCTGTACTTCCGACTTCGGTCTTCCGTCTTCCAGCCAAAATCATCGAAAATGGGCATAAAAATAGAACATATCAGTAAATCTTATGGTAAGGTAGAAGCCGTTCGCGACATCACCTTCGAGGTGAAACCCGGCGAGCTGTTTGGCCTGATAGGACCCGACGGCGCGGGTAAAACAACGCTGTTCCGTATCCTTACAACGCTTTTGTTTGCTGATGAAGGAACGGCAAGCGTGGCCGGTATGGACGTGGTAAAGGATTACCAGCGTATCCGGGAGGCTGTGGGCTATATGCCGGGACGATTTTCCCTGTATCAGGACCTGAGCGTGGAAGAGAACCTGGAGTTTTTCGCCACGATTTTTGGCACTACAGTAAAGGAGAATTACGATTTGATAAAAGACATCTATATACAAATAGAACCCTTTAAGAAACGGCGTGCCGGCGACCTTTCCGGCGGGATGAAACAGAAACTGGCTCTTTCCTGCGCCCTGATTCACAAGCCCAAGGTGCTTTTTTTAGATGAACCTACCACCGGCGTGGATCCGGTTTCGCGCAAGGAATTTTGGGACATGCTCAAACGCCTCAACGATAAAAACATCACGGTTTTAGTATCCACGCCCTACATGGACGAAGCAGCTTTGTGCGACAGGATAGCCCTTATACAGGATGGGGAAATCCTCATGGTGGACACCCCCGAAAATATCGTGGGAGAGCATAAAGACCAGCTTTACAATGTATCCGCCAAAAACATCTATAAGCTTATTGGCGATTTAAAAGAGTTTTTGGGGAACAAAAGCGTGTATGCCTTCGGGGAATTTATACACTACACCCATTCCAACAACGATTTTTCGGAAGACGAGTTACGGAACTATCTGGAAGAAAAAGAGCACGAGGAAATAAGAATTTCAAAAACCAAGGCAGGAATAGAAGATGTTTTCATGGCCCTGTCGGAACAAAAGGAGGCGAAAGAATGAAGCAGGACGAAAATGTAATCGTGGTAAAAGAACTCACTAAAAAATTCGGGAGCTTCACCGCCGTGGATCATATTAGCTTCGAGACCGGGAAAGGGGAGATTTTTGGTTTCCTGGGAGCCAACGGTGCCGGCAAAACCACCGCCATGAAAATGCTGATTGGCATATCAAAGCCCAGCTCCGGCGAAGCCACTGTAAACGGGTTCGACGTGAAAACTCAACCCGAGGAGGTTAAAAGGACAATCGGCTATATGAGCCAAAAATTTTCGATGTACGACGACCTGAATATCATGGAAAACATCACTTTTTTCGGGGGGATTTACGGCTTATCACGCAAAGAAATCAAAGAAAAGGGTGAGGCGGTAATCGAAAAACTCGGGCTACAGGATGTGGCCAAAAAACAGGTTGGATCACTGCCGCTGGGATGGAAACAAAAACTGGCCTTTTCGGTAGCATTGTTACACGGGCCTAAAGTGGTTTTCCTGGATGAACCTACCGGAGGGGTGGATCCCATCACCCGGCGGCAATTCTGGGAGATGATTTACGCAGAAGCCGATAAAGGCACCACCATTTTCGTAACCACCCACTATATGGACGAAGCCGAATATTGCAACCGCGTATCCATTATGGTAGAAGGCAAGATTGAAGCCCTGGATTCGCCTAAAAATTTGAAAAAACAATTTGATACTTCGTCTATGGATGGTGTATTCCAAAAACTTGCGCGAAATGTGGAATAATTTTAACGCCAAATCGTTTGGTATAAACTTTAAACGGTTCACAGGATTCGTGAAAAAAGAGTCTTACCACATATTCAGGGACAAACGTTCCATGTTTATCATGTTTGGAATGCCCATTGCTCAAATCCTGCTTTTCGGTTTTGCCATTACCAACGAAATTAACAACGTGGATCTGGGGATACTTGATAAATCAAAAGACAGTGAAACCATTCATATCACCAACCGAATAAAGGCTTCAAGATATTTCCAAATTAAAAACAATGTAAGCAGCGAGGGGCAAATTGAATCTATTTTTAAAAAGGGCGAAGTGAAAGCCGTGCTTGTGTTTGAAGAAAATTTCGAGGAAAATTTAAAATCCTCAAACCGCGCGAACGTCCAGATAATTAGTGATGCTGCCGATCCCAATATGGCCAATACCATTACCAACTACATTCAGTCCATTCTACAGAGCTATCAACAGGAGATCAATCTTGGCAAATCTGCACCCGTGCAAATTGAAGTGCGCTCGCGCATGTTTTACAACCCGGAGCTGAAAAGTGTTTTCAACTTTCTTCCCGGCGTGATGACGGTGATTCTCATGCTGGTGTCGGCCATGATGACTTCCATTTCCATTGCCCGCGAAAAAGAGCAGGGCACCATGGAAGTGCTGCTGGTTTCGCCTCTCAAACCATTTCAGGTCATTATTGGCAAAGTTTTTCCTTATCTCATTCTGTCCGTCATAAACGCCATCGTTATATTGGTGCTGGGTTTTGTGATATTCGGGATGCCCATTCAGGGTAGCTATATTTTGCTGGCCATGGAAACTGTTTTGTTTATTCTTTGTGCGTTATCACTCGGCATTCTTATTTCCACCATTTCCAAAACACAGCAAACCGCCATGATGATTTCGCTCATGGGCCTGATGCTTCCCATCATCCTGTTGTCCGATTTTATTTTTCCGGTTTCCAGCATGCCCTGGGCGCTTCAGGTTTTCAGCAATATCATTCCTGCCCAGTGGTTCAACCTCATTTTAAAAGGAGTTATGCTCAAAGGCGTGGGGCTTCAATTTCTTTGGAAAGAAACGCTTATCCTGTTGGGAATGACCGTGTTTCTTATTGTTTTAAGTATTAAAAAATATAAAATCCGTTTGGAATAATGAAAACAATAGGATATATAGTGCGAAAAGAGTTCCGACAGATATTCCGGAACAAGGCCATGCTGCCCATTATTTTTATTCTGCCGATCGTGCAATTGCTTATTCTTTCCAACGCGGCAACTTTCGACATTAAGAACATCCGCCTATCCTACGTGGACTACAACAGAACCACGACCTCCCGGGCATTGATTAACAAGTTTGAAGCATCCGATTACTTTGAGGTAATTGGCCAATTTGATTCGCACGCGAAAGCTTATGTGCCTATGGAGTGGGGAACCGTGGATGTGATTCTGGAAATCCCTTTCAATTTTGAAGAAGAACTTGTCACGGGAAACCAAACCGCGCTCGGAGTTTATATAAATGCCATCGATGGTGCAAAGGCGGGCGTGGAAAACGTGTATATAAACCAGGTGGTGCAAAGCTTCAATAAAGAGGTGCAGTTGGAATTTTTAACGCTCGGGCAGGAACCATCAGCCATGTACAATATAATAAGCGTGCCTGCATTTTGGTACAACAAAGAGCTGGATTACAAAACCTTTATGGTGCCGGGAATACTGGTGCTGCTGGTCACGATGGTAACATTATTTCTTTCGGCGATGAATATCGTACGCGAAAAAGAAACAGGTACGCTGGAACAGATAAACGTAACACCCATTAAAAAACACCAGTTCATCATCGGGAAATTATTCCCTTTTTGGGTATTGGGATTGGTGCTTTTAACTGTCGGATTAATCCTTGCCAGACTGGTATTTCACGTGCCAATAGTTGGCAGCATTGCTTTGTTGTACCTTTTTACAGCGGTTTATTTGTTGGTTATCCTCGGGATGGGACTGTTGTTCTCCAACTATACCAACACCCAGCAGCAGGCTATGTTTATTGCCTGGTTTTTTGCGGTGATTTTTATTCTGCTCAGCGGGCTTTTTACGCCAATCGAAAGTATGCCGCGCTGGGCACAATTCCTTACCTACCTGAACCCCATCCGCTATTTCGTGGAAATTATCCGGATGGTGATGCTCAAGGGCTCCGGTTTTTCCGACATCTCTTTCCAATTTTTTGTTATCACCGGATATGCCTTAGTCTTGAATGGATTAACGGTTCTGGGTTATAGAAAAACGAGCTGATTGGAAAGGGAAAAAAATCCGAAAAATGTCTTGGTATCTTCGTTTTTCAGGTATATTTAGAAGAAGTTAAACGCTATGAGACAAAAAATTGGTAACCATGTTGAACCCTTTCAGGGTTCGGTTTTATCCTATCATTGTTTACCGTAAGTTACACTTACGGCTATTATTGTTTCACCCCTGTCAGGGGTGACTTGCTTCTTACAATCCGTAAGCGGATTGAACAATAATAGCCGTAGGTGCTAACCTACGGTTCGGCAAACGCGAGAACAAACAATCCTAAAGGGATTGAACTGAAAAATATTATATTAAGATCTTCTTAACGCCTAATTCAATAAATCATTTCAAAACAGTCTCTAAGGCACGAAGTTCCCATACGCTTCAGGTTAAGAAAACATCTGAATCCAATAACATTTTATTAGTTCTTTTGAGCAAAATGGGCGATTTTTGTAGAGAATGGTTTTTCGTATTAAAAGAGAATCTCATAGTGGTGAAAACCAATCAAAATTTAAAATCTTTTTGACGTAAAAATTAAATCCATGGCTCAAAACAATAGCAAGAAAATTAATGTACTGATATTCCTTATCAGTTTGTTTTTTGTGCCTGCTAATCTATCTGCACAGAATGATCTCCTAAAGTATGTCGATCCTTTTATCGGTACTGCTTTTTTCGGGCATACTTTTCCCGGACCGTCGCTACCGTATTCCCTGATTCATTTGAGCCCTGATACCGGCACAGAAGGCTGGACGTATTGTGCGGGATATGTATATTCCGACAATTCAATCATCGGTTTCAGCCACACGCATTGGAGTGGCGTTGGAATGGTGGATGGCGGCGATATTTTGCTGATGCCAACCGTTGGAAACCGGCTCCAGCTCATCCCGGGAACCGTGGACGATCCGGATTCGGGCTACCGTTCGCGTTTTGATCATGCCAATGAAAGCGCTTCACCGGGCTATTATTCCGTTTTGTTGAAAGATTATCAGATTAATGCTGAACTCACCACCACAAAAAGAGTGGGATTTCATCGCTATACCTTCCCAAAAGCGGATAATGCCAAAATAATCCTTGACCTAGGCCATCAAATTGGCGGAAACAAAGAGGATGATATTTCGGAACTCCGCATTTTGGATAACAACCGGATTGAAGGCCTTAAAAGCTCCGGTGTCGGGAAAGTTTACTTTGTGGCCGAGTTCAGCAAACCTTTTCAGTATTACGGAACATTCGATGCCAGCTATTCCACGCCGGAGTCCGGGGCGGGATATTTTCCGTATAAAAGTGGCGAGGCAGGCGTAAATGTTGGTGCTTTTATTACCTACGAAACGGAAGAGCAGGAACAGGTATTAGTGAAGGTGGCCATTTCGTATGTAAGTGTGGAAGGAGCACGGAAAAATCTCAATGCTGAACTGCCGCACTGGGATTTCGACCGGGTGAAAAAAGAAGCTGAAGAGGTTTGGAACGAAGAGTTGTCGCGCATAAAAATTGATGGTGCCAGCGATGACCAGAAAACAATTTTTTATACTTCAATGTACCGTTCTTTGCTCGCCCAGTACATTACACAGGATGTGGATGGTAAATACATTGCTGCCAGCGGAAAAGTGTTAGAAGCCAAAGGATATGACTTTTACGGTTCGTTTTCGTGCTGGGACACGTATCGTTCGCAACACCCTTTGCTGACGATTATTGCACCCGATCACGTAAATGATTTTATTAAATCAATCGAAGCGAAAGTCCGCGATTACGGCTGGCTTCCCGCGCAGCATTTTCAAAATGTTTTTGGGGAAGGAATGGTAGGCGACCACTTAGTGCCAATCATTGTGGATGCTTACCGGAAAGAGTACCGCGATTATGACGCAAAGTTCATTTTCAACGCTATGCTAGAAAAAGCACAGCAATTTCCCAAACTGCCCATCTCCATTGATGCCGCACGTTCTGGCCTTGAGTATTACAACAAGCTGGGTTACATTCCCGTTGATAAAGTGGCAGAGTCGGTACCAAAAACTATGGATTTCGCCTACGACGACTGGTGTATCGCCCAAATGGCGAAAGAGCTGAAAAAGGAGGAAGATTACAAAGTCCTCATGAAAAGTGCCTCGAATTATAAAAACCTATGGGATGCCGAAACCCAGTTTATGCGCCCGCGCAAAGCGGATGGTTCCTGGTTGGAAGCGTTAGACGGCAGAGAGCAGGAAATTGTTTCAAACGGTGACCATTCCTATTACAAATACTTCGACCCATTGTTGGTGGGACGGCGCCCGAACCGCTATTACACCGAATCGAACGCCTGGCAATACATCTGGTCCGTGCAACACGATGTGAACGGGTTGATCCAACTGTTCGGAGGAAATAAAAACTTTACAGATAAGTTAGATACCTTTTTTGAAATGAGCCCGCTGATTACCCCGCCAAAGTATGTGGGCGTGGTGGGTACAATCGGTCAGTATGTGCATGGCAACCAGCCTTCGCACCATGTGGCGTATTTGTACAATTATGCGGGCCAGCCCTGGAAAGCCCAGCAACGGGTGCGTCAGGTTTTGGACGAACTCTACCGCAGCGGACCGGGCGGACTTTGCGGAAACGAAGACATGGGATCATTATCGTCCTGGTATGTGCTGAGTTCATTGGGTTTTTATTCCGTCACCCCGGGATCGCCAAGCTATGTCATCGGCAGTCCGCTGTTTGGTGAAGCCACCATTCAGGTTGCACGGAATAAAACCTTCACCATAAAAGCACTTAATAACTCGAAAGAAAATAAATACATCCAATCGGCTAAGTTGAATGGCCAGCCCTTTACACGAACATGGCTGAAGCACAGTGAGATAATGGGCGGAGGAGTGCTGGAGTTTCAAATGGGCCCGCAAGCCAATACGAAATGGGGGACGGGAAAGAACGACGTGCCGCCTTCGTTAAACGGTGAGATGTGAGTTTGATTTTTAGAATAGTGTACGAAAGTTACTATTTTGAAAGGCAATATGCCAGACAGCAAAACACTGGGGGCGGTAGTGGAAGCGCTCTCCCGGCAAACATCATTTTCGGGGCGCAAACCTTTCTGTTTTTCCGTCGGTTAAAACGGCAATGGGCGCTATAACTATCGGCACGTTGCAAACCCCTTGTTAGGAAAGATTGTTGCTTGTTGCTTGTTGCTGGTTGCTGGTTGCTGGTTGCTGGTTGCTTGTTGCTCGTTACTTGTTGCTCGTTACTTGTTGCTGGTTACTTGTTGCTCGTTACCGTGTTGCCCAAATCCTAAACTGTGTTGCCTGCTTTGAGTTTACCCGGTAGCCAACTGCAATAATGGCATCGTGATTATAAAATCTGGTTGGATTACTCTGTGTTTTATCAGCTATAGCACCATGCTGAGTGGTTAGTTCCAAAATGGAACACACCACTTTTTCATCTAATTCACCACTTTCATTAAAATAACGCCCATATTCTTTTCCTTTGCCACCGGGATAGCCATTTCTTGTCGTGGCTGCGGATTCTTCGGGTTCCAGTGATTCGCCGCAATCAGCATGATATCGAAATCACCCCTTTGGGCCAGTGCGGTCATTGCCTTTGCTTCGGCATGGCCTCATCAGGGTTGCGGCTTGTAATTTTCGTGGAAAGAAAAATTTCATTTCTGCGGGTATTTACTACCTGCCCTATTCGCTTTTCACTGTACACGAGACTCGATAAATTACAGTCGGCAACCTTTCGCATCATATCCACTAGTTAGTCAACAACCCTACGCTGCCCAATGCCAAGCCTGCACCAATTGACCCTTTTATAAAATCTCTTCTTGTCAAATCTTTGCTCATTGTATTTATCTTATGGATGAATAGGAAAATGCTTCTTCGAAACCCAAAAATTGTCCATAATAATCCCTATTAACATCAGCAATAAAGGAAGTGCTCCCGTTATCTTCTTCATTATGTTATTCTTAAATAAAATGTCAATCTTCCAAACGTATTTCTTCCAGGCCGGTAACCGGCACATTATGGCTTTTGGCATATTCATTTATCCTCTCATTGAGCCTACTCCGCCATTCCGGCAAATTCATCCTCTGAAAGGGGGCTATCATATAGTCCAGGCCTTTGCGGCGATCGGCGAAGTGGTCTTTCACATCGTCCAGAACATGTACAAAACCCCGCCCATTAACACTCCTTCCCTTTTCATACCGGCTCTTTTCCCATGTTTTTGTAAGGTTCCCCCACATCCAGCCACCCCATTTTATAAGTGATTCCACATCGTTGCTTGCCTCCACCATATTGGCCACTGCCACAGCATGCTTGCCATCATTGGCTGCTGCATTGGCCCGCACCAGGAGGGATTCGGCATTGTTGAGCGTCAGAACTGTTTTGACAAAATATCCCTCTAAGTACGCGATAGATAAAAAGACTTCCAAGGTGCTTCATAAAATACGTTTTAAAATATGGATACTTTTTCATACAATGACAATTTAAGATGTTTAATATAAACTAATTGAATTAGGTACTTAGTCAATGACTGCAAGTATTTGTTTTTCAATACATCAAAAATATGGAATAGACCAGGTTATTATTACCGGGCACGGGAAAACAAAGCCTGCCCCCCATGTCTAATGCAGCAATAACCCCATTTTCGAGTGTCCCCGTCAAATGTGGACGGCGATACGATTGTGATAACAAATCTATCAGTTCCCTGCCTGTCATTTTGCTATTATTTGCTCATCCTTTTTTTCAAATCATCCAGAATGAATGTTTTTGCCTTATTGGCATAATCCATATTGGCTTTAACTGCCGATTGTGCATACCATTGCTTACTCCCCTCTTTGTTCATTCAAAGCAAAAGAAAACCTTTTAAATGAAGGTAAGCACCAGACAAATTTCAATTTAAATTTCCATTATAAAATAAAGGGGAAAGAAAGAATTATCGACAATTTAAAGTAGTGGAAAAAGGTCAGCCCGGCGTTATCGGGGGCAGCGAAAAAAAGTTCTATGCACAAATCGTGTATGGGAAAGAAGTTAAGGTTGATGAGCTGGTAAAGGATATCGAAAAATTCAGTGCTTTGTCTGAAGCCGATATCCGCGGCGTAACCATCCGCATTTTGGACGCTTTAAAAACGGCCGGTTTCAACAAAGTGTAAGGCATTGGTCCCGGAACCACGAAGCCTCTGTCAAAAACCACGCGTGGTTTTTAATTCTTCCCTATTTCATCTGGAAAATTCATTATTTTTTCTGACTGACGCAACCCCTTTTTCGTTTTACATGTCCATTAAGTTAAAGACCACACAATATGAACCGGATAAAACAACTTTTCTGTTTTTGCTTCAACAAAAAAAGGGTGCTGTACCTTATGAAAGCTTGGTTGTACCTGCTGAGTTTAAGTTTTATGATTTATATCGGGCACACGCGGGAGGCCAAAATGCCGGGCAAGGATATTTTGGAGAAAGATAGGGAGTATAAAAATGCAAAGGATAATTCCCAATACCTTGATTCGGTTTATTTTGTATTATCAGTCAGGTGTAGCGTTTCTGCATGTTCCTGCGTATGGGTGGCAGACAACCATTTTCTTAAATGTTACTTTGGCCTACCGGGGAAATTGCGAAACCAATAAATTCGATGTTATCTGGGACGGCATCCTTTTGGAATCGTGGCCCATGCAAACCCTTGACGATAGTATAGAAATGTTTTGATAAATTAGCCGCGATTTACAGACTCTTCATAAACAGACGATCTTGAAAAAAATCAATGGGGACAAAATAATTGCAATCTTACGCGAAAAAGTATTTTCGTAAACCTGTCGATTCAGAGCCCGGTTCAGGTTAATCCTGTTCTTTTTTCCCTTTTTGCACCCTGCTTTAGCTGGGTGGTAAAAAATAGTTTTAGAGAACATAGGCTTTAGCCTTTAAATCCTCTCGTTCCCGCGCGATTGCATCGCGTGGTTTATTAAATCTGGCAAACCCCATGTTTTCATGCAACCTTTTTACAACTTGTGACATCTTAAAAACAACAACTTTCGCCAAAAGTTAGAAAACTACGAGGAATTATCAAGACTGATGACAATTTTGACCACAAACAAATTTTAACCGAAGAACTTTCAAAAAAATATGGAGTATAAACTTTTTGTTGATTCAGACGTAGTCATTGACTTTTTCACAGACCGAGGATCCTACGCAAACCCTGCAAGTGAACTTTTTGAACTTAATGAACAAGGAAGCGTAAAATTGTATTTATCTGCTGTAAAAAAGGAAAACCATAACGTATATCTTGGAATAGGGGGAAATGTTAATTATTTTACGGGATTTGCATTGCCGATTGGAATTCAATTTACCCCGATTGAAAAATTTGACAGATTTTCATTACACATTGAAGCGGATTGCTATTTTCTTAGTCATGCCCTCACTTTAAGTGAGGGCATGACTGGACCGTAGATAATTTAATGCCCGGGGTTTTGTGTCAGTCCGGGGTTGGCATCGAGCGCTGTTTGCAGTCGGCGGATTGCTGTAAGCCACTATTCCCACGAAAGCCTGTCTGCCGACCAGGCAGGTGGGACCCCGTATAAAAAACGTGCCGCCTTAACCCGGGGATTACCGCCTTCGCGGGAATGGTACGGTAAATCAAACTTAAAGCCGTCATTCCCACAGTTCCCGGTATTCTTTAGTGCTGTTGCTTCCTATTGCCGTTGGCTTCAGCCAACGGAATTTTTAGTGGCAACGGCCGGCTTTAGCCGCATTTTTAACTTTGTTCAGGCTGAAAAAAATAAATGTGGCTAAAGCCAAAGAGCAGCTACTGTTTTTATTCCGTCGGTTAAAACCGACGGCAATAGTTTTCTCATGAAAAAAAGGGTTCCATCCGCCGGCCGGCGGATGGAACCCTTTGCCCTGGTTGAACTGCATTCGTTATTTAGTCATACCCTCACTCCGAGTGAGGGCATAACTTTAAACAATTTAATACCCGGGGTTTTGTGTCAGGCCCGGATTGGCGTCGAGCGCTGTTTGCGGTATGGGGAACAGCAGCCTCATTTCGTTGGTAACGGGTTTCCACCCGGGGATTTCGTCGAGGAAGGTACCAAAGCGGATCATGTCCTGGCGGGCAAAGGTTTCCCAGGCCAGTTCAAACCGTCTTTCCTGGTACACATCTTCGAGTGTTACGCTCGATTTTAGCATCGTGTCATCATCAAAAGCCCTTCTGCGGAGCACGTTTACGAGCCGTGTAGCCTCTTCGTTATTTTCGCCCATGCGTACCAGTGCTTCGGCTTTCATCAGGTAAACATCAGCTAAGCGGAAAATGGCATAGTCATTTTCCATGTCGCCGTTCAGTCCGCTTTCAAATTCCCATTTCGAGCAGCGGGCGCCTTCTTCCTGTTCCACCTGCCCCCAGCCATCGTCATCGAGGTTGTATTTAATTTCAATGTCAACGGTGTGGATAAGTTCCCTGCCGTGGGCGGTAATTAATATACTTCCGTCGGTATCGTACATGGGACCGGTCAAAAACGACCAGCCAACGCGTTTGTCGGCATCGTCGTAAGCTTTTACATAGCCGGGCATGGCGCTGATTCCGTTCCATGTGCCTACATTTAAGTTTAAGGGAATGGGATCGAGATAATGCAACGTCCGTTTATGGATATGGTTTCCGCCGTCGGCGGTGCTAAACACGATGGGGAAAATAATTTCTTTTGAGTTTTGATTTTGCACCACAAAGCTGGTTTTGAAATTAGGTTCTATCACGTAAGCCATATTCATTACCGTATCGCAGGCATCAACCACCTCCTGCCATTTGGCGCCGCCATCGGGGTTCCATACTTCGGCGTTCAGGTACATTTTTGCCAAAAGTGTATAAACAACGCCTTTGGTCATTTTACCATAGCTGGCCGGAGTAACATCATCACGCACAACATCTTTTATAGCGTTTAATTCATTTAAAATAAACTCATATACCTCTTTTTTCGAAGATGTTGTGGGTTTTGAGGTGTCATTAAAGTCGGTTACAATCGGTACATTCCCATAGTAATCAATCAACATGTAGTACCAAAATGCCCTAACTCCCCTTATTTCAGCCAATATCACTTCTTTATCCACAATTGACTGGTTTTCTTCTATCATCGAATAAATTTTATTGCAGCTCGAAATGCTTTCCACTGCCGCATTATAAGAGCTTTTGACCAGGCTGGTATTGGGGGACCAGGTGTGCAGGCGCAATTCTTTAAACTGGCCGCCATCCCACCAGTCGCCACCTTTGCGGGTAGGGGTAATGGCCATATCTGCCGAGCATTCGCTCAAAAGAAAATAATTACTGGGGAACAGGCCTTTTAAGGTCCGGTAGATTGGGGCAATCAACGCATTTACCTGGGCCTGGTTCTGGCCAAATTCATCAACAGGCAACCTGTCATATACTTCTTCGTCCAAATTGGTGCATCCCTGATATAAAAAGGAGGCCATAAAAACGAAGAGGAGCGATATTATTTTTGTTCTTTTCATGATTATTAAATTTTGATGGTTAAAAACTAAAATTTACCCCTACCGAAATGGTACGCGACTTCGGGTAATATTCACGTCCTTCAACGCCCGGGTCGAGCCCTGACATTTCCACTTCCGGGTCGAGCCCGGTATAGTTGGTTATGGTGAACAGGTTTTGCCCCGTCACATATACCCTCAATTTCTCGATGTCCCTTATCCCCGATACATCGAAAGTGTAACCGAGGCTGGCATTGTCGAGGCGCAGGTAAGAGCCGTCTTCTATGTAAAAGCTGTTGTACTTCGGGTTGTCGGCCAGCCCGATGGTAAGGGCATCCTTTAAAACATTGGCGCCGGGCAACCATTGGGTCGTGGCATACGACATTTTCGAGAAGTTGAGTAAGTCGTTCCCGTAAACCCCGCGGAAGAAAAAGTTCAACTCCCAGTTTTTATAGGTAATCGTATTTGAGAAACCATAGGTAAGGTCTGGTTGCGCCGAACCAATGTAAGTACGGTCGTCGTTTGTTAAGCCTTCTTTCCCGTCAACCATGTCGTCCATGATATACATGCCGTTTTTGTCGAGGCCATAGGACCGCCAGCCATAAAAAGTGCCCACTTCGCGGCCTTCTTCCACAATATGGGTTGTATTTTGCGATCCTCCCCGTATCCAGGCATCGCCTGTTTTAATTGAACTTGTGGAAAACTCGTTGTTCGACAGGCTGGTAATCTCATTTTTGTTGTGGGCCAGGTTGATGGAAGCGGTCCATCGGAAATCGCGTTTCCGGATGATGTCTCCGCTGATTAAAAATTCTACCCCTTTGTTCGACATGGACCCTACGTTGGCCAGCATGTCGGGATAAAGGTAGGGGGGCACAGGAACCTGGTAGGTATATAAAAGATCATCCGTTTGTTTGTCGTAATACTCAATGGTCCCGGTAATTCGGTTTCTTAAGAAACTATAATCCAACCCAATGTTAAACATGGAAGTTTCTTCCCATTTCAGATCGGGGTTAGCGTTCTGGCTGATTTGATAGGCGCGGTACCATTTGCCATTATCGTAATATTGCCCCGAGGTACCATAAAGCTGGAGCGATTTATAGGGGTCGATACCGTCCTGGTTTCCGGAGATGCCGTAGCCCACTCTCAATTTGAGGTCGTCGAGGTAGCCTGCCCCTTGCATGAAGGATTCTTCGCTGATGCGCCATGCTGCCGATACCGAGGGGAATGTGGCCCATTTTTCGTTCGCCCCGAATTTTGACGAACCATCGTGGCGGAGCGAAACGGTCAAAATATAGCGCATGTCATAGTTGTAGGTAGCCCTGCCGAAAAACGAGACCAGCTCATTCATGTTTTTTTCCGACCACACGTCCGAAGGCCGGAGGTTTTCACCTGCGCCGAGGTTGTTATAGCCGAAATAATCAGTCACGAACTGGCGGTTCTGGGAGCCGGCCTTCTGGTAATAATTGTCTTCATAGGAATAACCGGCCAGAAAAGTCATTTTATGCTTATCTATGTTTTTTTCGTAATTCAGCGTCGTTTCCAACAGTTCCTTGTCTAAGGTCCAATATTCCCTTTTTGCATATCCCTGATCGTTCCTGCCGCGTTCGGTTTCCGAGTTGTAATACTGCCCGTAATCATCACTCTCCCTTTCTTTGTGAAGCCTTATCCCGGCGGTAAGACCTTCAAAAAGGTTCAACGTGGCATTCAAATTTCCAAAATAGAGGCTGTTTTTGTGCAATTGCGAGTTGTATTCAATATTCCGCACGGGGTTTCCCTGGTCGTATTCCCGGGTGTCGTACCACGTGCCATCGGCGTTTTTAACCGGCACTACAGGAACCATGTTATAGGCAAGCACAAAGTTCCGCGTATCGGTGGGCGAATAATCGCGTTGGGTCATCCCCCCGGTAAAGGTAAGGTCGAGCCTGTCGTTCAGGGCTTTTTGATTAAATGTGAGGCGGGCATTGTAGCGCTCCATTTGGTTGTCTTTCACCACGCCCTCCTGGTTGAGATAGGAGATGGATGCCCGGTAGTTGCTGTTCTTTCCACTACCGGAAAGGGAAAGGTTGTGATTTTGGCTGATACCCGTTCGCATAATTTCATCGAACCAGTCGGTGTTGGCGCCCAAATCTATTCCCCCGGTATCCATGTTGTTCTTTGAGGTGTAGTCGCGCCACTCATCGGCAGTGAGCACATCGGGCACATTGGTTACATCGCTTATCGACAGGTAACCGTCGTATTCAATCCGGCTAAGTCCCTCTTGTCCTTTTTTAGTGGTTACAAGAATAACCCCGCTCGCCGAACGGGAGCCGTAAATGGCAGCCGCCGAAGCATCTTTTAGCACACTGATTGACTCAATGTCTTGCGGCGCTACCGAGCTAAGGCTCAACCCGGGAACCCCGTCGATAACAATAAACGGCTCGCTACTCCCGGTGAGGGACGATGTTCCGCGGAGCCTGATGGTTTGACCGCTGGTTACATCACCACTTCCAGAGGTAATTGTAAGCCCGGGGACTTTCCCCTTCAGGAGATCGACCGCATCGCGGGTCAACCCTTTGTTGAAATCTTTTTCGGAAACATTGCTGATGGAACCGGAAACTTCCCGTTTGCGTTGCGTTCCATAGCCAATGGCAATAACCTCCTCGATCCCGATGGTCTCGGATTCAAGTGTAACATCGATGGTCGTTTGGGTCCCGACTACGATTTCCCTGGATTTCATTCCTATAAACGAGAAAGAAAGGATCGCATCCCCTGGAACATTGCCCAGGGTATAGTTTCCGTCCACGTTGGTGATCGTTCCGTTGGTTGTGCCTTTCACCACTATGGAAACTCCCGGCAGGGGTAGGCCTGTTTCATCGGTAACCGTACCGCCCACCGTTTTTTGCTGTGCATTGGCCATAGAAGAAAAAGCCATCAGGACAGCAATTAGACAATAAGGTAAAAACCTTTTTACATACTTTTTTTTCATAAATAAATCATTTAAAAATTAATAATTAGAAAATCAACTTATTCCAACATTTTCCGGTTAAACTCATAGTCTTTAAAAGACACTTTAAAAAGCAGACGATAGATCACCGGAATAAAAAGCAGGGTGATAATGGTGGCAAAAAACAGCCCGAAGATGATGGCCAGTGTAAGCGGTTCCCAAAGCAGCCCGCCACCAAAGAGCAGGGGCAACATACCTAACGAGGTAGTGAGGGTAGTGAGCAATATGGGCCTGAAGCGATTGTTGGCCGCCAAAAGGATGGCATCACGGCGGTCCACTTCGGGGTTCTCGGCAATCTCTACGTCAATACGGTCGATGAGGATAATGGCGTTGTTCACCACTATCCCGGCCAGGGCGATGATACCCAGCACGCCAAAGAAACTGACAAACGAACCACCGATAAACCAGCCGGCCACTGCGCCAATGATTCCGAGAGGAATGGCCAAAACGATGATGGTGGCTTTGCGTATGGAGTTGAACTGGAGCACCAGCAATATCACGATAAGGAAAAAGGCCAGCGGCAAGTTTGAAAATATCGCTCCGAGGTTTTCATTGGTGTCTTCGTCTTCACCTCCAAACTCATAGTCGTAGCCATAATTCCAGGAAGCTTTTTGCTCTTTCATCCATGGGCCGATGTCTTCAAAAATATCTGCGGCATTGTACCCGGTTTGCAGGTATGCGCCTACGGTCATCGTGCGCTCAAGGTCTTTTCGGATGTATTTGGAAAACTGCCAATCTACCCGCACATCGGCAACCTGCGAGAGTGGCACATTTTGTTTGGTGGCAGCGGAATAAATGGTATAGGCTTCCACCGAAGCAATATCGTGTTCATCGGTGTTGCCCGCTTTCATGAAAATAGGAATGCGTTTGTCCTCCTCGCGGAAATCGTCGATCTTCATTCCCGACAGGCCGGCATTGAGGGCCACCGCTATTTCCATGTTGGTAAGCCCGGCACGCTTAGCTTTAAATGGATCGATATCGACAACAAGTTTCTTTATTTTCGGGCCCCAGTCGTCGGTAATGTTTTTGGCGCCTTCGATGGTCACCAATTTCCCTTTCACCGTTTCGGCAATGGCTGCCAACCGCTCCGGGTCGTTGCCCGAGATACGTATTTCTACGGGCGTGCCCGAGGCTCCGGCGCCGGTGAGGCGGTTTACGCGGATGTCGGCATCGGGGATGTGGTTGAAGCAGAAGCTATCAACTTTGGCGATAATGTAATCGTTGTCGCGGTCGCCGGTGGTGTTCAGCAGCATGTGCGCATAGTTGGAGTTGGCCTCGTCTTTAAAGTAGCCCAGGTCATAGGGTTCGGGCCCTTCTCCAATAAACGAAGAGAAATCCAACACGCCGGGTTTGTCGTCTTTTTCAGGATCCACCAGCAGCGATCCAAGAATATAATCGCCAATCGCTTCCACGGCTTTCTCGGTATATTCCATTTGCGTTCCGGACGGGAATTTTATGTCCACGGTCACTAAATTACGGTCGCTGTCGGGCACGAGTTTAAACGGTAGCAGTGGCATGGAGAGCAGTGTGCCTACAAACAGTGTGGCAATCAATCCCAAAAAAAGATACGGTTTTTTCAGTACGCGGTACAGCACGCCGTTGTACCATAAATTCGCGCTTTTCATGTTCCTGTCCACCGCGTTCTCCTTTTTCTGCATTTTCTCCGGGTTATCTTTTACAATGAGCATGGCCAGTAAGGGGATAAAGGTAAACGTCAGGAACCAAGAACTGAGCAGTGTAAGACTGACCACCCAGAACAAGGGCGACGAAATTTCACCCATCGGGGTTGCGGCCAGGGCAAAAGGCAGAAAAGCCGATGAAGTGGTGAGTGTTGAAATGAGCAAAGGAATCATCAGCACCTTGCAGGAATAAATAGCGGCTTCTACTTTGTTCATCCCCTTTCCCATGCTCACCAGTATGGATTCAGACATCACGATGCCGTTGTCAACCAGCAGCCCCAGCGAGATGATGAGCGCTGCCAGCGATACTTTGTTTAATCCTAAATCGAGTATTCCCAGAAAAAAGAAGGTAAAGAGGACAACCATAGGAATTAGTGCTGCCACCAGAGAGCCGGTGCGAAAGCCCAGGAAAAAGAGCATTATCGCCAGCACGATGACGACGCTCTGCACTAAATTGATCAGAAAATCTGTTACTTGTTCATCTACCACCTGGTCCTGTGAGGCAGAGCGGACTACCTCCACGCCAACCGGTAAGTTACTGTTAATTTTGGGCAGTGCTTTATCCACTTGTTCGCCTAAGCGCACGATGTTGGCACCATCCTTTAACGAGATAAACAGTGCGATGGCCGGCTGGCCGTTAATTTTAACTGTTTTTTGGCGCGGGGTAACATAGTCGCGATAAATGCGGGTAGTAATGTCTTCCAAAAACACCGCAGCTCCGGATGAGGTGGGGATCAGGATTTTCTTTAAGCCTTCCAGGGACTCAAATTTTCCCGAAGGTTCCAAGGTAATGCGCTGGCGGCCCAC
The DNA here is from genome assembly GCA_964572085.1 of uncultured Maribellus sp. Taxonomy (GTDB): domain Bacteria; phylum Bacteroidota; class Bacteroidia; order Bacteroidales; family Prolixibacteraceae; genus Draconibacterium. The sequence goes on along the minus strand of CAZNEV010000005.1, from coordinate 69,514 downwards.
GTTGATTTCGCCACCGGGAAAAAGAATGTTGGTGGCCGAAAGGATATTTTTCAATTGAAGGGCATTCAACCCGTAGCGTGCGAGTTGTTTGTCGTCGAACTCAATAAAAATACGCTCGTCCTGCACCCCGCCATACTTTACTTTTTCGGCATCGGGCAACAACAGCAATTCATCGCGAACATCTTTGGCATAATCTTCCAACAAGTTGTACGGCACGCCGTCGCCGGTAACGCCGAGGATAATGCCGAACACCGTGCCGATGTCTTCATCTTTCACCACCGGGCCATAAATATCCTGGGGCAGTTGCGGCTTGAGGTCTGACACTTTGTTGCGCAGATTTTCCCACACCGGTTGCAATTCTTTATTGCTTACCTGCACTACCAGCTCTACCGTAATAACCGACAGCCCGTCGCGCGATTCACTTTCAATGGTTTTTATCTCTGCCATTTCGCGAATCACTTCTTCAAGCGGATCGGTGACTAATGCTTCCACTTCCAGCGCGTCGGCTCCCGGATATTGGGTTACCACCGTGGCAAGGCGAATAGTATAGGGTGGCATGCTGTCACGCTCTATCTTGAAATAGTTTAAGATTCCGATAAGTCCAACAATCAGAAAGACAATGATGGTAATGCGGGAATTGTTTAATGTAATCTTTGTAAGGTTCATTTCGTACCGATTTGTTGCTTTTTATAAGTTGTTGTCTTCAAGCAGTTTCACTTTTCTGCCTTCGTATAAAAACCGGATTCCGGCGGTAATCACAATTTCGCCGGTATCAAGTCCATCGCTTAGCTCATAACCTGCCGGATACAAAGTGCCCAGCGTTACGTTCCGCCTGCTGGCTTCGTACACGCCCTCTTCGGCGGTTGGAACGGCCACGAATACGAAATCTCCATTCTGGTCATGGCTGACCGCATCCGGATTTATGATTGCGACAGCTCCTTTGCCGTCTTCCCTGAGCGGGATGTTTACCGTACCGGTCATTCCGGCAAGCACCTGTGACGAAGATCCCTCCGCTAAGCTCACAATTACCGGATAGGCCGCAGAACCTGCGGCACCTGTGCCCACTTCGGTGATTATTCCGCTGAATGACTTTCCTGGGAGCGCAGGAAACTGCACCGTAACGTCCATGCCGGTGTTTATCCGCCCGATGATATTCTCGGGCACTGCCGTTTGCACCTCCATGGTTTGTGTGGAAGAAAATGCCACCACGGGCTGGCCGGCACCCACCATTTCGTTTTCTTTAGCGAGGATAGCAGAAATTGTCCCGGTATAGGGTGCAGTAAGCACCGTATAATCCAACTGGTTTTTGGCAGCATTCACTTGTTCCTTTGCGGTTTCTACCATGGCCTGTGCCGATTCGTACTGTGCTTTGGCTTTTTCGTAATCGCTGAGCGAAGTATTGTTGCCGGCATACAGGTTTTCAACCCTTAAAAAACTTGACTTAGCGCTTGTCAGTTGCACTTCGGCATTTTTTAGCGAAGCCACGGCTTTGTTATGGTTGATGCGATAATCCGTAGCATCCAACCAGGCAATCGTTTTTCCTTTTCTTACGGTATCTCCCAGTTCAAAAGCTCTTTTTTGGATGTTGCCGGCTACTTTGAAACTGAGCCGGGCCTCGTTTTGAGGCTGTGCCAGCCCTGAAAAGGAACGGATTTCGGTGATGGCCTGTTTGCCCGCTTCCTGATAAAATACAGGACGGATAACTTCTCCGGCGTTTTCTTTGCTTCCGCAGCCTGCCATAAAAAAGACACTCATTGCGATAATCCAAGATATTTTTTTCATATTCTTTAATTTTAATTGAATTAAGCTCTTAAGAGTTACAAAAGGGAATGTGGCTAAAGCCCACACAAATGGCAATTTAACTAATCCGTCAGCTAAAGCTGACGGCAATGAGATTTCAACATAATTACATGTCCTATTGCCGTTCACTAAAGTGAACGGAATTGTGGAATGCTGATGTCTAAGGGGTTTTAACCCCATTTTAATAGTTGCAATCATAATTATTTAATGCTAATTCAATAATTTATTAATCGGTTAAAATATTCCTGCTGCTCTGTTTGGTCGGTTAAGAAAGTAAACCTGCCCTGCAGGCGTTCGGCTTTAATGTAGTCGAGGATATATTGGTAGTAGGCACTTGTGGCCATGTGTTTTGTGCTTATCATCACATTTTGTGCATCGATTAGTTGTGTCACGGTAGCCACGCCCTGTGCATAGGCATCCTGGACCACTTTATAGTTGTCTTCGGCGGCATGGGCGGCATTTTGCGACAGGCCCAGTCCGCTGTACGAAGCTTTTAAAAGCTGAACGTTTGAACGGAGGCCTTTCTCCATGTTGTTCAGCAGGTCGTTTTTTTGCCAGGCAATTTTATCCTGTTCGATGGTGGCTCGTTGCACTTCTGCTTTTTTGCGGCCTCCCTCAAATATGGGCAGGCTCATGCGCAGCCCAAGGTTCCAGGTGATATCGTCGGGTGGGGAAGGGATGGGCAGGTTTGGGATTTCCTGGGTGCCCTCGCGTATAAAAGCCTGGTCGGCCTGGCCAAACAAGGCTACCTCGGGAACAAACAACTGCCTGATTTGCATCGATTTTTTCCGATCGACCATTTCGCCTGCAGTCAGTAATTGTTGCAGTTCGGGCGAGTGGACATTCATTTCGTCGATGAGGAAATCGGCATATTTTTCTGTCAGGTTTGGGTTGCTGAAATAGTGCGCCAGGATGCTTTGATCGGGCACAATGGTTTTATCGATTTTAGTGGAATCGGGAGTGGAAATGCTACTGCCGATCGGCCGGTTAAGCAGTTCGTTCAACTGGTACATGGCCGCCTGGTAGGCTGCTTGCGCATCGTTCAGCTCCATTTTGCTGATGCTCAGCTCGCTAACCCAGCGGTTAACGTCGGAGATTCCACCTTCGCCGCTCTGCTCTTTTGCTTTGGCTAATTCTAAGTTTTGCAGCGTGGCATATACATTCTCATTTTTTATTTGAAGGTTGTTCTTGGCAAACAGAAGAGAAATGTATGCACCGGAAGCATTTGAAACAATGTCGAGCATAGTTTGCCGGTTCGACTGTTGCTCATATTCGGCAGCCAGTTTTTTCAGGGCAATATTGGCAAAAGCGGCTTCGGAATAAATCACCTGCTTGAGGGAAGCCGAGCCGGTGACGGTAAACTCGCCCTTTTGGCCCATGGAAGCCCGAACTAAATTCTGGCTCAACTGTACGGCCGAACCGGAGACTTCTACCTGCGGCAATACGTTGGATTTTGCGATGCGTACATCGGTTTGCGCCATCAGCAAATCCTGATCGGTAATTTTTCCTTGCAGGTTATTTTCCAAAGCTTGTGCGATTGCCTGTCGCAGTTCTAACGTTTCGCCGGGTATTTTTTCAATGTTGATGAGGGTTGCATTTTGCAACTCTTGCCATCCGGAGGGGAATTTACCGGTTTTCCGGAGGCTTTCCATGTTGATCACCGGGGTGCGTTTATTCTCGCTTCGGGTTACCGGGATTTCGGACAAATTAGTGCCTTCGCTCACTTTCAACACCCGAAGGGCCACTTCGCGCGCCATTTGCAGCAAAGTGAACTGAGGAGTAAAGGTTACACTGGCACCCAGTTCTAAATCACCGGAGCCCCCTACTGCAAGAGAAGGGATTCGACGGTTGTTCAGTGCATCATAAAGTGCTTTTATTTCTGCGGGGGTACTTTGAACCATTGGAAAAACATAGGCTGCATCCACGGTAGCCGGTAATTGTGATAAAGCATCTTCCATCCCGGACGACACCGGGACAAAAGAGATACTGAAGCCCTGTCCTTCCTGATTTAAGAACGGACGGAGCGGCTGAAAATTGGTGTAAAGCGGCTCGGGAATTAGCACAGCAAGGTGGTTAAACCCAAACATGCCGTTAAAAGCGCGCATATCATTTTGCAAGCGGATCATCGATGGGATGTAGGAGAAATTGGAAATGCCGGTGCTACTATCGGGTTGCAACGACAAGCCCTGCATCCCGGGATCTAACATTGTGGCGGCAATCACCGGCTTTGGATAGTCGGATAATTGTGCCGCAGCGGCAGAAGAGAGGAACCCCAGCGTGACGATGATGTCCGTTTCAGGATCAGCTAAAAGATCACGAAGGTTTTCGTTCACTTTATCAGGTTGCCAGCCCGCGCTTATTTCTTTGAAATCAACCCCGCCACGTGCTTGTGTCAGTGCCTCTATCTCCGATCGAATCTGCTGCGAAAGTATTTCAAATTCACCGGTAGCGGCATCTTTGCTAATCCCGATTTTTAATGGGACCTGTGCTTGCAAAACTGCCGGTAAGAGGAGCAATGCGATGATTACCGCTACAAATTTATTTAATCGCTTCATTCTTTTCTGTTTTATGCTAATCATTTAACTTTCTCAATGTTTTTAATTCAATAACCATTTCGTTCACACGTTGTTCATCTTTCATCAGTATTCTAAAGCTGGCCAACATTTGGTCAACCAATACCCTGGTGGGCACTTTGGTTTTGAATGTGTATTCGTTTTTCCCTTTATCAATTATTAGGGTCAGATAACCTTCGGCAACATTTCTTATCCTTACAAAGGATTTTTTTATGCTTTCGTCTCGTTCTTTTAAGTTTTTGTCGAAGATGATGGAGAGGTAATGCGGTTTTTGCAGGAACAACAAGTAGATTCTTTTAAACAGCAATTTCAGTTCAGCCTCGGCCGAATGGACTTTGTTGGCAAGTTCTTTCACGGCTTGAATAATGTCGGTTTCGAAGCTTAGAAGGAGTATCAATACGATGTCATCGTCTTTTGTCAACTGTCGGTAGAGTTGACTTTCATTTACCTCTAATGCAATAGCAAGATTGGAAATGGTAAGCTCTTCTAATCCGGTATCCAGGATAATCTGTGCTGCCTTTTGTGCTATTTCCTTATTTGTTGTTTTCATAGCTTTTTCAATTCGAGTTTGTTAACATTAACTAACTGACTTTGTAAAAAATATCAACATTTTCGTATCCGATTCCTGTTAATCATAAAATATGCGGCTACAGCGAGAATGCCGGTAATCGCAATTCGGAAAATCATGGCTGAAATTGTTTTTGATTCGTAGATGCCCCCTGAATAGATATGAATCAATAGTCCTGCAAAAGCGGCGACAAGAACAGCTACAGTGGTCCAAAGAACTTTTGCGGTGAAAAATTTCTTTTTCAAAAAACCATAGGCCGCAAAAAGGTAGAGGATGCTTGCAATAAAATTTGCGATAACTACAAAAAGCACATAATCCCCTTCCATTTCCCTGACTCCAAACCAATCAAAGAATATGGAAATACTTAGGAATAAAGTAATTAACCCAAAAATAAACAGTATTGCAACGAGCAAATAGTTAAGTAACTTCTTCATAACTAATTAATTATTTGTCCAAAATTTTGTTCAGCATCTCAATCAGGTTGTTCCCTTCATCGCTTAAGTTAGAGTTGTGGTTGTTCAAATCCCACTTTTTTACCAGCAAGCGGAATGAACCCATTGCAATTAATGTCAGGTTTTTTGCATCAACATCTGTCCGGGTGTTATCTTCCTCCTGCCCCTTCAAGATAATGTTCTCGATGGTTTGAGCATGTAGATTTAAAATTTCAATTATTCTGGTTTTCAACACCGGTTCGTTTTTGAAAATCTCTTCGGAAAATATAACCGATACCATGGAAGGGGTCTCTGTGAATAATTCGAGCATCCTTGAAAACAGAAAGTTTATTTTTTCTGAAGCGGGAGCTTGATAGCCTTTCATCATATTGGAGAGCATCACTGCCATTTCTTTAAAATTGCTCAAAATACTAAGCAGTATATCGGTTTTACTTGCGAAGTGCCTGTAAATTGCCGGTTCTGAAATGCCGATTTTTTTAGAAATATTTTTGAGGGTTAGTCCTTGAATTCCCTTTTTACTAATAAGGTTCAAGGCTGCCTCCATGATTTCCGTCTGCCTGTCCGTTTGATTGTTCATTCTTTTTTAAATATGAATTTCGCATCAAAGTTAGTTAGTATTTACTAACATGCAAAATATTTGACTGTTTTTTAACATTTTTTTTCTTTTGGATTTGAATTAAAGAAGGGGAGAAGTATATTTCTCCCCTTCTTTAAATGTGGGTGCTTCGGCTTTGCGACTATTTTATCAGCCTTGTCCTTTTAAATCTATTAATGATGCCCTTCGTGTCCGCCACCATGCTCCATAATATCATGCAATGCTTCAACTGTGTGCGTATAATCCACATAGGCTTCCACATATTCTCTGCCTTCTATAACAGAATTGTTCTTTACTTTATTGAGTTCGGCTACTTTCTGGTATTTTTCGCGAATTACGTTATCAATGTGTTTATTCAATGTCGTCAAAAAACCTTCTACGTTGCCTGTGTCAATAGCCTTATCAGTCATCTGAACGATTTGTTTGGTGCTCCCTGCCGATTTCAGTCCGGTGTATGGGGCTCCTTCGGTTTCACGGTGAAGGCGGACCAGCGTTTCTAAGAAGTTTTTTTCAACAATTGCATAAATCTCTTTATCTCCCGTTTTAAGTTGATAGGTTTTGTTAAACAGCGGGATAACTTCTTTTTCTTGTTCCGGGCTTATCCACTTCAAAACTAATTTTACATTGTTCGTTTCAAGTGCTTTGGCGGCATCTTTTATTACCGGGCCGTCGTACGAGTCACAATGAGCCGATGCGGGAATGTATGCCAATACGGTTAACATTAATAATAGAACTACAGCGGCTGTTGCCTTGAGGGAAATTATGATTCCCTTGGTTTTCATTTCTGATTTTTTTTCTGTGCTTTTCATTTTTCTTGTTTTTTAAATGATTAATAAAATAATTATGAGTCAAAAGTACAGGCATTAAACAACCTGTGCGACCTACTTTGTAAGATAGCACCTGTTACATCGTTTAAATTAGTCCCGGATTATAACATGACCCCTTTTTTAGCAAAGGGGCAATAATCATTTAAGTAAGAAATCTTTTTTTGTACTGGGATGGAGTTTCTCCGCTTAGGTTTTTAAAGACCCGGTTAAAAGCTGATTTTGAGTTAAAACCGGACTCGAAGGCAATTCCTAACAACGAAAACTTGTTGTATTCCGGATTGGCTATTTTGGACTTAATTTCTTCAACCCGGTAACTGTTAATAAAGTCGAAAAAATTTAGCCCGATGTTTTTATTGATTACCTGCGACAACTGATGTGAGGGTATATCCAAATCTTTTGCCAGTTGAGGCAGGTTTAAATCAGGATTAAGATATGGCCGTTCTGTATCCATAAAGTTTTTTAGCCTTTCAGCATACTGGAGGGCATCCGGTTCTTTTAAACCCGAACCTTCATATTTTGTTGCATTGTCCTCGGTAATAAACTGGTCCTTGTCATACCCCGAGAAAATTTCCTTTTGTTTTAATCCAAAATATCCAATAAGAATTATAAAACCCGAGATCGAAAGTGAAAGTCCATCGGCACAAAAAATCCACGAAAACAAATGAAAAACGTGGTGGATTGTTGCTATCGCCATTAAAACCGTCCAAACAACAGCAAAAGTATAAACCAGTTTTCGCAACCAGTCGAGGTTTATATTTTCGATAGTCGAGAAATTATTAAAAATATTGATGTCTAATTTTTTAAACAGATTTATGGATAAAATGAAATAAACAGGACCAGACAGTGCGGTGAGGATTAAAAAGAAATTAAACAACCATGGAGCACCGATTTCACTCTCCACATGGTCTAATCTAATATTTCCTGAAATTTTAGGGAAAAAAGAGACAACAACCAAGTATAAATTAAAAAGGACGAATGGGGCGAAATGAAGAAAATAGTTGATATTGAATTTGGATTCGTTGTTAATCAGCGAATGGATATATAAGTACAAAAAGGGTCCATGCAGCATGAGCAGTGAAATGAAACTGGCTGATAAAAGTGGGAAGCCGGTAAACAATTGCCTGGAAGTTAACGAATAGATTCCAATATAAATGCCGAGATATAGAAGCCAGTAAATGAGTATTTTATCGTGCACTGCCTTTGATTTTTTCTGAACCAAAAGCACCGAAAAGAAGAAAGCATTGAAAGCCGCAATTAAAAAAATGTAGTTTACCATTTTATTGAATGATTATTAATGGTTCTATAACGTTTTGTATGGATAATCTCTAAATGGAAATTCGTCAAACCCGAAGGGTTGGAATGATTATAGAATGTGAGTGCACGCGAGTTATAAACCGCGAAGCGGTGGTATTATCATGTCATGCCTTCGGCATTTTTCCATTGTTACACATCTTTTTACTATAATCATTTCATGCCTATCGGCATTGAAGAAGTTCTTTATCTGCCCATATTATCCGTTATAGAGCCATATTATTCCGCAGGAATTTCTTTTTCATCACAAATATACTCCAAACAATTTACCGACAAGTTTTTGTGGCGGGTTCTGTTGCCCTCGCAAAAATGCCATCCTTTGTCCTTCAGAATCTTCACCATCTCGCGGTTCACCATCCCGTGGGCAACAACCACTGCGCTGCCGTTGCGCACAGCAAAGTTAGCCAGTTCATCTGAAAAAACATCCAACTCTTCTTTGCGTTTTCGATAGCTGATTTTGTTTCCCGGGTTTATCCCTGCCATCCAGGTAAGACTTGATACCATCAACCAGCCCCTCGCCGGGAATTGCAATACCGGAATCTTGACCACCGGATAATCGAGTTCAACAAGCACACTGTCTATTGTGAGAATAACACCGTTGCGAAACAGAACGGATGCTGTTTCTATTGCCCTGAGTTGAGGGCTGCAAAATACGGTGTCGATACTTTCAACGGATTCTATTTTTTCCCTGACTTTATCAGGGCTGAACGGCTTTATATCGGTCCGGTTGTATTCCTTTTTATACAAAGCGGCATTTTTAGAGTTTTGCCAGCCGGGTCTTTTTATATCCACTTTGGCATGGCGCACCAGGTAGATTCTCGGATTGGCAAAAGCTGAAATGTCCAGCAAAACAGCCAACAGCACTATAAAAAATATTTTCAGCATACGTATTATTCTAAAAACCTCTCGCAAAGCCGCAAAGCCGCGAAGTGTCTGGCTTGAAACCTATATTGAGAACCTTTGCGCCTTTGTGCCTTTGTGCCTTTGCGTGCTACATTTTCCATACTAAAACTGATAATTGAAGGAGAAGTTAAATAGTTTATCGTCCCGGCTGGCAGCATACGAAACGCTAACAACGGCCATATCGAAAGGGGAGAACCAAAGGCCCAGTCCGGTTCCGTTGTGCCACCGGTTGGAATCCTCGCCTTCTAACCACACCCGTCCGGTATCGTTAAACAACAGCACCCCCGCAGTACCGTTCAGCAGGTAGGTTTGAAACTGTTTCATGCGGATGCGAATTTCCGCATTCACGTAAAACGAAGCATCGCCATAGAAGCGGGTTTCACGGAATCCGCGAAGGTTTTCGGTGTGTCCGAGTTTTGCTGCCTGGTGAAACGCATAATCGCCAAACAGTTTTTCGCCCCCTACCCTAAGGGCATACACTACCCACGGCCGCTGTGCGAAACTCAGGTAAGTTGCCCAGTCGCCCGAGAGTTTAACGAAGTTGTTGCTTTGTTCATTCAGTCCTGTAAAATAACTTGCACGGGTTTTCAATTGCATGCCGCGTGAAGGGAAAACGCTGCTCCCGGCAAATTCTTCTTCGGTCTTTTTCTGCATTCCGGCGAGCGTGTTGAGTTCATATTTAAGATATACCCCGGTATAAGCGTTGGTTGCCAGGTCATTTTCTGTTAGCCCGTTTCCAGCTTGTGCAATAAACCGCCCGGCCGTTTCTTCGGTATCGGCATAGCTGTATAGCACGCCGGGGCCGGCTTTGTGGATCTTGTCGGCATCTAACCACTTGATAAAATCGAGTTGGGCCGAATAGCTTCTCATGCGCAGCCGGTAAAATTCTTTTTCTGATTTAGGGACCTCCCATCGGGTTTCGTTGCCCAGCCCGAAAAAGTTGCCGGCATATCCCGGTGAGTTATAATCCAGGTTGAAGTTTACGTCCAATCGCCGCAGCGGGAAACTATTTTGAGACGCGAACCGGAGATTGAAAGCCTTGTTTGCAAAAGCATAGTTTCCAAAAATTTCGTAGCGTTGTTGCCGGTACCTTGAATATTTTGTAAAAATGGGCCCGCCTCCCAGAAATATCCCGTCATCGGGGTTGTAGCCCGAATAAATTCCGGGGTAAACTACGTCGTATTTAAAATCTTCCCTATTGTACTTCAGAGCTTCCGGGTCGTAATGGGTTTTTAATTTCCTTGCAATTTCGGGTGCTATCTCCGTATTTTTTTTATCGTAAACCGAAAAGTTTTTCAGTGAAGAAGGTTTCGAGACGGAAACCTCATCGTTATTCTTTCCGCCAATAATGTTCAATTCTATTTTACCCTTGTAGTTTCCGCCCAAATCAAACCGGTCTTTTCCGTCTAAACCATAAAGGTGAATTTTTTTTGTTTCGGATGAAAAAAATGTACGGTGATAAAACCGTTGTCCCTTTTTGCCATTTGGTTTAAGTTCGAATCCTGAAACTTGCAAGGCCGTATCCGAAAGGGCTTTTATTTCGAAAAGGTCGGCTTCATTGGTGCCGGTGATGCTCACTTCTTTTGCCAGCGACAAATAGAGGTTGCGTGCCATTGGCTCCAGGTTTTTCAAGCGGGCTTTTAATATATGGGCGGTTTGCGGGGCACATAGCGGGTAAACCTCTTTGGGAAAAGCCAGCATGGCAGAATCAATTTGGTTGTCCGTCAATAAAACTTTGAGCGAATCGATTTGGCGTAGCCATTCTTCCCAACTGTTTCCGCTTAGAAAAGTACGGTCGAAGTAGCGGGCGTTAAATGCCAAACCATCGATGTTTTCTGTGTATTCAGTAAACCCCTGTATTCTTGGCAACAACCATTTTCGGGCTGCTATCCAGGGCACAATGCCTTCATTCACGAAAAATGCCTGGTCGCGGTCGCGCGGAATGGGTTTAAAAACCGTTTTTCCGTTTTGTTCAAAAGCAGCCCAGCGCCACTGATCCTCGTGACGGTCCCAGTCTTTTATCACAATGTCGAACAAGCGTGCGCGCAAAACGAATTTGGCGTCCACACGATAATTCGGTGAAGCTGTAATTTTTTCGATCACTTTTGCGGTTGAAACAATTTTTTCCGATCCGCCAAAACTGGGCACGTCGCTACGGTCGCCAGCCGGGCGTTCTTCAAAAAGGAAAAGCTTTCCTGCCACGTCAAGCCGGTAAATCCCCAATCGCGGATCGTCGGGAACATACAGCACTTCGGGGTTGGTGTGATAAACACCTGCCTGCTCTGCCAGCGCGGCAACAACGGGGGCGGCATACGGATTGGATGCCGAAATCTGGTCTTGTACAATATCCACTGCAAAAGTGTTACGAAGTCCGGTAGGTATAACGGGCTCTACATATTTATCGATGGATCGAAGCACATACTGTTTTCCATCGGTATCTTCAAGCCGGAGCGAATAGGTTTGCATTCCACCTCCACGTTGTAAAATCTTTAACCCGCCTTTTTTTGTGCCAATGTCAAAAACTTCAGCTTTTACCGGTGTTTCCCATACATCACGATAATTCTTTCCCAGCCAGCGGTATGCCGCTTCCGAAATGTTGTAGCGGGTGCTTGCCACTGTACAAATACTGTCGGGCAATTGTTCCGCAAAAGCAGTTTCAGGTTTGGGGACAACAAATTCCCGTTTATAAATGGTTTTTTGATACAGCAGTTGGTTTGCATTGAAAAAAGCCAGCGAGCAATTGCCGTCCGGCGAAAAAGTGAGCCGGGAAAAGCCATTTTCCTTTGTGCCGAATTCGGGGAGTTTAAGGTTCACATACTCCTGTTTTTCCCAGGACCCGGAGATGATATAATGTACTCGTTCGTTTTGAATATATTGAAGATTTGCCTCTCCTGCAGAAACATACACCACATTGGGGTATTTTTTCAGTAACGAAATCATCCCATCCCGAAAGCCTTTAAAATCGGGGTGATGGTTGTCCTGACGTGTTCCGGGGAGCTTTCTGAAAAAGGTGTAGGGCGACTCAAGCAGCCATTGTCCAACGGAAAAGTAACCACTGGTATTTCCGTAACTTTTCAGGGCATGGTGGCCCGCTATTACCACATGTTTGTCGGGATAATGCCTTCGGATGGCATCTTCTATCCAGATTAGCACATCGCCCGGGTTTTCGATGCCGCACTTGTTAAACCGCCGGTCGAATTTATGTGCCCACCACCAGGTATCAATCAAAATCACGGCCAAATGATCGTTCAAAACAACTTCGACAGGACCGGGGCAACCTGGCTCTGGAAAGAAAACAGGGTTCTCAAATTTTTCAGACAAATTCTTATTCAGTTGTTTGATGAACTCTTTCCCCATGCGAGCGCCGTTTGCCCATTCTGCTTTTCCCGGTGCAATGAGCAGCGGGTGGTTTTCGTTCAGGATAAATTTCTCTGAAATTGATGCTTTTTCTATGTTCGCAACATTCCCTGCCAGCAAAACGGCAAGGTTTTCGCACAGGGATGCTTGTTTTTTCCACTGGCTGAAAAGTGTCGTGTCCGAAATTTCCCCGGTGGAATTGCCCGTAACAAAGAGGCTGAATGTATTTTTCCCTTGAGCGTATATCGGACTTCCCGGCAACGTAAAGGCTAAAACCAATGCGGATAGAAAAACAGGTATTAAAAACTTCGACATTGTATTTAAAATTAAGTTTCAACGCTTAGATTATCTGATTCGGCATAAAGCAAATCCAGCCCGTCGCCGCCCTTTAGCTTAGGCAGCATAGTTTGGCGTTTTCTCTGCTGGTTTTGCATTTGCACCAATATCGCATTTAGGGTTTTAAGTGTCTTCTCAATGTATGGCCCTTTGTTGAGCATTACACACTCGGTCCTTTGTGCCAGGGCGGCATCGGTAATTTCGGAGCGGGTGGGGATGCCTTTTTTCATTAGGGATTCAAGCACCTGTGTGGCCCAAATAACCGGCACATGAGCTGCCTCGCCGATGCGCATGATTTCTTCCTGAATCGTGGCAAAAGTTTCCCAACCGGTTTCAATGGCCAAATCGCCGCGTGCCACCATAATTCCCACCGGGTAGGTTTGCATAGCCTGCAACAAAATTTCGGGCAGGTTTTTAAAGCCGTTCCGGGTTTCTATTTTCAACACAATTCCCGGTTTTTCGTCGTACTTTTCCAGTTCGTTTTGTAGCTCTTTCACATCGCTTGCGCAATTCACAAACGAAAGGTTAATCGCATCGGCACTTTTAGCGACAAAAGACAAATCCTGCTTATCTTTTTCGGTTAAGCCGCTCATTTTCACATTTGTTTCCGGAAAATTAATCCCTTTATCGGCCCTCAACTTACTGCCCGAAGCGGCTGCATAGTTTATTGATAGCAGCATCTCATCAGAATCCACTTTTTCAACAACACCCTCAATTTTACCATCATTAAGCGATACGCGTTCACCGGTTTTTACATATTGAAAAATTTCCGGGAGGGTACAGGAGATGTGTGCCGGAGCAACCAAATTCGCGCTTGAATCATATTGAGCCGGCGCCCCGGGAACAGGTGCTTTGTGAAGCAAGAGTTTGTCACCAATGCGTAAGGTGATAAACTGTTCAACGGGAAGTAACTCGCCCACAAAATGTTTCTCCTTGCCGGCTTTACTTACTTTGTCCAAAACCAACTCCATTCCGGTAGCAATGTACGCTGAGCGGGAGCATAGCCCCCATCTCCCTTTTCCACGTTTGCTATCAATGTAAATGCTGCATTTTTTCCCGCGTGAATCGGTAAACCATAAACTGTTTCCTTTTTTTATTTTTTCGACAAACGATTCGCTTACCGGAATTATGGCATCTGCATCATTTGCGGGCGGTGGCACATCGGTTGGTGCTATCCAAACGCGGGCGGGTTTTATTAATTTCCCCGATGAATCGCGTTGTGGCTTAATACGAATAACCTGTGGCCCGGGCTGCATGGGGCCGGTACGTAATTTTGGGCCGCCAAGATCCATCATTATCATGCACTTCCGCTTTACAGACATACTCGCTTTTTCTACATTTTCAATCATCCGTTCCCACTCTTGTTCGTCACCGTGTGCGCAGTTGATGCGAGCACTGTTCATCCCTTTTTGCATCAGTTTTTTTACAAAATGATGACTTTCGGCAGCTTCCGGCGGTAAGGTAACTTTGATGCGGGTAATCCTCTTGGTTGGTTTATTTCCTAAAAGACGCCTTGTATTCTTCCGAAGTAATTTTTCGCTTTTTTTAATGCTGATGCATTTCTCTTGCGGTAAAACGTCTTCAATGTTCAACAGGTGTTCTATAATTGTGCGGATTGTAGTCAGGCTGCACATAACATGCCCTTCAATGTTGGCCAAATCAGGCAAGCCCATATACCGGAGGCCTTGCTGCAAACTGCTATTGTCAAAACTCCTGAAAGCTAAATAATGCATTAGGTTCAGTGCGCTTTCGCGATAATCTTTGTGAACCGAATGAATGCTTTCGTCGTATTGTTGCGCAAGTTTTTCCGCCTTCTCAACAATACTTTCGATTTGAATCAGAAGGATTTCCAGTTTTGGAATTGTTTTCATGTGTTTGTAATTATTTGTTTTTTATGGTAACCCATGTAACTCGCCATAATCACGTTCCTATGTCTCAAAAATATTTTTGTGATGCCTCGTTTCATAATCGCTTTTTTACCCATTAATAATTTGTCGCACGTAAATTAAAGTCAGATAAACACAAACAGAAAAGCTCCGACAGTGACCACGATCCCTACCATAAAAATATTGTAGGCCCAACGCAATAAACGGTATTTCTTAGCCAATACCTTGCCAAGGGAATACTGATCTTTGGTGAGCGTGGAATACAAATACGGATCGTCGTTTATCATTTCCCCGATTGCCCATTCATATTCTTCGAGTTCCATATTGTAAAAATTCCCGAAAAACAAGAGATTCACTTTCTTTTGTGTGATGTCGTCGCGGGTGAATTTACCCGATGAAATGTTGGGCCGGGTGGAAAGAATAGCCAATACGATGGTGGACAAACTGAAGAGAATAAAAATGATAGTTGGAACAATAATGGCCGGTTCCTGTTTAAATTTGCTCACCAAGGTAGCCAGTGCCAGCGAGATGATAATGCCGTTAAGCGAGATGAGGATGTTGGATTTGTTGTCGGCAATTTGGCTCAGATTGATCTGGTTCCGGGCAGTAAGTTTAAACATGGAATCCACCCCACGGGAATAATTTCTTGATTTTATATTCTTTGGTTTTGTTGCGCTTGAAGCAATTTTCTCTTTAATACGTTTTAAGTTCGCTTCCTTGGTTTCCGTCAATGTATTCCGGCAATAAGTGGTGAAATAGCGATGTTGTTCAAATACTTTTACTGATTCCTTGTCAAAATCAATTTTTTTTAATGCTGCAACACCGGCACTTTTTTGTTCCTGACGAAGCTTTCGGGCCCGGTCGAAATAAGTGCTTTGTCCGAGGTGCATAAAATCGGCATCGCACAATACTTCGGCGATTTTTGTCTTGGCTTGCTGCGGAAAAGTGGTAGATAGAATGCCATCCACTACGATGTCGCGGATGCTTTTGTCCACTTCCCGCTCTGCCAGAAATTCATCGGCCATTGCAGCACTTTCCGCTTCGTGGCCCTGATATGTTTTTACATAGCCCACATCGTGAAACCAGGCGGCAACCACCAATAGGCTCATTTCATTTTCATCCAAATTCTCTTTTGTTCCGATATAAATGGCATTTTTGACTACTTCCAGCGTATGGTCCAGCGTGTGATAGGTATAAGCCTCGGGGATTTCGTTTCTTAATTTATTTGAAACATGCCTTTCGGCTTCAACAACAATTGCCTTGCTAATTTTCATTTTTGTTATTTTTAATGTTTTTATCCATTTCGTCTAAAATATAAGGTGAAAACGGCTGGTTAATTCCTTTAATATTCACGGGTTCCTGCACCGTAAATACAGCTTTTATTTCTCCGGAAAGTTTTCTGAAAATCTGATCGGAAATAATGAGTTGCGATTGATAAATCTTATTGAGTTGTTCTATCCTTGCGGCTAATATAACCACATCCCCGGTTATTGAATACTGTTTTCGGCTGGCAGAACCAATGTTGCCGATAACCGCTTCGCCATAATGGAGCCCTATTCCGATGCGGGTTGGCGGAATATCTCCGGATTGGTTTTCCTGTTTTACTTTTTGAATGATTTCCATCGATGCCATTACCGCCTTTTGCGATATATTCCCTCCGGACACGGGGGCGCCGAAGGTGGCCATAAATCCGTCGCCGAGAAACTGGTTAATTACCCCGTCGTATTTTTGCACAATGTCGATCATAAAATAAAACAGTTTGTTGAGGTAGGCCACGACTTCCTCCGGCGAATGGTTTTCTACGAAAGGGGTAAAGTTCCGAATATCCAGGAACATAACGCATACATTCTTGCGGGTTCCGGAAAGTTCGTCCTTATTCTCAAGGATGCGTTCGGCAATCTGCGGTGAAATTTGTTGCCCGAACAAGTCGATTACTTCATTTTTTTCCTGGATGCTTTTCCACGAAACTAACATTTTCTGTTTTATCAGGTCGGCAACATATCCTGCCGCAATCCCGGAAATCAACAACATCATACCTTGACCTAAGTATTGCATGCCGGTTAAATCGGGATGAAAACGATCCACTGGCACATCACTAAAAACCGTGGAATAATAAACCGAGACGCCTATATACTCAACGGCGGCTAATCCGCCGGTGAAAATGGAAAGCTTAAAATTAAGCCGCAAAGTAGAAAGCACTATGAAAAGAAAATAAGTGAGGGTGGCCGGAGTCTGCAGGATAACTGTCTGGCCCGAATATTCAATAATGAAAATGAATAATACCGTGAGCAGGGTTATTTCAGAAAATGTATTTAAATAGCCAAAAACACTTTTACGCTGAAAATAAAGTGGTATTCCTTTGCCAATAAAATAATGTACAAACGATTCATAAACAATAATCAGCAAGGTGAAAATCAGAATTGCATACAGTGAAATAGGGGAATTGAACAGTCCATTATATTGCTCCCGGTAAAACAGATAGATCACAATCAGAAGTACGGCCTCAAGCCCCAGCAGTGCAATTAATAAGAGCGAACGTAAGCGCTCGCTGCTGGAAATTTCAATGTTGAACGATTCCTCAATTGTAAAGGAATCCTTCCGAACTGTTTTTTTATTTTTACTCATCTCGTTTACCTCATCTATGAATATATTGTTACTAATTTTAAATGATAAGGTTCTGGACCTTCAGTCCTGCACATTCATTTTTCAACAATCAGCGCAAAGTTAGTTAGTATTCACTAACAAACAAAATTTAGAATCGATTTTTTCATGATTAATAATGTCTTTTAATTTTATACGTACAAACATAATGAATCAGCCCGTGCGTAGAGAAGAAGATTAAATCGACAATAAATTTTCGATATAAAGACCCGAAAGTTTTGTCAGAAACAATGTTGATACTTATTTTGTTAACCGAATGAACGTTCGGTACAGTTGGATAGAAATGGATAATTTAACAGAAAACAATGATAAAAGTAAATTATTTAGGCTTTATAGTAAGCCTGTTTTTTTTGGCATCGTGCCAAAATGATAAGCGAGGGCAACCACTGGCACCACAAGCATTGCCCTATCCTGTAATTGAGGTTCCGCTTAAAACGGTTACCGGGTTTACCTCTTATCCTGCAAGCATTGAAGGGACTATAAACAGTGCTGTACGAGCTAAAGTGAGTGGTTACATTATCGCAGTTTTAGTGGATGAAGGTCAAAAAGTAACAAAAGGTCAAACGCTTTTTAGAATTGAAACACAGTCGTTAACGCAGGATGCAGACGCAGCGAAAGCCAATATTGACGTTGCCCAGGTAGAGATAGAAAAGCTGAAACCCTTGGTGGAGAAAAATATCATCAGCAAGGTGCAGTTATCTACCGCCGAAGCGAAACTGGCGCAGGCTCAGGCGAATTATAACAGCATTATTGCCAGCATCGACTATGCTACTATTAAAAGTCCGGTGAACGGTTATGTGGGGGCAATTCCTCACCGGGAAGGTGCCCTGGTCAGCCCGGGAGATCCGGTTCCGCTAACCACAGTGTCTGTTACAAACGAAGTGTATGCTTTCTTTTCGATGAATGAAATTGATTACTTGAATTTCATCCAAAACATGGAAGGAAATAACCTTACCGAAAAAATAAACAATTTTCCGCCGGTAGAGCTGGAATTGGTGAACGGCGAAATTTATGATCACCCGGGAAAAATAAAAACGGTTACCGGTCAAATTAATACCTCTACGGGAACAGTAAGTTTCAGGGCTACTTTTCCCAATCCCGAGCGGCTTTTGGCAAATGGGGGCAGCGGTAAAATACGAATTCCCAAAACTTATGAAGATGCCGTTGTAGTGCCGGAATCATCCACTTTTGAGCAACAGGGCAGGGTGTATGTGTTTAAAGTGCAGGGAGATACTTTGGCAATTTCCGCTACGGTGGAAGTAAAGGACAGAGTGGATAATTTAGCTATTATCACTTCGGGCGTAAATGCCGGGGATAAGATTGTAGCACAAGGCGTTGGGAAAATTCGTTCGAATACGCCAATTGTAGCTCAGCCAGTGCCTTTCGATAGTATCGCCAATTCATTAAATGTGGTTTTTAAATAAGAACTTTCAATGCTGAAAAAATTCATAGACAGGCCTGTATTGTCAACGGTGGTTTCCATTATTCTGCTCTTATTGGGAGTACTTGGTTTAACCACTTTGCCTGTAACCCAGTATCCTGATATTGCGCCGCCAACCGTGCGCGTATCCGCCAACTTTCCGGGAGCGAATGCGCAAACCGTTTTGGAAAGTGTGATTATCCCCTTGGAAGAGCAAATAAACGGCGTTGAAGGAATGACCTATATTACTTCTACCGCCAGCAACAATGGGAGTGCAAGCATTCAGGTGTTTTTCAGGCAAGGCATTGACCCGGATATTGCTTCGGTGAACGTGCAGAACAGGGTTTCAAGAGCACTGCCTTTGTTGCCCAGGGAAGTAACCCAATCGGGAGTAAGTACCCAAAAGCAGCAAACGAGTGCATTAATGTTCTTCACCGTATTGTCGAATAATAAAGATTACGATGCTACTTACATTCAAAATTATTTGAATATCAATGTTCTGCCTGCTCTGAAAAGGATTGAAGGGGTAGGGGATGTGACCGTATTGGGTGCTAAGAATTATGCCATGCGTATTTGGCTTCAACCCGAGAAATTGGCAGCCTACAAGCTGATGCCATCGGATATCACTGCTGCTATTAACGAGCAGAGCTTAGAAGCTGCCGCAGGGGCTCTGGGGCAAAACAGCGCACAAGCATTTGAGTATGTGATTACTTATGGCGGACGGTTTAAAACAGCAGAGCAGTACGGCGACATTGTGATTAAAGCACTGGATAATGGCCAGTTTCTACGGTTAAGGGATTTAGCTAAAGTTGAACTGGATGCCGAAGGTTATACGGTATTATCCAATGTCAACGGTTTGCCAGGGGTTAGCATGGGCGTTTACCAGACCCCGGGTTCAAATGCGAAAGAAATTGTTGAAAATGTACACAGCACAATCCACGTGTTGGAAACTGATTTTCCCGAAGGCTTGTCCACAATGATAAATTTCGACACGAATGAATTCTTAAACGCCTCGATTGCAAAGGTGGTTCTTACGCTTATCGAAGCATTCATCCTGGTGTTTCTGGTGGTATTTATTTTCCTTCAGGATTTTCGATCAACACTAATTCCGGCTATTGCTGTTCCGGTTTCTATTGTGGGTACATTTTTCTTTCTGAGCATATTTGGATATTCAATCAATCTTCTCACCTTGTTTGCTTTGGTGTTGGCCATTGGCATCGTGGTAGATGATGCCATTGTGGTGGTGGAGGCAGTTCATGCAAAATTAGAAGGAGGAGAAAAGGATTCCCACGTTGCCACGCACAAAGCGATGGAAGAAATTACAGGAGCAATTATCTCCATTACCCTTGTAATGGGGGCGGTATTTATTCCGGTAATTTTTATTACCGGTCCTACCGGGGTCTTTTATGAACAGTTTGGTGTAACCTTAATTGTGGCTCTTACTATTTCGGCGGTGAATGCTTTAACATTGAGCCCTGCACTATGTGCCCTGCTTTTAAAGCCACATCACACCAGTGAGCACGCTAAGAAAAACCTCGCTCAACGTTTCTTTACCACATTCAATATTGCTTTTACGGCTACAACAAAACAATATGTAAAGTCTTTATCTTTTCTGTATAAACACAAGTGGATTACCGCTGTAATTATAATCGCCTCCGCTGGACTAATTTATTGGTCGGCAGCGAGCACTCCCACAGGTTTTGTACCCAATGAAGACCGCGGGATGATTTTTGCCAATGTTGAACTTCCTGTCGGGGCTTCCTTAGACAGGACTGTAGCGGTTACCCAGGAGCTATACAGTAAAATAAAAGATATTCCGGGCTTTGAGGGAGGTACTTTGGTCAACGGATTTAGTTTGATCTCAGGCGCCGGTAGTAACTATGGCCTTGGATTCCTGAAACTGAGGCCTTGGGGCGAACGGAAAGACAAGTCAATGTCTTCCAATGCAATTATGAGGAAAATGTTCGAGGCTGCTGCAACCATTCCTGATGCTAACATTTTATTCTTTGCACCTCCAAGTATTCCGGGTTTTGGGATTTCGTCAGGCTTCGAAATGACAGTTCTGGACCGGTTGGGAGGCGATTTTAACGAACTGGACCGCGTTACGAAAGAGTTTTTAGGACAACTAATGCAACGTCCTGAAATACTGTATGCCCAGAGTTCGTTCAATACCAATTATCCTCAATACGAAATTATGCTGAATGTGCCGAAAGCCAAAGAGGCAGGCGTGTCCATCAGCAGTATTTTCGCTACGCTGCAAGGATACATAGGCGGAATATATGCGGCAGATTTTTCGCGTTTTGGAAAACAATACCGGGTATTTGTGCAGGCCCTACCGATTGATAGGGCAAGCACGGAGAATCTGAACACCATGTATGTCAGAAATACAAAAGGTGAAATGGCGCCCATTACGGAGTTTATTTCGCTGAAAAGGGTTTATGGCCCTCAGGCAGTGACCCGGTTCAACCTCTTCAACTCGGCAAACGTTAATGGTGCCGCGGCTCCGGGTTATTCATCCGGCGATGCTATCAATGCCGTGCAGGAGATAAGCGCTACAGCTTTGCCCAATAATTATTTCGTGGATTTCTCCGGATTAACACGCGAAGAAATTGCTGCGGGAAGTCAAAAGACCATCATTTTTATTTTGAGCATCTTGTTTGTTTACTTTCTTTTATCTGCACAATACGAAAGCTACCTGCTTCCCTTAGCAGTTTTGCTCTCTCTGCCTGTGGGGATTATGGGCGCCTACTTATCCACGAAATTTGCCGGCTTGGAAGTGAATATTTATTTCCAGATTTCTATGATTATGCTTTTGGGACTACTTGCCAAGAATGCCATTTTGATTGTGGAGTTTTCCATACAGCGTCGTAGGGCCGGCTATTCCATTGTTGACGCTGCGTATGAAGGAGCCAGAGTGAGGTTGCGGCCCATTCTTATGACTTCTTTTGCATTCATTATTGGTTTGTTGCCCTTGGTTTTTGCCAGCGGCACAGGAGCCTCCGGAAACCGGTCGATTGGTACGGGTGCAGTAGGCGGATTGCTCGTTGGGACTGTTTTTGGCGTTCTGGTAGTGCCCATCTTATACATTTTATTCGAGTGGCTTCAGGAAAAAATAAGCGGTAAGCCTAAGTTTATTACTGAAACTACTCACGTTCAAGATAATTTTTAAAATGAAGAAGCTCAAACTAATTTTCATTCCGATACTCCTTGTATTCATACAATCCTGTTATGTTACAAAAGATTATCAACGACCGGATGTAGTTGATGAAGCCCGGTTCAGAACCGATCAGCTTTCGCGGGACAGTATGAGCGCGGCTGAGCTTTCCTGGCGGGAATTGTTTTCAGATCCGCTGTTAATCCGGCACATTGAAAAGGGTCTTGAAAACAATATGGATATTCGCATTGCCCTGCAACAGATATATGCCGCTGAAGCCTATTACAAACAGGGTAAAGCAGGAAACCTTCCCGTAATTGGTGCATCCGGGCAGGTGGCACATCAAAAAATGTCGAAAAACGGCGGCATGGGAAAGCTCTACGACGGTGGAATTACTCAATTCGAGCTTTCAGCCAATGCTTCGTGGGAAGCCGATATTTGGGGAAAGATCAGAAGCAATCAAAGGGCTTTTCATGCTTCTTATTTGCAAAGCGTAGCGGCTCACAGAGCTGTAAAGACCCAACTGATAGCCAGCATTGCTTCGGTTTATTACCAGCTTCTTGCGTTTGATGAGCAGTTGCGGATCACCGAACTGACCGTGGTCAACAGAAAAAGCAGCCTCGAAACCACAAGGGCGCTGAAAGAGGCCGGTTATGTTAACGAAGTGGGCGTAAAACAGACCGAAGCACAGCTATTGAACGCAATGGCGCTGCTGGTTGACATAAAAAGAAACATAAAGTTGTTGGAGAACACCCTGTCCGTTTTGTTGGGAGAAGCTCCGCAAAGTATTCCAAGAAACGGGCTTGACGATCAATCGGTGCTGGCAGAAATAAAAGTGGGTTTCCCCGCACAACTGTTGCGAAACAGACCCGATGTGATGGTGGCAGAGTATAACCTGATTCATGCTTTTGAACTTACCAATGTTGCAAAGAGCAATTTTTATCCGTCGTTGAGGATATCAGCCAATGGAGGCTTACAAAGTATTGAATTGGATAAGCTGCTGAGTGTAAATTCATTGTTTGCTTCAGCATTGGCTTCGCTTGCACAGCCCGTCGTGAACGGACGGCGCATCCGTACGCAATACGAAGTAGCGCGCGCCCAACAGGAGCAGGCGCTTCTCAACTTTCGCCTTAAAATACTGAACGCCGGCAAGGAAGTTTCTGATGCCTTATATACTTTTGATGCGGCTGAGGAACGAATTAGAATTAAATCGTTGGAGTTTGAAGCCTATGATTTGGCCACAAGTTATTCCGAGGAATTGCTAAACAACGGCATGATTAATTATCTTGAAGTGATTACTGCACGGCAAAATGCACTGTTCTCACAGCTCGACCTAATCAATGCCCGTTTTACCCAACTTAACGCGATGGTTGAAATTTACCGGGCGCTTGGGGGAGGGTGGCAGTAAGGAGTATTATTTCGCTTTAAGCCCAAACTCCTCCGCCAATAACTGGTACGAATGCAATCTCAACCTTTAAACTGTTTTCTTTCTGAATGCTACATGAACAACACCAATACTTAGTGAAAAGATTAAACCCAATACCGAAACTCCTGTCCAGCCAAAATGTTCCCAGGCAGAAGCGCCCAGCATGGTACCGATTGCCCCACCTACAAAAAAGCCAACCATATAAATGGTGTTCACCCGGTTTCGTGCTTCCGGGTTTTTGGAGAAAATTATGCTTTGGTTAGTGATGTGCAGAGCCTGCAACCCCAAATCTACAATGATTACACCTACGATCAAACCGATGATAGAGTGAGCAGAAAACAGAAAAACCAGCCATGATATAAGCAACAGGAAAACCGAAAATAGTATGATGCTGTTTTTACTGAATTTATCGTTCAGCTTGCCGACTACCACTGCGGCAAGTGCCCCGGCAATCCCAAACAAACCAAATGCTCCGGTTACGCCGCTACCGTATCCAAATGAATCTTCCATCAGAAAAACTAAGGTAGTCCAAAAAGCACTCAAGCCGGCAAAAGCCAAACCTCCGCGCAGGGCGGCCAACCTCACGGATGGCTCAGTTTTAAAATAAAAGGCGATTGATTTCAGCAAACTGCCATAGCTGCCGGTATAGTTCGGGATTAGGGTGGGAAGTTTAAATTGCAACAGAAGGTACAACAAAACCATCAATGCAGATGCCGCGTAGTACATGGCCCGCCATCCAAACTGAGCACCCACAAACCCACTGATGACGCGGCTCCCTAAAATTCCAATCAGCAAACCGCTCATTACAATTCCGATAGCGCGACCGCGTCCTTTTTCGTCGGAAAGTTGTGCCGCCATAGGAACGAATAATTGGGGCAACGCCGACGAAAAACCAATAAAAAAGCTGCTTATGATTAGCAATATCAATGAGTTTGACAAAGCAGCAGCAATTAAAGAAACCACCATCAGCAAAAAATCAAATTCCAAAATCGCTTTATTTGAAATTTTATCGCCTAACGGGATGATGAATAAAAGCCCGGCGGCATAACCTAACTGGGTGGAAAGTGCCACGTGGCTCACAGCCGATTCGCTTGCCTGAAAAGTAACCGCAATTTGATGCAACAAAGGTTGGTTATAGTACAAATTGGCCACTACCAGCCCGGCAGAGGCACTCATTAAGTACAAAACTGAATTGGAAAGGTGTTTCATGTTGCACTGTTCAAAAGAATATGTTTACTTCTCCAGTGCATTTTTTGCGGCACGGTAGCCCAAATCATACATCTCGTCGGCATGAGAAAGGTTTAATATATCGTAATTGGCAATGCCTTCAGGTTCAATGTAAACCGTTGTGTTTTTCCGGATTTTGTCGATGTTGGCATTCACGTTCATATAAAACGTCCGGATAGCAATTTGAACCAGGTTGTTGGTTTTTGCTTCCGGTTTCAAAGGGCTGATGTTGCACACAATCAGTCGTTCGCAATCGTTTTTTATCGGGGCTATCGGGATGTTGTCCAGCACACCGCCGTCAACATAAAAATGTTCGCCAATCTTCACCGGCGCAAACAACACGGGAATGGATGACGAAGCCAAAACTATCTCGCCCACATTGCCGGAATTTTTGTATTCTACGTTTCCCGTGTTCAAATTTGAAACGGCAACGTAAAACGGAATTTTCAAATCTTCGATATTTTTTGTTTTGATTTCTTTTTGAACAACTTCTTTCAAGCCGCTCAGTTTCAGCAATCCGTCAATCGGGATTTGCAGTTTGGTATATTTGAAAAAGCGCCCCTTCTTGAATAATTCCAGAATTTCGACAGGTTTTTTCCCGGCAGCGGTAAATGCGCCAACAATGGCACCGGCGCTCACCCCTGAAATAACGTCGGGGACAATGCCTTTCTCGAACAAGGCCGCAACTGCGCCGAGGTGGGCAAAACCCCGGGTACCGCCGCCACTCAAAACCAGACCCGTTTTATATTTCTTTTTCATAAAAGTATCTAACGGACAAAGGTAAAGAAAACAGTTAAAATGGCAGGCCATAAATTAATTGAATTAGGCACTTTGTCAATACTCAAAATATATTGTCAATTTGCAAAGAACCGTTCTGAAAGAAAAAGAACGGTTCTGGCGTCCTGAACTAATTCGTGGTATTCGGGTAATTCGTGGATAAAACGAATAGTTAGAGGAATGGGAAGTGAATTACAGGCTTAATTTCTTAACAACCTTATCTAAGGTTAAAGGAACGGAGATGAACTTCTAAAGTCATTGTTCCACCCGGAACCAGTCGTCCATAAAATTGCAGCAGAGTTCCTGGGTTTTTATGCCGGAAAATATTCGAACGTTTCACATGAACGTAATCCTTTTTATAACAGGTTGTAATGTATGTCATCCACATAAAAGGAGATAACTCTTGACCGGTCGCGAACATTGTTGGCTAAAATGTTAAGTCCTTCAATTTCGTCGAGGCCTGAAAACGCAAGCTTCAGCAGTTCTTTTTCACGTTTTTGGATGTTTCCGATTCCCATTTGATCTTTTAAATCAAAACAAAGGGCGGTTTTAATCGATTGCAGAAAACCGGGAGTTCCGCCATCTTCGCGCATAATGCTTACCAGCTCGTAAAACGGTGTTCGCACCCCGGTTATGTTGGTTTCCGTGTGTGTTGTCAACGAAAGGGCCAATAGTTTTGGCAATTTTATCTTCATTTGTATTCTGCAAATTAAACCACTTTCAACGAATTTTTTGCAGAGAAAAATCAGCTTTACGTCAATATTTACTTTTTGCGCCCAATTAAAATGACATTCCGTCACTCTTGCCCGCTGGCATGTTGTTTGACTTTAGCCGGGCATTAACGAAAATATCAAATTAAAATAATACAAAAATGCAAACAGGAAAAATTGGTGTAACCAGTGAGAATCTATTCCCCATCATTAAAAAGTTCCTTTATTCGGACCACGACATTTTTTTGAGGGAAATTGTATCGAACGCCGTGGATGCCACGCAAAAGTTGAAGACCCTGGCTGTCCGGGGCGAATATTCAGGTGACCTCTCGAATGCAAAAGTGGAGGTAAAATTGGACAAAGCAGCCAAAACCATTACGGTTTCCGACAATGGAATCGGGATGACCGCCGAAGAAATCGAAAAGTACATCAACCAAATTGCGTTTTCGGGTGCGAATGATTTTCTTGAAAAATATAAAGATGACGCTAACGCCATTATCGGCCATTTTGGTTTGGGTTTCTACAGCTCCTTCATGGTTTCCGAGAAAGTTGAAATCATCACTAAATCCTACAAAGAGGGTGCAAAACCAATGAAATGGAGCTGCACCGGAAGCCCGGAATTTACCTTGGGCGAAACGGAAAAAGAGGAAGTGGGAACCGACATCGTAATGTACATCAGCGAGGATGAAAAAGGGTTCCTCGAAGAAGGTAAAGTGCTGGAAATCCTGGAGAAATATTGTGCTTTTTTACCGATACCGGTGGTTTTCGGAAAGAAAAAAGAATGGAAAGACGGAAAACAGGTGGATACCGCCGAGGACAATCAAATCAACGAAACCACACCGGCATGGACCAAAGCTCCTGCCGATTTGAAGGACGAAGACTATAATAATTTCTATCGGAAGTTGTATCCTATGGCGGAAGAGCCTTTGTTTCATATTCACCTCAATGTGGACTATCCTTTTAATTTGACAGGAATTTTATATTTCCCGAAAATAAAAAAGAACTTCGAGGTGCAGAAAAACAAAATTCAGTTGTACAGCAACCAGGTTTTTGTGACCGATTCGGTGGAAGGCATTGTACCGGAGTTTTTGACCTTGCTGCATGGGGTGTTGGATTCGCCCGACATTCCGCTTAACGTTTCGCGTTCCTATTTACAAAGCGACTCGAATGTGAAGAAAATCAGCAGCCACATCAATAAGAAAGTGGCCGACCGCCTGAATCAAATCTTCAAAGACAACCGCGAAGATTTTGAGAAAAAGTGGGACGACCTGAAAATTTTCATCGAATATGGGATGCTTAGCGAAGAAAAATTCTACGACCGTGCAGTCAGTTTTTTCCTATTCAAAAACAGCGAAGGGAAATATTTCACCTTCGAGGAATACGAAAAATTGATCAAAGACAATCAGACCGATAAAGACAAAAACCTGATTTATTTGTATGCCACCAACGTAGAAGAACAATATACCTTTGTGGAAGCAGCCAAAAATAAAGGCTACGATGTGCTGGTGCTCGACGATGTGCTTGCTCCTCACCTGATCAATACCTTTGAACAGAAATTTACGGACAAACGCTTTGTGCGTGTGGATTCTGATGTAGTTGAGAAACTCATTAAAAAGGAAGACGATGACAAAGAGCATCTTACCCTGGAGCAAAAGCACGAACTTTCTCCGGTATTCCAAGCCGTATGTCCCGAAAATAAAGACTATTCGTTCATTGTTGATTTTCAGGATTTAGGTGAAAATGCTTTGCCCATGGTCATTACCCGTAGCGAATTTATGCGCCGCATGAAAGACATGAGCGCCGTTCAGGGAGGAATGAGTTTCTATGGTGACCTACCGGAAAGTTTGAACCTCGTTGTGAACATTGGAAGCCCGTTGGTAAAAAAAGTGATCGACGCCAAAGACAAAAAATTGGGTACTAAACTGGAAAAACTTGCCGCGGAGATCACCGCTAAAAAAGCCGAGACCGAAGTGCTGAATAAAGCAAAAGAAGGGAAGAAAGACGAAGAAATCCCGGTTGCCGACAAAGAGAAGTTAGAAACCTTAAACAAAGATTTGTCGAAACTGGAAGAAGAGAAACGCCAAAAATTGACCGCTTTTGGAAAGGACAACAAATTAGCGAAGCAAATGGTCGATTTGGCCTTGCTCGCCAATGGAATGTTGAAAGGTGCCGATCTCGATAAATTTGTAAAACGCAGCGTGGAACTGATAAAGTAAACGCAGCAACACTATATTGAAGAACGCCATCCGAATGTTTCTAACACATACGGGTGGCGTTTTTTTTGTTCTATAATGTTTAGTGTGGATAATTAAAAACTATCGGTTGCAATTGTCCTTTTACATACAAATTTAATCTTGCGCCATGCCTGCCTGGCCTTTGGAGAGTTATATTCAGAAACTATGTATAAAGGAAAAGCCGCTCCGCCAAATGGTAGAACGGCTTTTAATATACGTAGATGTTTTTTTATACTTCCGTTGGCGAGAAATCCATGGCCGCCATTCTTTTGTAGGAATTGTGGCGCCATTTTGCGTTTTCTTCCGAAGCCGCGAACAGTTCGTCGGCAACCGCCGGGAACGCCTTTTTCAACGAAGTATAGCGCACTTCGCCATTCAAGAATTCCTGAAATTTACTCCAATCGGGTTCTTTTGAATCAAGCTGGAACGGGTTTTTACCTTCTTCTTCCAACAATGGATTGTAACGGAACAACGACCAGTAACCGGCTTCCACTGCACGTTTCTGTTCATCCTGTGCTTTGCCCATGCCTGCGCGTATGCCGTGGCTGATACATGGTGAATAGGCAATAATAATTGAAGGCCCGGGATAAGCTTCGGCTTCCCTAACGGTTTTCAGGTACTGCGCCTGGTTAGCTCCCATTGCTACCTGAGCCACATACACGTAACCATAACTCATCATCATAGCGCCTAAATCCTTTTTGCGTACCCGTTTTCCGGAAGCCGCGAATTTTGCAACTGCACCAATCGGTGTAGCTTTCGACGATTGCCCGCCGGTGTTGGAATACACCTCGGTGTCCATCACCAAAACGTTGATGTCTTGTCCGCTGGCCATTACATGGTCCAGGCCACCGAAGCCAATGTCATACGCCCAGCCGTCGCCACCAAATACCCAGATGGATTTTTTGATGAGGTATTGCTTTAAGGTAAGGATTTCTTTTGCATGGCTGCTATCGCTGTTGGCCAATACATCCAGAACTTTGTTGGATGCGACAACCGATCCTTCAGCATCTTTCATATTGGTCAGCCATTCGGTAAACACTTCTTTTTCGGCATCCGACGCACCGTTTTGCAAAGCATCTTCCATAATTTCAGCGATGCGGTCGCGATGCGCCTGAACTCCTTCGGCAAAGCCAAAGCCATATTCGGCATTGTCTTCAAACAAAGAATTAGCCCAGGCCGGACCACGGCCGGAATCTTTGTTTTTGCTATAAGGTGTGGATGGTGCAGAACCTCCGTAAATAGAAGAACAACCGGTGGCGTTGGCAATCATCATCCGTTCGCCAAACAACTGGGTAATCAGTTTTATATATGGAGTTTCGCCACAACCGGCACATGCTCCCGAGAATTCAAACAAAGGCTGTGCGAATTGAGAATTTTTGACGTTTCTGGAACGATCGACAACACGCTCTTTCAGCGACACTTCATCCACCATATAATCCCAGCGTGAAATTTCCGCTTGCTGTGTTTCTAAAGGCTTCATTACCAGCGATTTTACTTTAGTCGGGCAAACATCCACACAGTTGTCACAACCCGTACAGTCAAGCGGGCTTATCTGAATGCGGTAGCTCAAATCCACAAAGGTTCTTGAAGGAATGGCAGAGAGTACTTCTGTTCCCTCCGGTGCTTTTTCTACTTCATCGTTGGTGAGCAAGAACGGACGAATACATGCGTGAGGACAAACATACGCACACTGGTTACACTGAATACAGTGTTCTGCTACCCATTCGGGCACGTTCACCGCAATCCCACGTTTTTCGTAAGCTGCAGTTCCCATCGGGAAAGTTCCGTCTTCGATGCCCACAAAAGTGGAAACCGGAAGATCGTCACCACGCTGAGCGTTAATTACATCAACCACATTGGTGATGAATTTTGGACGAACGATTTCGTTGCTGGTATCTTCTACCTCAATATTTTTCCATTCGGTTGGAACTTCAACCTTCGTAACATTTTTACCCCCGGCGTCCACTGCTGCAAAGTTCATGTTTACAATGCGTTCGCCTTTTCTACCGTAGGATTTCACAATGGCTTTTTTCATCTCGTCGATAGCCATTTCAAAAGGAATTACGCCGGTAATTTTAAAGAAAGCCGATTGCATAATGGTGTTGGTGCGAGTCCCCAATCCCAGTTCTTCGCCTAACTGTGTTCCGTTAATAATGTAGAAATTGATCTCGTTTTCGGCGAGGTATTTCTTCATTGCATCGGGCAGACGTTCTTTGGTTCCTTCTGCATCCCATATGGAGTTCAACAAGAAAGAGCCGCCTTTTTTCAAGCCTTTCAACACATCGTATTGATGAATGTACGCCGGAACATGACAAGCTACAAAGTCGGGGGTAGTTACCAAATAAGTGGAGCGAATTTGTTTTTCGCCGAAACGAAGGTGTGAACAGGTGAAACCACCCGATTTTTTTGAATCGTATTCAAAATATCCCTGACACGATTTGTCGGTAGCATCGCCAATAATTATAATGGAGTTTTTGTTGGCACCCACTGTTCCGTCAGAACCCAAACCATAGAATTTAGCCTGGTAAGTTCCTTTCGGGGTCATGTCGATTTCATCTTTTAACGGAAGCGATTTGAAGGTAACATCGTCAACAATTCCCATAGTGAAATCGGCTTTGGGTTCGTTCATTTCCAGGTTTTCGTAAACCGCAAGAATTTGTGATGGTGTGGTATCTTTGGATCCTAAACCATAGCGTCCTCCCACAATAACCGGCGCATTTTCTTTTCCGTAGAAATGTGAACGGATATCTAAAAATAGCGGTTCGCCACCTGCTCCCGGTTCTTTGGCACGATCCAGAACTGCAATTCGTTTAACGTTTTTCGGAAGGGCTTCCATGAAATATTTTGCCGAAAATGGGCGGAAGAGATGAACAGCAATCAGACCAACTTTTTTGCCCTGTGCCGTTAAATAGTCAATTGTTTCGCGAATGGTTTCGGTGACCGACCCCATTGCAACGACAATGTTTTCAGCTTCCGGATCGCCATAATAGGTAAACGGGCGGTATTTTCTTCCGGTGAGTTCACTGATTTGGTCCATGTAACCCGCAACAATATCCGGTACGGCATCATAAAATTTATTCGACGATTCTTTTGCCTGGAAGAAAATATCGGGGTTTTGAGCCGTTCCGCGCGTAACCGGGTTTTCGGGGTTCAAAGCTCTGTTTCTAAATTCGGTTAAAGCCTGCTGATCAACCATTGGAACGATGTCTTCCATCCGAATGGCTTCGATTTTTTGGATTTCGTGTGAGGTACGGAAACCATCGAAGAAAGACAGGAAAGGAATTCTAGATTTCAGCGTAGCCAGATGTGCAATACCGGATAAGTCCATTACCTCCTGCACCGATCCGGCTCCCAACATGGCAAAACCAGTTTGGCGGGCAGCATAAATATCGCTGTGATCGCCAAATATTGACAAGGCATGGCTGGCCAAAGCACGTGCGCTCACATGGAAAACCGTAGGCAACAACTCCCCTGCAATTTTATACATGTTCGGAATCATTAACAGCAATCCTTGCGACGCAGTATAGGTGGTAGTTAACGCACCCGACTGTAACGCTCCATGTAGCGCTCCGGCAGCACCGCCTTCGCTCTGCAACTCAGCTAAACGCACCGGGCGGCCAAACATATTTTTCTTTCCATATGCGGCCCATTCATCCACATATTCAGCCATGGTCGAAGAGGGTGTGATCGGATAAATACAAGCTACTTCGCTAAACATGTAACTCATGTATGCCGCAGCATAATTACCGTCACACGTAATAATTTTCTTTTCTTTTGTCATTTTGAATCGATTTATTCTGTTATATAATTCGTCGTTGATTAATTTCTTTTCTAATATAAAAAGCCAAAAAGCCACAAGGGGATTTTATTTCCTTCACCCACTTCAATTACATCGGATGCCGCAAAAATTTCCGAATCCGCTTCTAACTTCCTGCCACCTACTACAAACGGATACTTATCGTTTACGCAAAAATCGGCAATCGGCGAACTTTTCAGCTTGCATTTGTAGCCCACCTGATTATAGAAAAACGTTTGGCGCAGGTTTAAACTTTCCGTATTGTTTGGCGCAATGGCATACAGCAAATTGGTGTTGTGTAAATAAACTTTGTCCGGTTTTTTCATTTGATCGGCCTCTCCATTGGCATACAATAGATGTATCAGTTTGGCATTTTTCAAATAACTCAGGTAATTCATCACAGTTGCCCGGGATATTTGTACCGCACTTGCCAACTTGCTGACATTGGGCGTGAAAGGCGTTTCTTCAGCAATAATTTGCAAAAGCTTCCTCAGTTTCGACAGGTATTTCAGATCAATCTGGTTGATATAGGGCACGTCGATTTCAAGGGCAAGGTTAACGTGCTTCAACAAACGGTTGACGTAGAAATTAGGATCGTCGATAAAATAGGGAAAATACCCGTGTTTTAAGTAATCGTCGAAATAGGCCAAAGGGCGCACCTGAGCCACGATTTCCTGAGCGATTTGGATGTGGTTCGCAATAATTTCGTCAAAAGTGTAATACCGGAATTTGCTGCTGGTCTGGAAGTTTAAATATTCCCTGAACGAAAGTCCTTCTAAATGATTTACACTTGCAATACCTTGCAAATCAGGATTTCCATCGGCAATGCGAAGAACGGGCGACGAGGTTAAAATAATTTTTAAATCGGGGATTTCATCCACGCATTTACGCAAATCTTCAGACCACTCAGGGTATTTTTGAATTTGGTCGAGAATTAAAACTTTTCCGCCTCTTTTCACAAATTCATCGGCAAAAGAGCTGATTTTCCGTTTTGTGAAATAAAAATTATTCAGGTTGATGTAGAGCGCAGAATTGTCATCCCCAAACATTTCGCGGATATAATCGAGCAGGAATGTTGTTTTGCCCACTCCTCTAAAACCCTTTATGGCAATGAGTCTTTGGCTCCAATCGATACTCTTCGCCAATTCTCGCTTTATCGTGGGCTTCGTGCTTCCTAACAGCGATTGATGTGTATGTTGAAAAAATTCCAATTGCAATTTCTTTTTTGCAAAAATAATCAGATTAACCTGAATTTGTAATCCACAGATAGCAAAAATTCATTTTTCGTGTAATTTATAACTATTAAAAATAAGGGGGTTTTGATGATATAGAGATTGCAACTGAAAAATTATTAATTTGAACTATGCACTTTGTCAATACACAAAGAATATTTTGTAAAACGATTGAAGTAGCCGCTCTTCCTTGGCACATTCAACATCTCCTTTTGCCGTTCATCGAAATAATTACCCGATTCAAAATCAGCGTTCTACTTTTACACGTAATATTTTATCTTTGTGCGTTCTTTTTTTAACAACATAAAAAACAACGATGAACATAGCACTAATAGGCTACGGGAAGATGGGCAAGGAAATCGAGAAGATTGCCGTTTCGCGCGGCCATACGGTTAACCTTGTAATCGACCTTGACAACCAGGAAGATTTAACCACCGAAAATTTAAAAAAATGCGATGTCGCCATTGAATTTACGATTCCGGGATCGGCACCGGGAAATTATTTTAAATGTTTCGAGGCTGGTGTGCCGGTGGTGAGCGGAACAACCGGCTGGCTGCAAAAAAAGGATGAAGTCTATGAAAAATGCAAAGAAACAGAAGGCACATTTTTCTATGGCAGCAACTTTTCGGTAGGCGTGAACTTATTTTTTGAGCTAAACCGAAAATTGGCCGAACTAATGGCAACACACACCGAATACAAAGTGGAAATGAGCGAAACACACCACACTCAAAAATTAGATGCCCCGAGCGGCACGGCGATCACGCTGGCTGAAGGGATTGTAGAAAACATCCCGCACATCAGAAAATGGGTAAACGACCAACAAGCTGCCGAGGACGAGCTGAACATACACTCCGTCCGCAGGGGCGAAGTACCCGGAATACACACCATCCGTTACGAATCGGACGTGGATTCAATTGAAATTACGCACGATGCTAAAACGCGGAAAGGCTTTGCTTTTGGTGCGGTTCTCGCCGCCGAATACTGCAAGGACCACAAAGGCATTCTCACCATGAAAGATTTATTGAATATTTAATAAATAAAAAAACGAATGAAAGAATTGTTGTCGAATAAATGGTTCAAATTTATTACCGTGGCTGTGTTATACAGTTTGTGGGTAATATGGATGGGCAGCTACCTGTGGATGCTGGGGCTGATAGTGATTTTCGATATTTATATCAGCCAAAAAGTGCATTGGGCATTTTGGAAAAAGAAAAACCCACCAGACGGGAGACAAACCAAAACAGTAGAATGGATTGACGCCATTATTTTCGCGGTAATTGCGGCTTCGTTCATCCGCATGTTTTTTATTGAAGCCTACACTATCCCTACTTCATCGATGGAAAAATCATTGCTCGTGGGCGATTATCTTTTCGTGAGCAAAACTGCTTACGGCCCCAAAACACCGAACACTCCCCTATCCTTCCCGTTTGTTCACAACACCATGCCACTTGTAAAAAACAAAAAATCGTATGTGGAATGGATCAAACGCCCATACAACCGAATGGCCGGTTTCGGAAAAGTTAAAAACGACGATGTGGTAGTTTTCCACTTTCCCGAAGGCGACACCGTTGCCCTGAACCTTCAAAACCAAAGTTACTACCAGTTGGTGCGGGCCTATGGCAGAGACCGTGTTTGGAGCGACGAGCGCAACTTTGGAAAAATAATAGCACGCCCTGTGGACAAACGCGAAAACTATATTAAACGCTGCGTAGGCATCCATGGCGACGAAATTAAAATGATAAAAGGTCAACTGTTTGTGAACGGAAAACCCCAGAAAGAAATCAAAGGCATGCAGCTCGACTATTCCATAGAAACTAACGGGTCGTCATTAAACCCCAAAGCATTAGAACGGCTCAACATTGCCGAAGATGACCGGGGCATCGTATCCGGCTCGCAATATATTTTTCCGCTCACCGAAGAAAATGCAAAAAATTTGAAAGGTTTTGCAAACGTGATCAAAGTGGAAAAAATTATCCAAACTCCGGGAAACTGGGAAAACAGCATTTTCCCATGGGATGAACGTTATCCCTGGAACGTGGATAATTTTGGTCCAATCACCATTCCTGAAAAAGGACAAACGGTGCAACTCACCCCTGAAAACCTGCCGCTTTACACGCGCATCATCAAAGTTTACGAAGACAACGACCTGGAAGTAAGTGGCAATACCATAAAAATCAACGGCGAAGCAGCAAGCAGCTACACCTTCAAAATGGATTATTACTGGATGATGGGCGACAACCGCCACAATTCGGCCGACTCGCGCTATTGGGGTTTTGTGCCCGAAGACCACATCGTTGGAAAAGCAAAATTCATCTGGCTTTCGCTGAATAAAGACAAGAGTTTCCCTGCCAATATCCGGTTGAGAAGGATGTTTAGAGGGATAGAGTAAAGCCCCCTCTAACTCCCCCGCTGGGGGAGGATAAGAAAGGAATATGGAAGTTGCGGCGGCGGAAGTCGGAGCTGGCGGTGCGCCTAGCGGTTTAAGACCGCTTGGCGCGTAAATTTGCATAACAGTAGAAGGTAACGAATTGCGGATAGAGCAGAAAATCAAAAGGAAAACTCTCGTAGAAAAGGCAGTAGGTTTTCGAACTTACTGCCTTTTTTCATAAGCTGATAGGTGCTTTTCAAATTACTAATTTCCAGTCAACAACGACAAGTATAAGCGTAGGCGGGTTTTTTAATCCACTAATTTTCAATTTGCCGTAAACTTCATCGCTTGCAAGATATTCATTTTTAGACGTAAATCCCACTTACGCTTATACAATGTTGTGTGCCGTTTCTTTTATTTCGTTAATGTCACTTGGTCGTTTGAGTTAATATACGTTACTTTGTGTCTAAACAAGTAAGAATTATGTTTAAATCAAATTTCCTAACAGTAGATGACGTTGCTGAAAATTTAAAAGTTACTCGACAAACTGTATCGAAGTACATTCGTTCGAACCAATTAAATGCTGTCAAGATAAATAAAAGCTATAGAATTACTGCGAATGATTTTCAGTCATTTTTAAATAAGAACTCAACCACAGAAGAACCACAAATTACTTATTTAAGAAGAACAAAAAATTGCTTTCTTGAATATTCTGACAAATCAGATGAATTTGAAATTCTCTTCGGAATAGAAACAGGTGAATTAAAGGAAATCGAAATTAATCATAAACTTGATAATAATAAATTCATTTTTGGCGATAATTTTTACGTATTAAAGAAGCTTCTTGAAAGCTACAAAGGGAAAATAGATTTAATATATATTGACCCACCATTTGGAACTGGTCAAAACTTCAATTCTATTAATGAAGATACAGCATACTCCGATAAGTTAATTGATAGTGAGTTTCTTGAGTTTCTTAGAAAACGACTTTTTTTGCTTCGTGAATTATTGTCTGAACAAGGAAATATATATCTGCACATTGATAAGAAAATTGGTCATTATGTTAAAATAATTATGGATGAAGTTTTTGGACATAAAAATTTTATTAATGATATTACCCGCATTAAATGTAATCCCAAGAATTTTTCAAGAAATGCGTATGGTAATTATTCTGATATGATATTGTATTATTCTAAAAACAGGGACAAGCAAATATGGAATGACATCAAAGAACCAATGTCACAAACAAAGAAAGAGGAATTGTTTCCTAAAAAACATCCAAAATTTGGAAGATATACGACTAACCCTATTCACGCACCCGGTAAAACAATCAATGGTGATACTGGAATGGAATGGAAAGGTTTAATGCCACCAAAAGGAAGACATTGGCGTTATTCACGCGAAGTGTTAGACGATTTGGATAAAAACGGTTTAATAGAATGGTCAAGTACTGGTAATCCACGCAAAATTGTTTTAGCTAAAGAACATAAAGGTTTTAAAGTACAAGACGTTTGGGAATTTAAAGATAAAGGATTGTCTTATGTTGATTACCCAACACAAAAAAATTATGATTTATTAGAGCGGATTATTCGAAATTCTTCAAATGAAGATTCAATTGTTTTGGATTGCTTTGCTGGTTCTGGAAGTACTCTTAAAATAGCGAATTCTTTAAAAAGAGATTGGATTGGGATTGACAACTCAAATCATTCATTACAGGTAATTAAGGACTCTTTTAAAAAAGAAAATATTTTATGTAATTTCTATGAGTATCACACATTGACTTAATCCAAAAAAGACTTTAAATAATCTTCCAATAATAATGCGCTAACAATATCATAAGGGAATTCTTGAACCAAGACATTAACCTTGTCATTAATAATAGAGTTGTTAATTTTTCTTGTCGCCCAAGGAAATCCGTCAATTATACCAATACGAATTGCAGAACCACGTTGGTCTCTGCAAAAATCTAAAACATCACGAACTTGGTTGTTTTGATTACCACCCGAACGACCAATCCATTTTGCTTCTCCAACAATATAAGTTTCATTTGCTTTGGCTACCAAGTCAGGTCTTTTGCGTAAATTTTGATTAAGTATTTCATTAACAAAAGTTTTCCCCTCTTCTTCTGAAGAGCTTAAAATAAAAATACCCTCGGTTGATTTTTGAAAATCTTCTGCATTGAGTAATTGAAATTTTGTTCTTAACCAATTTGTAAACATTGGTCCCATTTGAGTATTTAATTTAGGGGCAGATTCTAATCTAATTACCAACTCATCAGCTGTCATTGCATAGAGAGTATTTGCAATTCGGTTTATTTGTAGTGGATTAGCTTGTAAACAATTTTGAACTTCCTTGATAAGATAGGCTAATGGTTCATCATAAGGAAATTCAAATGGCACACAATGAGAGTTGTTGCCGGGGATTTTGGAAACCAGTTGTCTGCTTTTAACGCTGTCATGTCCTGCGGACGATGACAGGTTTGTAGTAATCCCGCAGATTGAAACGCGGTTTTTATCACTTTCCCTGCCATTGCATATACAAAATTTATGAGCTTTTTTCCCTTCTCACTATTTTAACAATACGGTTATATACAATTCCCGCTAAATTCCATTCATATCCACTAAAGTTAGTTGTATTGTTAAATTGAATAACAACCGTGTCGATGTCTTTGTGGTATTTTGCTATACTCTGATAGCCAGGAAGCAAACCTGTATGTTCGTAAACGTAAATTGCGGAATAGATTTCCTGTTCCCCTTCTTTAAACATTGAGCCATCGTTTAATGCCCGCAAGAATATGCCCACATCCTGTGCTGTAGCAACCATTGAGCCGGCAGGGTTTATAAAATCATTATATTTTAAATCGGCATCATAACCTACATAGTACCCGCTCATAACATCGTTTATATCCACTTCACTTAGTAAGCTAAAGGTATGTGTTAACCCAAGTGGTGTTAAAATCTCACTTTTTATATACTGGTGATAGCTGTATCCCAATGTTTTATCAAGGATTTCGCCTATCAACAAATAATTCGTATTTGAATAGCTGTATTTTTTATCAGGTGCAAAGTCAGCAGGCTTATCCAACACAAGCTCAAGATTTTCTTTATTTGATAGCGGTGGGTCTAACCAATAGCCGGGGGTATCGGTAAAATTGGGAATGCCACTTCTATGCTGCACCATCATTCTCAATGTAATTTTATCAGCATTAGCAATTCTTCCCGCCAATTCCGGCAAGTATTCAGCAAGTGTTTTATCCAATGACAAATGTTTGTCATTTACCAATTTAGCTACTGCAACAGCAACATATAACTTGCTAATACTGGCAATCTTGAATAAGGCTTGCGGGTTGGCAGGTATTTTATTTTTTCGGTCATGCCAGCCTGCGGCATAAAACTCCGGTGGCTTCCCGGCCTGGTCCACGTAAACTATCATGCCATCAAATCCATGACCGATTCCTTCCTCTAATTGCTCTTGAACGGTATCTGGTAGTGGTAATATCCATGCCTTTACCAAAATCCATGGTACAAAGTACAATGAGCTAATGCTTGCAATAATGAATACTGTCCTGAGTATTCGTTTTGTTTGCTTCTTTGTCATAATGTCATGTTTTTTTTCGCTTTGTTTTATCCGCAATAACTTTATTGAAATAGGCACTTTGTAGATTTGATAGGAAATTTCAATATGGGGTTAAAACCCCTTAAACATCTACATTCCAGTAATCCGTTCACTAAAGTGAACAGCCTGCCCCGATTTTTCGGGGGCAATACGTGCATCAATTTACACTCAGTTGGATTTTTATTGCCCCCGATTGCTTCGGGGCAGGCTGTCTGCTTTAGCTGACGGTTTTATAAGTTGCAGTATATCTTGGCTTTAGCCCCATTTTTTTGCATCTATTAAGCGTCAACAGACGATTTATTGTAGATGACGGGCATTTGTCCTTTCCACTTCTTCCATAAATCATCATCGCTGATCAATTTTGCCATAAAGTGCGCAACGTTAATGCGACTGATTTTACCTGCATCAAAAATGGCACTTCGGGTAGGGGAAGGATGAATTTCGTACTCCGTTACTTCATTCTCATTTGTTAGTCCATCTGGCCGAACAGCAATCCATTCTATATATTTATTGTTCTGTCCGATTTCAGTTCGCAAATAATCTGCGGCTTTTTCATTGTCAACATGCGGCGGTAAAAGCAAACGAAGAAGAGCAATAACACATTTTTGTGCAAATGATATCGGTTCATTTAAGTCACGATTACGATTACCTGTAGTATTCATCAAAACAAACCGTACAGCTTGCTCTGGATTATTAGCTTTTATGGCATCACATAGTCTGCGCGTGGCATCGGTAACCAATTTTCGGGGCTGCCCATAAATACCTTTCAAGGTAATATTGTGGCCAAGACACGAAACAACGGCTTGGCAATCCCGGGCATATTCGCTCATTTCCTTGTCGCTTAAGCCTAAAATACTTGCTGAGATAATTTGAAGGTTATCATTATTTCGCCATGATTCGGGCAGCTTTTCGGGAGACCGTGCAATTGCCATCACTTTATGTTTTTGAATGAGGAGTTGTTCAACCAAATGCCTTCCGGTTGCCCCGCTTGCTCCTGCTACTAAAACTTTCATATTATTTTTATTCATTTTGTTTATCAAGTTAATTCTACTTTGACACATTTAAGAGTTCATTTTTATAATATCTGTTAATGTCCTTTTGTCTTCGGATATCCCCCCGTCCGCCCGCACCGTTCTTGGGCGTTGCACCAATCTTGCGGCAAATACAAACGGGCATCGGTCATCGATGATCGGCCCGGGAAGGGCATTGCCAACATCGGTGGCTGCCTTGTCTATTACCAGCCGCACATCCCAGTTGGAGTCGGATATAAAAACCATAACAAAAGGGCCTAATGAGCCAATCGGAGACGACTTGTCAACAAAAAAAACACTGCTGTTGTTCAAAGCAAAGACAGTTTGTAAATTTGGCCTGGTATGAAAAAAGAACACGTAATATTAGTTGACGAAAACGACATTGAACGCGGCACAATGGAAAAAATGGAAGCGCACGAAAGAGGTTTGCTCCACCGCGCAGTATCGGTTTTGATAGTCACTCCCGAAGGGAAATGGCTGTTGCAACGGCGTGCAAAACACAAGTATCATTCCAACAGCTTGTGGACAAATGCTTGTTGCACACATCCTTACCCCGGCGAAACAAGTTTGGATGCCGCCCACCGCCGATTAGATGAAGAAATGGGAATGCAAACCGAACTCAACGAGCTGTTTCATTTCATCTATAACGCCCCATTAGACAACGAATTAGTGGAACACGAGTTAGATCACGTGTTTCTGGGCTGTACCGCGCAGGAACCACGTATAAATACGGACGAGGTAATGGATTGGAAATACATCTCGCACAAGGAGCTAAAATCCGATCTTGTCAGCAATCCGGAAAACTACACGGTTTGGTTCCACAAGATTGTAAAACATTTAGAAGAGAGTTTAATTGAAACATTGTGCTAATTTGCACCCATTCAAAACAACGCCCCGGCGATACACGGTAAAGACTGCTATATGATTTTCAGCCTGGCTTTGCATACCGAAGCCGACGCTCGTCCTTCACTTTTCACTTTTTACCGTCACTGTTTACCGTTCACTGTTTACCGTTCACTGTTTACTTTTTACTTTTTACTTTTTACTTTTTACTTTTTACTTTTTACTTTTTACTTTTCACTTTTTACTTTGTCCTGAACTTTAAACTTTCCAACGGTGTTTCACTAATCACTATTCATCTCAAATATTCTCAAAATCTAAAAGATGAAACAACTGGCAATTGTACAGCAGCAACTGGGAAAACCCTACTTCGATCTCGAATTCTTATTGGAGTGCTTTCGTGAAATACTGATTGAAAACCACGAACCCGAGCTGGCAAAACAACTTCCGTGGATTGGCAGCAAAAATCATTTTGAAAACGAAGCATTCACCCAAAAACATTTTCACCTCTATTCCATCAGTTTTCAGTTACTGAATTTGGCCGAAACCAACGGCGCCGTTCAAAACCGCAGAAAAATGGAAGAGAAAAACTCATTCTCGTCCATTAACGGGCTTTGGGCAAACAGCTTCGATTTGTTGAAGAAAAACGGGATTGACGAGAATCAAATCAAGGCAGTTTTCGATGAAATTGAAGTACAGCCCGTTTTGACCGCCCACCCCACTGAAGCCAAACGTCTCGTTGTGCTGAAAAAATACCGCGAACTGTACCTGCTTTTGGTGAAACGCGAAAATTCGATGTACAATTCCTACGAAAAAGAAGAAATAAGGAATGAAATAAAGCAAGTTCTCACCATTCTTTGGCACATCGACGAATATTATATCGAAAAGCCAAAAATTGAAACCGAACTCGATAATGTGATCCATTATTTTGTGAACGTTTTTCCCGAGATTGTGAGCCTCCTGAACCAACGGCTTCTGCAAGCTTGGGAGCATTGTGGGTTCAATAGTGAACAACTTGTTGAAAACAATAATTTCCCTTTGCTGCAATTTGGGAACTGGATTGGCGGCGACCGCGACGGGCATCCTTTCGTTACGGCCGAAGTCACTCAATACACCTTGCAAAAACTCCGGCTGAATGCTTTCATTATCTTAAAAAAAGAATTGGAAACTCTATCCGAAAACCTGAGCTTTTATTCCAATTGGCAGTCATTGCCCAGTTCCATTTTGGGACGGATGAAAATTATGGAGTCTGAAATAGGTACGCCGTCACAACAAATTATTGCGGTGAACCGAAAAGAAACTTTTAAACTTTTTGTGTTGCTCTTGCTCGAAAAACTGCCCATCAGCAGCGGAAAAGGAGGCATGGTGAAGTTGCAGGAATACGAAGGAAATTA
Source organism: uncultured Maribellus sp. (assembly GCA_964572085.1). Taxonomy (GTDB): domain Bacteria; phylum Bacteroidota; class Bacteroidia; order Bacteroidales; family Prolixibacteraceae; genus Draconibacterium. The sequence goes on along the minus strand of CAZNEV010000005.1, from coordinate 27,021 downwards.
CAGAGATTCCACAGAGCTGATTGCAGATTTAATGCTTCTGAAAACTGCAATGAAAGAATACGGAATCCCGGTTTTGGCCAACCATGCCATCAACCACACGCTCCAAATTGTCAATACGTTTGGGTTCCATTTGGCCAAGTTAGACATTCGGCAGAACAGCAGCCACCACGACAAAGCGCTTGTTCAAATCCTCAACGCATCGAACCCCGAAGCAATGATTATCGAAAACCTCTCGGAAGTAAAAATGCAACAACTAATTGTTGACGAACTAAAAATCAACCGTCCGTTCCTACGCCATTGGAAAAACGTTGGGAACGAAGCTAAAACGGTTCTTGAATGTTATGCGCTCCTGCAAAAACATATCGAATCGTATTCGGGCCGTGCGCTGGGTTCGCTCATTGTGAGCATGACGCGCAACGCCTCCGACTTATTGTTGCTCTACCTTTTTGCCCGTGAAACCGGACTCACTTTTTTCGACAAAACATTGGTACTAAAACTGCACGTGGTGCCGCTTTTCGAAACTATTGACGACCTGATTGCAAGCCCCGGCATTATGGATGAGTACTTTAGCTTTCCCGAAGTCCAAAACAGTTTGGAATTTCAACGAAAAGAAAAAAACAGGCCGCACAAAATGCAAGAGGTGATGATAGGCTACAGCGACAGCAACAAGGACGGCGGAATTTTGGCCAGCGCGTGGCACCTGTATAAAGCCCAGGAAGAAATAGCGGAAATAGGCAGAAAACATGGGATACAGATTAAGTTTTTCCATGGCAAAGGCGGTTCCATCAGCCGGGGTGCTGGGCCTGCGCATTGGTTTTTGCGCTCGCTGCCTCACGGAACCTTATCGGGTGCGCTCAAAATTACAGAACAAGGAGAAACAATTGAAAAGAAATTCGCCAACAAAATAAATGCTGCTTACAACTTGGAATTGATGCTGGCCGGAACTATCCTCAACACCCTGCTGCACCGCAACACACCTCAGTTAGAAAGCAACGCCGCCGAAATTATGGAATACATGGGGAAAGAAAGCTATCTGATTTATACGGAATTATTGCACAACGAAAATTTTATGGACTTTTACCAACAAGCTACGCCAATAGATGTGATCGAAGAAAGCAAAATCGGGTCGCGCCCGGCCCGCCGGACCGGGAAACGGACTTTTGCCGATTTGCGCGCCATTCCGTGGGTTTTCAGTTGGGGACAGGCACGATTTCACATAACAAGCTGGTACGGAGTGGGTTCCACTTTGGAAAAAATGCAACATCAATTTCCAGAGAAATATGAGCAACTGAAAAAACTGATCCCCACAAGTCAGTATGTGCGTTATGTTCTTACCAACATCGACACCAGCCTGGCCAGTACCGACGAAGAAATCATGAAAATGTATGCCGCTTTGGTGGAGGATAAAAAGGTGCGCGACAGCATTCTCGAACTCATTCTGACCGAATTGGAAAAAACCAGGCGACTAATGGCTGAGCTTTTGGGAAGGCCGATGGAGCAAAGGCGCAAAAATCATTTTTACTCCACCGCTTTGCGTGCCGAAGCGCTGCATGTTTTGCATCAAAACCAAATTAAAAATTTGAAGCGCTGGCGGACGCAAAAATCCAATTCTTCCGAAGAACAAAACGAAACGCTCAACCAACTGCTGATTTCGGTAAACGCCATTGCCAATGCCATGGGAACAACTGGTTAAAAATTCAATTGAAATAGGCACGTAGTTGATTCGAAGTTTTTTGCACCGTTCCTGCCTACCCGGTCAGGCAGGGCATGGCGCAAAATTCATTCATATCCATCCGAAACGTTAACAAAATCTGCTTTTCAGAGTAGAGTGATTAGGTACTTTTTTCCTTATTCCCGTCATAGTTGTTGAGAAAACCTTTTTATGGCTATAACTGACAAATACTACGATCTTATCGTTAAGGAACTAACGGTCGAAATATCGGACGAAGAGCAACTATTCCTACACCGCGCACTGGACGAAAATCCTGCTTTGGCACAGAAATATAAAACTGTAAAAGAATTCTGGCAACACCAAGGCCCAACGGAACTCCCTCATCAAATCATCGAAAAAATCGAAAAAAAGCTAGGCTTTGTGTCGGACAAAACAAAATGGACGAGGAACGGGAATTATTTTAAAATAGTCGCTTCCATATTGGTCATCCTTTCGCTCAGTTTTTCGGCCTACCAAAACTTCAAAGCCCAACCACAAGTTGTGCTGAACGAATATTTTTGCCAAGCGGGCGAAGTAAAAGAAATTACCCTGAGCGACGGCACCCGGGTTTGGCTCAACGCTCAATCCTACCTACTGGCAAACGAACCTTTTGTGGGCGAAAACCGGGAAGTGAAACTGATTGGGGAAGCCTATTTTGAAGTGGCACACCAGCCAAAGCAACCTTTTATTGTCAGCTCACAAGGTTTGGCCACCACAGTTTTGGGCACCCATTTCAATATTTCGGCCTATTTGGGCGACGAAAAGCACGCTATTACGCTCTACGAAGGCAAGGTGCAGTTGGAGGTTGAGGATGCTCCCGAAAAAAGCATTTTTTTAACTCCGGGCAAAAAAGCCACCTTCCTAACAAATAATCAAAAGATAAGCGTTTCAGAAGCGAACTATGTCCGGCCGGCAGAATGGAGAAACGGCGTACTCAATTTTTACGACGAGGATTTCTATTCGATTGCAAAAAAATTGGAACGGAAATACGAAACAACCATTCTGATAGCCGACGCAGCGGTAGGCGAATTGCACTTTACAGCAAGTTTCGACATCGAGTCATTGGAAAAGATATTTGAATTGTTGAAAAAAGCGCATAGCTTTAACTACACTAAAACAAAAAATGGATTCATCATTAAATCAAATCAAAATGAAATTTTCACCTCATAGTTTAAACCAACTAAAAATGGAAAGGCGCGCCCACGGGCGGTTCTTTCAAAAAATTGCGATTAATTATTTTTTATTGTTTAACAAACTAAACTATTAATGTATGCTACAAAGCGTTAAAGTTAAGCACTCCCGTTATTCGGGAAGGCTAAAAAATCTTCGCCGTGCAACCGGGTTAACCTTGGTTCTGCTTATGGCGATGGTGCTCAATGTTCAGGCAAGCACTTATTCTGAATCGGTCAAATTCGACCTGAAGATGAAAAAAGTGAGCCTGAAAGAGGTTTTTCAAACTATCACTGAACAGAGTGAGTTCAAGTTCATCTACAACAACGATGTGGTGAACGACAATCAAAGAGTATCGGTTAACTCCAACGATGAACGGGTAGAGGACATCTTAGACAAAATCCTCCCGCAACACCACCTGGAATATCGCGTGATCGACAGGCAGATAATTATTTTTCCTGCCAATGGCCGGTCGAATGCAAGGAACATAACCACTACCACCACACAACAACAGCAAACCATTTCGGGCAAAGTGGTTGACGAGCAGGGTTTGTCGCTGCCCGGAGTAACCGTGGTAGTAAAGGGCACAACACAAGGTACGGTTACCAATGTTAATGGGGAATATGCCCTCCCCAACATTCCTGAAAATGCTACGCTCCAGTTTTCGTTTGTGGGGATGTTAACACAGGAAATCGTCGTACGAAATCAAACTACAATAAACGTTGAGATGGTTGTGGATGCCATTGGGATTGAAGAGGTTGTGGCTATAGGGTATGGAACGCAACGAAAAGAAAATGTTACTGGCTCAATGGAAACTGCCAGTAGTGAACAGCTTGAGAATAAACCTATCATTTCTGTCGGACAGGCATTGCAAGGAGAACTAAGTGGTATTTCTATCGAGCAACCAGATGGTAAGCCAGGTTCTTCAACATCAATAAGAATTAGAGGTAGCGGCACTTTCAGTAGTGCTGGAAATAATCCGCTAGTTTTAGTTGACGGGATTCCAGGATCTATCGATGCCGTAAACCCCAATGACATAAGTAGCATTTCTGTACTTAAAGATGCTGCTTCGGCTGCCATTTACGGTTCCCGGGCTGCAAATGGAGTGATTTTAATACAAACTAAAAGAGGCTCAAAGGGTAAAACCGAAATATCTTACAACAGCTCATTTGGTTTTAGTGAATTGGCAGATATGCCAAGGTTTGTTGATTCATGGAATTATGCTCGTGCGTATAACGAAGCTTTAACAAACTCCGGGCAGGGGGCTGTTTACACCGAAGAGGACATTCAGAAATTTATGGACGGTACAGACCACGACAATTATCCCAATGACAAGCATTACGAAATGGCTTTCGATAATATAGCCTATCAAACAAAACACGATTTATCTTTTATGGGCGGGGGAGAAGAGACAAATTATCGCTTTTCTGTCGGGTATCTTCGGAATGATGGCCTTTTGCAAAACAATATCCATGATAACTATGGAGATAATCTTTTAAATTATTATAACAAATATAACATCAGGCTAAATATTGACAGTGAGTTAACTAAGAAGCTTAAATTAATTGCAAATTTCTCGGGAACGGCAGACGATGAAAAAGGACCGGGAGCGGCAACCGGAGATCGAACAACAATGCGTTTGGTAACCCGTATTACCAGAATGCCTGCGTCTATTGCTGGTCGCACTTCAGATGGATATTACGGACGGATTGATAAGGGATCGCCTTGGGCAGATATTGATGCTACTTCGCACGAGCTAGATCGGAATTATTATTTTATAGCCAATACTGATCTGGAGTATAAGATTATTGATCCGCTAACAATTATTGTACGTGGCGGATATGTGTTCGATCACACCAACTATAAGAAATATGCAGCCGATGAACAAATTGATGCCACAACTTATGCCGGACCAGCAAAATTAGATGTTAACTGGAACACTAGAAGAGAGTTAACAATGGAAGGCCTAATAAAATACGAACAAACTTTCGGAAATCATTCCATAAATGCTTTAGCAGGTTATTCTCAAATTGAAAGCAAGTATGAATTTTTAAATGCATATCGCGATCAATTTCCTACAAATGAACTGTTCGAGCTAAATGCCGGTAGTTCTGAAAATCAGAAAAACTGGGGAGGAGCTTCTGAATGGGGGCTTGTTTCTTATTTTGCCCGTTTACAGTATGATTATCTTGGGAAATACCTTTTTGAAGCAAATGTTCGTTACGATGGATCTTCACGCTTCGATGAAGGCAACAAATTCGGACTTTTTCCTTCATTTTCCTTTGGATGGCGAATTTCGGAGGAGCAGTTTATTAAAGAAAACCTTCCCTGGATATATAACTTTAAACTACGCGGTTCTTGGGGAGAATTAGGGAACCAACAAATAGGGAACTATCCTTATCAGGCAATACTTTCGTCAGGAAGTAATGCTATTTGGGGGAATAATGTAAACGCCGGTATTGTCCTTAATACTGTTGCAAACCAAAATATTACATGGGAAACTACTGCAATTACAGATATAGGCATTGATTTCGCTATCTGGGAAGGAAAATTAAGTGCCACAGTAGATTACTACGATAAAACCACTCGAAATATCCTATATAACATAACAACAGCCGGGACACTTGGATTAAACGCTTCACCATCCAATGCAGGTAAAGTTAAGAATTCAGGATGGGATTTTAATGTAAGCTTTAAAGAAAAAACAGGAAATCTCTCTTTTGACATTGCCCCCCATTTTTCTGTTGTCAATACAGAGGTCTTGGAATTGAGCGATGTTGAAAAAGATATTTCAAAAGGTCTTTTTATTGGAGAGCCTTTAAATGCACTATATGGATATACTGCTGATGGCCTGTTTGTTGACTTTCAGGATATTCAAAATTATGCTACCCAGCCGTATAATCCAGTTCTGGGAGATATTAAATATAAGGATATTAGTGGCCCCGATGGTGTGCCAGATGGGAAAGTTGATCCGGAATACGATAGAAGCGTAATAGGTCAAACATCACCGAAATACAATTATGGTGCGAGAATAAGTGCTAGTTACAAAGCATTTGATTTTTCCATAACCCTTGATGGTGCTGGGGGCATGAAAAGATATTTGAACAGTTACGCAGGAAGGGCATTTGCAAACAAATCGAATGTACAACAATGGATGTGGGATAGCCGATGGACGGTTGAAAATCCAAACCCCCATGCTATTTATCCAAGATTCTATTTGCATGGAGGTGGCTCAAACGAACCTTACTCCTATATTTCTACTTTTTGGGCTTGGGATGCTTCATATTTAAAAGTCAGATCGGCACAAATTGGTTACAACATGCCAGAGTCGGTAACAAAAGTATTAAAGGTTCAAAAACTGAGGATATATCTTGCGGGTAGGAATTTATTAACGTTTGATAATTTCTTTGAAGGCTGGGATCCGGAACTTGATGTCCAACAAGGCGAGGCTGTTCATTACCCAATGTCAAGAACTTACATTTTAGGACTTAATGTCAATTTTTAAAAATAGAACAATGATGAAAGCACATATAAAAGCAATAATAATAATTACCATATTTATTTCCGGCATGTTTTTTATTTCATGCGAAGACATTCTCGATAAGCAACCTCTTGATCAACTTTCAACTGAAAAATTTTGGACCACACCGGAAGATGTTGACTTAGCATTGGCAGGGGTCTATAACAAAGCCACTACATGGAGTAGTGCTGATCATATCTGCGAATTTGATAATAACACTGATAATGGTATTGATAGGAAACCTAATCAATCGTTTCTTATATACGGAAACCTAAACCCTTCATCCTCTGAAATAAGTAATTTATGGAATAATTCATACAGGGAAATCGCGGGATGCAACTATTTTTTGGAAAATATTGAAAAAGTCATAGAATTGAATAGTGAAAAAAAAGCAGAAATGATAGCTGAAGTTCGATTTTTAAGGGCTTTTACGTATTTTAACATGTCGCAATTTTGGGGTGAAGTGCCATTAGTAACAAAGCTTCTGACCATGGAAGAGTCAATTACTATAAATACTGCATCAAAAGTCGATATTGTAAATTTTGTATTAACCGAGCTGGATGACATTACAAATGATTTGCCTGCATCCAGGGGATCAGATCAGCACGGAAGGATAGTTAAGGCAGCTGCTTTAGGCGTCAAAGGTCGTTTATTAATGGCAGAAAAACGATGGGGAGAAGCTGCAGCAGCATATAAAGTGATCATTGATCTTGATGCTCATCATATTGATCCTTTATATCCTGAACTTTTCAACGGAAAGAATGAAGAAAGTAGTGAAATCATTTTCACAAGGAAGTACCTGGCTGGTGAAATAGCCAACTCTTCACAATTGTATTATCGCCCAAATGTGGACGGAGGCTGGCATCATATGAACCCCTTTCAAAGTTTAGTTGATGCCTATTTGTGCATTGATGGAAAAACAATCGAGGAAAGCGAACTTTATGATCCTCAAATGCCCGTCGTTAAAAATGGTGTAAACTACAGGGATCCCCGCCTTTTATATACTATTTTTTACCCAGGAATATCAACCATTAAAGGCCGGGTTTATCATGGTCACCCAGATTCGACTTCGGTTGTGGGTGATGTATTTACATACGATGCAGGAATGACTGGTTATTGTCTGCAGAAATATGTTGACAATAATTATACAGGTGATGTATATAGCTCTGGCGTGGACATCCCAATTATTCGTTATGCAGAAATATTACTGAGTTATCTGGAGTGTAAAATAAATGACGGTGCAACAATAGACCAAAGCCTTCTGAATCTTACAATAAATGCTGTCCGAAACAGGGAGTCAGTAAATATGCCAGAGGTAACAGAAACTGATCCAATAAAATTAATGAACATTCTGAAGCGGGAAAGAAGAGTTGAACTTGCCTGGGAGGGCCTTAGGTATTGGGATTTAAACAGATGGGGTGAAGCATCCAAAATACTTACTAACACACCAATGTATGGCATAAAAATTACGAATGATCCAGAAAACTATGATAGATTTCCTGTTGGTCCTGACGGACATTACTATGTGATTAATTTAAAATATAACGAATCAGATTTACCTTGGCCATTCCCCCAAGATGAGCTAGATATCAATACTACTTTGAGCCAAAAAGATAATTGGAAATAGTTTTGAAATAGTTTTAATGATAAGTCAATATTAGCAGCTTTCAGAAATATTGTTCTGAAAGCTGCTAATATTGAAACCATTATAAATTAAAAGAACATAGACAAATACATTATTTCATTTTTCACATCCCTCCTTTTGTTCCTTCATGCGAAGACATACTGGACCAACAACCAGTTGACAAGTTTAATGAAGATCAAGTGTTTACGGATACAAATGTTGTAAATGCATATCTTGGTAAATGTTATGACCGCATGGGCGGCAATACCGATAACGGAATTCTCGGCAACCGTGAAGATCTTTTGGTTTCGGGTACCGACCAAACGCTTTGTATCCACCGTCCGGCAAGGTATGTAATGATAAAAGGGACTATGAGTCCTGATGACCTTCAATATTTTGATCAGACTAATCATGGTGGTTATTTACGTTGGACTGATTTGTATGCAAACATCCAGAACGTTAATAAGATTCTGGATGATATTGATAATGTACCGCTGAAAGGTGGTCAAGAAGCACTTCCAAAACAAATTAAAGGAGAAGCCTATTTTATAAGGGCTTACGAGTATGCTACACTACTAATGGTTTATGGTGGAGCTATCCTTCAGGATAAAGCCTTTTTATTGGGTCAAGATTTCCTTACCATTAAAAGGTCTTCTATCAAAGAAACACTTGATTTTGTTTTAAAAGATATTCAAAGTGCGATTGATAATTTACCAGCAACTGTTGAACAGGGCCGTGCCAACCGCGCTGCTGCAGCAGCATTAAAATCAAGGGTTTTGTTGTTTTGTGCAAGTAAACTTACAAATGGCGGCTATGAGCCTTCCAACACTTTGGTTTCATTCCCCTCCGGCAGCCAGAATGGATTACTGCAACAGGCGCGCGATGCGGCGAAAGATGTAATGGACGGTAAATATGGTAATTTCTCACTTATCGGAACAACAATAGATCCTCCATCGCCTTTAACACCAGCGGAAGTTCAGAAATATGCTGATATCTACTTTAGCAATTTTGTGCAAAAAGGTAGTTGGAACACTGAAACGATCTGGGGAATACAATTCCCGCTAAGCGGCGGTAACGTAAACAATGCCAATATATGGTACGGACCAAACGGTTATCACAACTGGGGGAACAATAATCCAACCGAACCGCTTGTGAGAAGCTATGAAATGGCAGATGGATCAAAATTCCAATGGGACAAATACGATCCTGGAAACATGGAAGTGCGCACTGCAACTGCAGCCGAACTTGCAGCCGATCCTGAAAGAAATCCTTACATGGGCCGTGAACCGCGTTTTTATGCTTCAATTTTATATGATGGCGCTCCATGGCAACAACGTCCTTCTGATGCAGCCGGACTAGAACCCGATAACGTAGTGCAAACGGGTTATTATTTAACCAAACCAGGAGACGCAGACCCTTACAAAAGTGGACTTGATACCCGTCAAGGTCTGATAGAATCATGGAACGGGACCAAAAACGGATATTATATCCGCAAACTTATGGATCCAGCAACTGCAGGACAGTACTTTAGGGGCACCCATACTTGGGTAGAATTCCGTTATGCAGAAATCCTGATGAACTATGCCGAAGCTTGTATTGAACTGGGTGGGGCAGATCTTCAAAAAGGGATAGATGCCATGAACATGGTCCGCAACCGTGCAGGTTTGCCCGACAGGGTAACTACCGACCAGGCAATGGCACGCGAATATGTGCGCCATGAAAGGAACATTGAATTTTTTGCCGAAGGCCACCGGTTCTATGATATACGCCGCTGGATGATTGCTGAACAGGTCATAGAAGATGTGTATGGAATGAGGATCGAACATTACGACAATGGCTCCCACATGTGGAAATACAACAAAGCTGATAAAGCTGATGCACGGGTTTTCAATGATAAAAAAATGTACTGGGTACCAATTTCACGCAGCGAAATGAACAAAGCGCCGCAATTACAACAGAATCCCGGTTATTAATAGTAATTTAGCAGCAAATTTAATGAAAAGGCCGGCTCGGACGAGCCGGCCTTTTAAAAAAACAGCATTTTAACCTTTTAGAAAACGTATGGTTCAAATTAACTTTAACAAAATTGCCATGACCAGATTTAAACTCTCTTTAATGATGTTCCTGCAGTACATGATGTATGCCGTTTGGTGGGTGCCGTTGGCGGCTTATTTAACCAACCTCGATGTTAGCAGCGTTGAAAAAGCACTAATCCTTAGCTCTATGGCCATTGGGTGCATTGCCTCGCCGATGGTGGGCATGGTGGCCGACCGTTTTTTCTCCGGGCAAAAAGTGCTGGCCGGGTTAAACATTATCAATGCAGTTATGCTCTTTTTGGCAGGCACCACCAACAATTCCGATGTCCTGTTTATTTGCCTGCTGATTGCCATGCTGGGCTACATGCCTTCGTGGGGGCTGACCAGTTCCATTGCTATGGCGCACCTCCCGTCGGAGCAATTCCCCCGGGTACGGGTTTTCGGGTCCATTGGATGGGTGGCTTCCGGGTTGTTTAGTGTGTTTTTCATACACTACCTTGGAGTTGATTTCGATGGCACCAACATTCCGTTTTATTGTGGGGCGGGCGTGAGCCTTGTGGCGGCTTTCACCAACCTCGCTTTGCCCAATACCCCTCCTTTGGGCAAAGGCAAAAAACTGTCTTTAATCGATGCCTTTGGCCTGGGGACAGTTACCCTAATGAAAGACCGCAATTTTGCAATTTTCATCATTTTTTCCTTTTTGTCGATGATCCCTTTTGCGATGTATTTTTCCTTTTTCTCTCAATTTCTGCAAAGCATTCAAACCAAATATATTTCCGTAACCATGAACTGGGGCGTGTTGGCCGAAATGGGATTTTTGCTCTTGGTACCGCTCGCCATCCGGAAATTCGGCTTGCGAAAAGTGATGATTCTGGGTTTGGTGGCGCTCACCATCCGTTATCTTTCTTTCTACGCCGGCGGTGTAATCCACCAAAGCTGGATGTACTTCATCGGTATTTTGATTCATGGTTTAATCTTCGGATTCTTTTATGTTGGCGGGCAAATCTACATCGACAAAAAAGCACCGGCGCAGTTAAAATCGCAAGCCCAGGGGTTTATATTTTTGGTGACATTTGGCTTGGGTTTGCTGGTCGGGAATTTCATTTGCAGCGAAATTATTAACCGCTATTCTATTGCCAATAGCCACAACTGGAACGCGATATGGGGTATAACTACCCTTTTGTCGGTGGCTCTGTTGTTGTTTTTTATCGTTTTGTTTAAGAACCGGGAGGATGGCCTAAAAATCAAGGACTGAACCCACCGGGGTTCTCTTTTTAACACACTCATCTACCATCCGAGATTTCGGGATGGCTATTGCCTGCCCTTTAGCCAGGGTTAATAACATATCATAAAATCAATGCAAAGCACCGTGGTGCATTCCCTCGATTTAGTTATCTGTTATATTTCTCTGTCAACCTTTTCAGAATGTTTTTCTTTTCATCTTCCAATTGTTCCCATTGAAAGCGCCATCCCCAGTTTCCGTGGGCAATTCCGGGCGTATTCATCCGCGATTCTCCATCGAGCTCCAAAATGTCGGGCAATGGAATTACCGCCATTCCCGCGACCGACGAAAGCGCCATTTCCACAATTTTTGCCAGCCCTAAGCGGTCGGTTGAGCCAACGTAGGTTTCCACCATTCCTTTCTCATGGTCCTTTACCGAGTGTAACCATCCCAGTGTCGTATCGTTGTCATGTGTGCCGGTATAAACCACAAAATTGCGGGAATAATTATGCGGCAAATCTCTGTTTGAAGCATCCGCGCTAAAAGCAAATTGCAACACTTTCATCCCCGGGAGCCCGAAATCTTCGCGCAGTTGGTCCACTTCGGGCGTAATGATACCCAGATCTTCGGCAATCAAGGGCAATTCACCAATTTGGCTTTTGAGTTTGGCCAACATTTCACGCCCGAAAGCCGGAACCCATCTCCCTGCTATGGCGGTTTGTTCGTCTGCCGGAATCGACCAGTAGGACTCCAATCCGCGGAAATGATCGATGCGAACCAGGTTAAATAGGTTCAAGTTGAAATGCAGCCTTGCCATCCACCAGTCATAATCGCGGTCTTTCAACCGCTGCCAGTCGAACACCGGGTTTCCCCATAGTTGTCCGGTTTCGGAGAAATAGTCGGGCGGGACGCCACCTACTTCCGTAGGTTCAAGATTTTCGTCCAACAGAAAAATATCCGTATTGGCCCAAACGTCCGAACTTTCACCCGAAACGTACAAAGGCACATCACCAACAATTTTTACGCCTTTTGAGTTGGCATATTCCTTCAGCCGAAACCACTGCCTAAAAAACAGGAATTGAAGGAATTTATGGTAATCAGTTTCACAGCTCAGCTTTTCGCTCATTTCAAGCAACGGTCCTGGCTTGCGAAGCTTAAAACCTTCTTCCCACTTGTGCCACGAAATGTTGCCGAAATAATCTTTTGCAGCCATAAAAAGGGCATAATCGTGCAACCACCAGCCGTGTTCGTTCAAAAAATGATGGTATTCATTTTGAAAATGTTGAAAACGGTTTTTCTGAAAATTAGAAAATGCTTTTTCCAATTGTTGATGTTTCCAGGTTCGCACTTCATCAAATTCCACGTTTTTTTCCGAGAATTCAGGAAAGGGCAAAAAGTCGGTCTTGGCCAACAATTCATCTTCAATCAAAATTTGCAAATCGATTAACAAAGGATTTCCGGCAAAGGCTGAAAAGCATTGGTAGGGCGAATTACCTGCTCCAACCGGCCCAAGCGGCAAAATCTGCCACAGTTTCTGTTTGCTTTCCACCAAGAAATCGACAAAATTGTAGGCGTTTTTGCCTAAAGTTCCAATGCCTTCCTCGCCGGGCAAAGAAGTGATGTGAAGCAGAATCCCGCTACTTCTATGATTCATCCTTATATTTTTTTCTGAAATTTCTTAAGTGGTCAGCGGTTTCACGAACAATGCGCTGAACGGCAAGACCGTGGTTCAAATCGGGCAAAAATGCTTTTTCGTCGGCCCCTGTAAAAAACCGGTAATGGGCGTGCACCATCGAACGCAGCCACCCCGGCGGAACATGTCCGGAAGGAAAACTCGTAATCGGTTTATAATTGCTGCCAACAATTTGTTGTACCCATTGATTTGAACCTTCGAGGTAGTATTCAAAACATTCGGAGTTTTGCGAAGAATAGCGGATTGCGCCTTTTTCGGCATAAATTTCTAAATGCACCAAATCGCCGCTGCCCGAACTTATGCGGCTTGCCGCCATAGTGCCCACTGCATCGCTGTCGGGTTCATACAACGAAATCGAACTAAACAGGTCGGAACCCGCAGGCACTTCGTTGAAATTCCCACCTTGTAACGCACTTGTAATTTGAAGGTTTTCCCCCATAAATGCCATGAGTAAACTAATTCCATGGGAACCCAAATCGGCCATCGCACCGCCATCCGGGGCAGGTGTGAGGCGGGTTACACGCTTTTCCCGGTAAGATTCCTGCAAATAATCGCCGTGATAATATTTCAAATCGAAATGAACGGGCTTGCCCAATTTGCCGGATTTCCAAAAGTTCAGGGCTTCACGCACCGATGACGTTTGCAAGTATTGAAAACCAACCTGAATTTTGATATTGGAACTTGCGCCATTCAATAAAGCTTTCATGGCTTCTTCTTCTTTAAGCGAAGAACAAACGGGTTTTTCAAGGTAAATATATTTTACGTTCGGCATCTTCAGCACCATTTCAAAATGCTCGAAATGAACTTTATTTGGCCCTAAAATAAAAACTGCTTCAATGTTTTTGTTGAGCGAAAATTCATGGACGCTTTGGGCTGTTTTGAATCCGAATTTTTGAGCGAATTTTTCACGGCTTTCTTTTCTGGCCGAAGCCACCGATTCGAAAATAATTTCAGGGATTTCGCTGTAGTAGAATTTCAAGGCCTGAATGGAATAGACATGAGCTTGTGCAATTCCCCCCGCACCTAAAAAACCGACATGTATTTTTTGCATAAAACTATATTTTCAAAATTTTGACCAAAAATAGCAAAAAAGGAGTTGCTTTTAAGCAAACCGAGGGTTCCGCTAAGAGCGAAGCCCTCAGTTCAGCTTGTTGCAAGCCGGCTGAATTATTCATCACCCTGGTTAGAATATCCACGAAAAAGGCCCGACAAAATGCCGGGCCTCTAACAAAACCAAACTAATTTAACCAAACTAAACCAAATTATGCAATTTTAATTTCCATTGGAGCTTTCTCCAAGGCTTCTTCTTTTTTGGGCAAAACAAGTTTTAATATTCCGTTTTCAAACTTTGCATCAATAACCTCTGTATTGACAGAATTGGGAACTTTGAACTGTTTTTCAAAGTTGAAGGTATCGAATTCGCGTTGTGTATATTTGTACACATCTTGCTGATTTTCTGCATTTTCAGCATTTTCTTCGTTTACTTCTTTATTAACCTTTACCGTCAACAAGTTTTTGTGGTAGTTAATTTGAACATCATCCTTTACAAACCCGGGCAAAACCATTTCAATACGAAAATCGTTTTCTGTCTCAAAAATGTTGGTAGCCGGTTGTTTGCAGTTTTTCAAATAATTTTCGTGGTAATCGTTCCTCCAAAAATTGTTGTACAACTCATCAACCAAATTGCGGTTTACCGCATAACGTGGATTTTGAAATCTTACTAAGTTCATAATTTTTCCTCCTAATTTATTTGTTACTATTTTTTGCTTTTTAATTCTAACGCTTTCATTTCAATTTCCATTCCAGTGCATAAAATCTGCCTTTTCATAAATTCTGGTCAAAAACAAACGACATATAGTCAGTAATTGTAGATTATACACGCACATATGGCATACTATCGAATATTGTGGATATGTTTTGCTGTCTGAATTAAAATCGCTTTAATGTTTAACTTTGCGGCAAATTCAGAGAACCAGATGATGAGAATCGATATTATCACAGTCCATCCAGAGATTTTGGAAAGCCCTTTCAACCACTCCATAATAAAACGCGCACAGGAAAAAGGCCTTGCCGAAATTCATTTGCATAATCTGCGCGACTATTCGGAAGATAAACACCGTAAGGTTGACGACTATTCGTTTGGAAAAGGTGCCGGCATGGTCATGGCCATCCAACCCATTGAAAAAGCCATTGAAACGTTGAAAAGCGAACGCGAATACGATGAAATTATCTTTACCACTCCCGACGGGCAACTTTTTAACCAAAAAACAGCAAACCTGCTTTCAATGAAGCAAAACTTGATGCTGATTTGCGGACATTATAAAGGCATCGACCAACGCATCCGCGATCATTACATCACCGTGGAAATATCGGTGGGTGATTATGTGCTGACTGGCGGCGAACTTGCTGCTGCAATAATCACAGACTGTGTCGTTCGTTTGCTGCCCGGAGTACTTTCCGATGAAACCTCTGCATTGACCGATTCGTTTCAGGACAATCTGTTAAGCCCGCCCATTTACACGCGGCCTGCTGAATATAAAGGAATGAAAGTACCCGACATACTGCTAAGTGGGAACGACAAAATAATTGACGATTGGAAACACGAACAAGCCGTGGAAAGGACTAAAAAATTACGACCCGATTTGTATCGCAAATATATAAAGGGAATTTGAAAAAGGGAATTTTCACAGACCCAAAAAAAATTTCTATTGAATTAGGCGTTTAATCAATATAAAATCGTAATGTGGCTAAAGCCAAGAAGTACAACAACTTATAAAAACCGTCAGCTAAAGCTGACAGCCTGCCCCGAAGCAATCGGGGGATTAAGGAAATGTAATGACAACGGGGTTTTAACCCCATTCTAAAATATTTTTGTGTATTGGCAAAGTACCTAATTCAAAATTTCTATTTCAAAAAAAGCCTTACCTCCTCATAAACCATTTGAGCAAATTCATAAAAAATGGCAGCCTGTTCAATTGAAGGTTTCCCATTCGGTAACAGTCCAAATTCTCCCGGGTAACGGGATTCAATATAAAGCTGATCCAGCAACATTAAAATTTCTACATCCAGCGTTATAACTAACTTGCGACTAACTTTACCATAAAGCGTAATTAATGAATGGGACTTTATAAATCCCAACTCAAATTGCTCAATAATTGCCTTAAACGATTTCTCCACGGCCTGCTGCGAATGAAAAAGCAACCTGATGTGTCAGATACTGATCGTCTGCAATTTTTTCAATTGTTGCCAAATCCGACTCCGCACTCAACAACCAATCATTCGTGATGCTTTTCATACAATACCTTTCCTTTAGTTAATAATTCCCGCGCAAACATGCCATTCATTTCTACAAATTTTTGGTGCATCGCTTTTGTATGAACAATAAGATCTACCGGAAACTGTTTTTGGATGTCGTTGATCGAATGGGCAATTTCAAGGTATATCTTGCTTTTTTCCTCAAAACTGGACGGGATAAAATCATCGTTTGTTACTACCATGATATCGATATCGCTGTCTGAAGTAGGGATTCCATAAGCGTATGACCCAAAAAGAATAATTTTTTCCGGCGAATGCTGCTTAATTTTTTCAGTCAACAGCGGTATGAATTTTTCACCTGTCATAAAAAAGTTCTATCATTGGTTGAATTACAAATATATCAAATAATGCTGACCTAGATAGCTGTATCAATTTGATTTTCTACTTCTTCTCTGCCCACTCCAGTTTATTGTCGATACGATGTATGATTTTTTCATTGTCGATGAGCCATCGGATTACCTTCCGCATTTTTTGCTGTTCCCCTTTTAACTCAAGCAACAACTTTTCGTAGGTGCAAGGTGCTATCAGGATTTTTTGCACCTGCTCTCCTATTTTGCTAAATTCAAACGGCGTGAGTTCGAGCATGGCCAGCGACTTGCACACATCGCATGTCCCGCAGGGCGGCGAATCCGTTTCACCAAAATATTCCAGCAACATTTGACTTCGGCAGCGGGTAGTGCTTGTTGCGTAAGCAATTACAGCTTCAATCCGGTTCGACAATTCTTTTTTGCGCAAATCATAACTTTCTTTGGAGATTTTCAAACGTTCAATCCCAATTCTTTCTTTGCTGAAATAAATATAAGGCGTACGGTTCTTCGGAACATAGTCAATGATTTTTGATTTCCGCAAATGCTTTAAATAGGTATAAACCTGTTCATTGCTCAGGCCTGAGCGCTTTGCTAACATCTCTTCGTCGATGGACACGTAACCGGAAAAAAGGCCGGTGTAGGAGCGTAAAATTAATTTGATAAAATCGTCAAGGTTCGCATTCGCAACCTGGAAGCGATACAAATCGTCGCGCGAAACCGTAAAGTAAACCCGCGACGGGCTGTCCACTTCTTCCGTAAATTCAACATAGCCCTCACGTTGCAGTATTTTCAGGCTGTTGTAAACCATCGTTTGCTGAAATTTGAAAGCCTGTGAGAAACCTTGCAAGCTGAATTCAAAAATCTGGTCTTTCCCGAAACCTTCGGCAACCTGGAGGTAATTACAAAGTGCCTGATAAATCCTTTTTATCATCGCAATTTCCGGAAAAGCTACGGCAACGTGCTTTTTAATTTTAGTTTTATCCGCATTGTTGAACAGCAGCACCGCAGCTGCTTTTCTTCCGTCGCGGCCTGCACGCCCCGCTTCCTGATAATAGGCTTCGAGTGAATCGGGCGGTTGGATGTGCACAACAAAACGTACATCGCCCTTGTCAATGCCCATACCAAAAGCATTGGTAGCCACAATTACACGCGTTTTGCCTTTCACCCAGTTATCCTGCTTAGCACTACGAATAGAGTTTCTCAGCCCTGCATGATAAAAATCTGCACTCACTTTATTTCTCTGCAGTTCTTCTGCAATTTCACGGGTGGCACGGCGGCTTCGCACATAAATAATACCAGAACCTTTTACTTTTTGCAAGGTTTCCAGCAAGTAACCCATTTTGTTTTCGATGTGACGGACCAGATAATGAAGGTTCTCGCGCTGAAAAGAAACCTGTAGCACGTTTTTCGTATTGAATTCGAGTTTATCCTGAATGTCGTCGGCTACCCGTTTCGTGGCTGTGGCGGTTAAAGCCAAAAACTTTACATTCGGAAGGATTTTCCGGATTTGGACAATATTTAAATAGCTCGGCCTGAAATCGTAACCCCACTGCGATATACAGTGGGCTTCGTCAACGGTTACCAAATTCACATCCATTTGTGCCAGGCGTTCGTTAAAACGCTCAGACCCCAGACGTTCAGGCGAAACGTACAGAAACTTATAATCGCCCCAAACGGCATTGTCCAGCGTTATTTTAATTTCCATGGGCGACATCCCGCTATGCACTGCCAATGCTTTAATCCCCCGGCGATTCAGATTGTGAACCTGGTCTTTCATTAAGGCAATTAAAGGAGTGACCACAATGCAAATACCTTTCTGCGAAAGCGAATAGACCTGAAAGGTAATGGATTTTCCACCGCCTGTTGGCATTAGGCCGAGCGTATCTTTTCCCGATGCCACCGCTTCAATAATCTCTAACTGCAGTGGGCGAAAGTCGGAATACCCCCAGAATTGGGTCAATATTTGCCTGAATTTTTCCATTCTTACAAATATTAAGAAATCATTTGGAGCTTTAACAATTTTTATTGCTTAAATCGTTGCAAGCCTTAAAAATATTCGCTTTCAGTCTGCTAAATTTTTGTAGTTTTGCGCTTTATTAACTACTAAAAATATAGGACAGCATGTCGTTTATAACTGATAAAGTGGAATATGAAGGTTTAACTTTCGATGATGTACTTCTAATTCCCTCCTACTCCGAAGTTTTACCGCGCCAGGTCGATCTTTCGTCACGGTTTACCCGCTCAATAACTCTCAACACACCAATTGTCAGCGCCGCCATGGACACCGTGACGGAGTATAAAATGGCCATTGCTGTTGCCCGCGAAGGTGGGATTGGAGTCATTCATAAAAATATGGGGCTTGAAGAGCAAGCCCACCAGGTAACAACAGTAAAACGCGCAGAAAACGGGATGATTTACGACCCGATCACCATTACACGCGAGAAAAAGGTTATCGACGCTTTGAACCTGATGTCGCAATACAAAATTGGCGGCATACCCGTAGTTGATAATTCAGGCTATCTGGTAGGCATTGTAACCAACCGTGACTTGCGTTTTGAGAAAGCAATGAACCGCCCCATTGTTGAGGTGATGACCAGCGAAAACTTGATTTCCACAACAGAATCCACCGACCTGGAAAGTGCTGCAGACATTCTTCAGAAATATAAAATCGAAAAATTGCCGGTTGTTGATAAGAACAACAAACTAATCGGGCTGGTCACCTATAAAGACATTACCAAAGCCAAAGACAAGCCTTTTGCGTGCAAAGACGAAAAAGGCCGGCTGCGGGTGGCCGCAGGAGTCGGAATTGCATATGACACCATGGATCGTGTTGACGAGCTGGTGAAAGCCCAGGTTGACGCGCTGGTTGTCGATACCGCCCACGCACATTCATTGGGGGTTATCGAGCTGCTGAAGAAAATAAAGGCCAAATATCCTGAAAAAGATATTGTTGCCGGGAACATTGGTACAGCCGAAGCCGCAATTGCCATGGTTAAAGCCGGTGCCGATGCAGTTAAGGTAGGCATTGGCCCCGGATCGATCTGCACTACGCGCGTAATTGCAGGCGTTGGGATACCACAGCTTTCGGCCATTTATAGTGTGGCAAAAGCTATAAAAGGTTCAGGGGTGCCGGTAATCGCCGATGGCGGAGTCCGCTATTCGGGCGATATTGTGAAAGCTATTGCCGCCGGTGCATTTTCCGTTATGGTGGGCAACCTGTTTGCCGGAGTAGAAGAATCACCGGGCGAAACTATTTTGTACCAGGGGAGGAAATTCAAATCCTACCGCGGCATGGGCTCCATCGAAGCCATGCAAAAAGGGTCAAAAGACCGCTATTTTCAGGACATGGAAGAAGACATCAAAAAACTGGTGCCCGAAGGAATTGCAGCGAGAGTGCCTTTCAAAGGTAACCTGGACGAAGTGCATTTCCAGTTAATTGGCGGCTTACGGGCAGGCATGGGCTATTGCGGGGCAAACAACATTGAAAGCCTCCAAAACGCCAGGTTTACCCGGATATCAAATGCCGGGGTACAGGAAAGCCATCCGCACGACGTAAGCATTACCCGCGAAGCACCAAATTACAGCATCCGTCAATAAATCCTTACCATAATATTCAGTTCCATGAGCCGTATTTCTCTTTTGTTTGTCGTTTTATTGTATGCCGGAACAGTTTTTTCGCAGAACAATAAAACCCTTATCACCATTGGCAACCACGAAATCAGCAAAGCCGAATTTGAGCGGATTTATCAGAAAAACAACAGAAATCTGTATAATGAAACCGACAGAAAATCCCCTTCGGAATATTTGGATCTTTTCATTGATTTCAAATTGAAAGTAATCGAAGCGCAATTCTTGAAAATGGACACAAGCAGCACGTTTATTAATGAACTAAAAGGCTATCGCAACGAATTGGCGGCCCCCTACCTGACTGATGTAAAATACAATGAAAAGATGATCAGGGATTTGTATGACCGGACGACCAAAGAAGTGAATGCCAGCCACATTTTGTTGACACTCGACAAAAACGCTTCAAAAGAGGAAGAAGCAAAGGTACTTGACCGGGCCATGCAAATTCGCGATGAGATCAACAACGGCAGAGATTTTAACGATGCCGCCGAAGAATATTCAGAAGATCCTTCAGCCAAAACCAACAAAGGTAATTTGGGTTATTTTACCGCTTTCCAAATGGTTGTGCCTTTTGAAAATGCAGCATTTAACACGCCCGTGGGTCAGGTTTCGGAACCGGTGCGCAGCGCTTTTGGCTATCATTTGGTATTTGTGCACGATGTACGTAAAAACCAGGGCGAAATTCGCGTGGCGCACATCATGAAAATGTTCCCGCAAGATGCAAGCCCGGAAGACAAAGCGAAACTAAAAACAGAAATAGACAGAATTTATATTGAATTAAGAAACGGAGCCGACTTTGCAGAGTTGGCAAAAAGCAAATCCGACGACAAACGTTCCAGCGAAAACGGCGGTGAAATGCCATGGTTTACAGCCGGCAGAATGATTCAGGCTTTTTCGGAACCTGCATTCGCTATCGAAAAGGTAGGTGAATACATTCCACCCATTGCCACCGACTTTGGCTGGCACATCATCAAAAAACTGGAAACCCGTCCCGTGGCTTCCTTCGAAGAATCAAAAGCCGATATTGAAGGCAGCATAAAACGCGATCCGGAAAGAAGCGAAACCAGCAAACATGTTTTCATCAACAAGCTGAAAGCGGAATACAACTACCGTGAAAACGATGAAGGCATGCAAAAAATTGAGCAGAAAAGCATTGAGGAAACTTTCGATGAAAGCGATTTCGAACTGTTCAGCATTGACAATAAAAGCTACAGAATAAAAGATTTTGAGTCGTACATCAACAAGAACGGTTTCAAAGCCGGGCACTACAATTCTTATTACAACGACTGGGTAGAAGAAGAAATTACGCGGTTAGAAGATTCCAAGCTGGAAGAAAAGTATCCGGATTTCAGGTATTTGATTCAGGAATACCACGACGGAATTTTATTGTTTAACATTTCAGAAGAAAAAATCTGGAATTATGCTTCAAAAGATACTTTGGGACTTGAAGCGTTTTACAGCAAAAACAACACAAAATACAATTGGGAAGAACGTTTCAAAGGTTTGATTGTAAGCTGTAGCGATGCTGAAACACGGGAGGAAGCAGAAAAATATTTTGCAGAAAATTTACCAATCGCTGAAATTACAGAGTTGTTGAATAAAGAAGAAAACAAGATAACAATAAACGAAGGGGCTTGGGAAAAAGGCAGTAACCCCATAGTCGATTACTTCGTGTGGAACCAGGCTATGCCGGTAAACTTAAATACCGAACTGACCTTTATCCGCGGCGACAAATTCCCGCCGGAGCCAAAAACCCTGAACGAAGCAAGGGGTTTATACATTTCCGACTATCAAAAACAATTGGAAGAAAACTGGTTAAAAGAACTTCGGAAAAAGTACAAAGTGAAGGTGAACAAGAAACTGTTAAAAACTATTGATAGTGTTTAAATGGGGATTAAAATATGCTTGTTTTATAATTTCCGGAATACTGCTTGCGCACTGTTCAGGAACCGGAAATCCCGATGAAAAAATTATAGCCCAGGTGGGTGACAATAAATTATTGCAGCACGAACTGGCTGAAATTATCCCTCCGGGCATGGAAAAAGAGGACAGTTCACTTTTAGCCGACGATTACATTAAAAAGTGGGTAAAACAAGAGCTCGTCATGCAAAAAGCAAACGAAAACCTCTCGCCTTCGCAAAAAGATGTGACTAAAGAACTAAAGGATTACCGAAATTCGCTGATTATTTACAAATATAAAAACGAATTGATGCGCCAACGGATGGATACAGTGGTTACCGGAAAGCAAATCGAGCAATACTATTTTCTCAACCCCGCCAATTTCAATCTCGACAAAAATATAGTGAAAGCGATTTATGTGAAAATTCCAAATGAGGTTGCCAATCCTGACCTGCTAAAAAGCATGGTGGAAAACAATTCCGGCGAAGGGCTGGACGAATTGCGCGATTATTGTCTTCAATATGCCAAAGCATTTAATATTTTTACCGACAATTGGGTCGATTTTGAAGTGTTGAATAAAACTTTGCCCACTGGAATAACGGACGCCGAACGTTTTTTGAAAAGCAAAAACCAAATTGAATTAAGCGATTCGGCTTATTATTATTTGGTGAGCATTCAGGATTATAAATTGAAAAACGAGGCTGCACCACTGGAGTTTGTGGAAAATAACATTAAAAACCTGATTCTGAACCAGCGTAAAATAGAATTTTTAAAACAAGTGGAAGAGAACATCTACAAAGAAGGAGTCAGGCAAAACAAATTTAAAATAACAAACAAGGACGGTTAACGTTCTACATACAACGGAAAAATATAAAAAATGAAAAATAATAATAAAATGAAAAAAATCGCACTGCTGGTTTTGACCGTTTTTATTGGTGCAACAACTATGGCACAGGATAAAGTAGTGGATCAAATTGTCGCAATTGTGGGCGGAAATATCATACTGAAGAGCGACATTGAGCGGATGAACATTGATCAACAGGCGCAGGGAATCACCTCGGAAGGCGACATGAAATGCGAAATTCTCGAAAATTTCCTTGTGGACAAACTGCTTGTTGCGGAGGCCGAATTAGATACCCTGATTGATGTGACGCCCAACCAGGTGAACCAACAAATGGACCAACAGCTCGCTATGTACGTTTCCTACATGGGCTCCGAAAAAGCCGTAGAAGATTACTTTAAGAAATCGATGATGGAAATTAAGGCCGATATGCAGGAAGGTATCCGCAACCAATTATTGAGCCAGCAGATGAAAGCCAAAATCGTGAAGGACGTGTCGGTAACGCCATCGGAGGTTCGCTACCATTTCCGTAACCTGGCGAAGGAGGAAATACCTACCATCCCCACGCAATATGAATACGCGCAAATCACGCTGCATCCTCAAATTGAGCTGGAGGAAGAAAACCGCGTAAAAGCAGAGTTGCGAAACTTAAAAGAAAGAATTGAAAACGGCAGCCGCTTTGCGACCATGGCTGTTCTTTATTCAGAAGACGGATCGGCAAAAGACGGCGGAGTAATTGGTTACACCGGGCGTGCCGAACTTGATCCTTCGTATGCAGCAGCAGCTTTCAACTTAAAGGGCGATAAAGTATCGAACGTAGTGAAAAGCTCGTTTGGTTATCACATCATTCAGTTAGTGGATAAAAAAGGCGAAAAAGTGAACACCCGCCACATTCTGATGAAACCCAAGGTTTCGGTAGAAGCGAAAGAAGAGGCCAACCAACGATTGGACAGCCTGGCTAATTTGATTCGTACCAACGAAATTCCATTCGAGGAAGCAGCCAGAATCTTTTCATTCGACAAAAATTCGCGCAACAATGGAGGTACTGCAATTAATCCCTATTCCAATTCAACAAAATTTTCGGTGGAAGAGCTCGACCCCGATGTAAGTAAAATCATTACGACTATGAACGTCAATGAAATTTCGAACCCATTTGAAACCATTGACAGAGAAAGCCAGCAACCCATCTATAAGATTATAAAACTGATTAAAAAAACCGATGCACACAAAGCCGACATGCAAAACGACTACCAACAATTGGCGGATATGTATTTGATGAAAAAGAAGGAAGATGTTTTTAACACCTGGGTTGCCGCACAGCAATCGGAAACCTATATCCGTGTAGATGCCACTTATGCCAACTGTAATTTCAATTTCGGAAACTGGACAAAATAGGAGTGGTGGAAACTTGAATTAAAGGGAATAACTATGAATTTCAAAAACGACGTGGAAGCACTTGATGCGTTGCGGAGTAAGTTCAGCGAACTCAAAAACGAGATCACAAAAGCCATCTACGGTCAGGACGAAGTGGTGACACAGGTGTTGATATCGCTATTTAGCCGTGGGCACGTGCTGCTTATTGGTGTGCCCGGGCTTGCCAAAACGCTTCTGGTTACTACCATTGCACAAACTTTAGGATTAAAATATAGCCGCATTCAGTTTACACCCGATTTGATGCCTTCGGACATCATCGGCACCGAAATCCTCGATAACGAGCGCCATTTCAAGTTCGTTCAGGGACCCTTATTTGCCAACATCATCCTTGCCGACGAAATTAACCGGACACCGCCCAAAACGCAATCGGCTTTATTGGAAGCCATGCAGGAACGTGCCATTACAACAGCAGGTCAACAATTTAAACTTGACGATCCGTTTTTTGTACTGGCTACCCAAAACCCGATCGAACAGGAAGGAACATATCCCCTCCCCGAAGCGCAACTCGACCGCTTTATGTTTTCCGTGTGGTTGGATTATCCAAAATATGCCGATGAATTAACGATTGTGAAAAATACCACCTCATCCTTTACGGTTGAACTGAAACCCATAATTTCGGGAAAAGAGATTGTATATTTCCAAAACTTAATCCGAAAAATCCCAATTAACGACAACGTGCTGCAATACGCCGTTAAGCTGGCAGCGAAAACCCGCCCGGACAGTGAATTTGGAGCCGGCATTTCCAACCAATACCTGAAATGGGGTGCCGGTCCGCGCGCCTCGCAATACTTAGTTTTGGGTGCAAAAACACATGCGGCATTAAAAGGAAAATATTCGCCCGACATCGAAGATGTGAAGGCTGTTGCTTCGGCTATTTTGCGCCACCGCATCATTAAAAATTACAAGGCCGAAGCAGAAAATATCTCTGTTGACCATATCATCGAAAAATTGCTTTGATGCATTCTTCAACCTTCAATATGAAGATTTCATTCCGGGCAGGGTTGAATTTTGCTTTCTTTCTACTTTTACTAATGCCGGTCCTAACCTTTTCGCAGGAGAAAAAAAAGGTTGAGATTCTCCGTGCCGGCTCGCTCGAAGCCAGCGAAAAAATTGCCTCGAACGCCCAACGGCTGATTGATACCGTTTTAATTCGCCATAAAGATATTCTGATGTGGTGCGACAGCGCGTACACCTATACCGGAACCAACCGCGTGGACGCCTTTGGGAATGTGCACATCCGTCAGTCGGACACCTTAAACCTTTATGCCCGCGTGGTGATGTACGACGGCGACAAAAGTTTTGCACAAGCCTGGGGCAATGTTCGGTTAGAAAATAAAACCACCACCGTTTATTCCGATACCCTCGACTACGATTTAGCAGCCAATACCGCATACTACGACGATTCGGGAAAAATTGTGGACAGCACAACCACCATCACCAGCATTATCGGAAAGTATTTTATCAACACCGATATGATTGATTTTTATCGGGATGTTGTTGCGGTGAATAAAGATTTCACGCTCGAAAGTGATACGGTAAACTACAATACCGTAACCGGAGTTATCAACATCACGGGGCCAACAACCATTCGCGACACGGCCAACACGCTTTATGCCGAAATGGGTTGGTACGATTCAAAAACCGGCGAAGCTGAGTTGCTGAAAAAACCCTTAATTTCCAATGCAACTCAAAACATTGCGGCCAGTTACATCAAATACAACAAGGAAAATAAAACCGGAAAAGCGCTTGGAAGCGTTCGGATTGAAGACATTGAAAACAAATCGGTCGTTACCGGTGAGAAAGCGGATTATAACGATTTACTGCAAACGGGCGTGGTTACGGATTCTGCTGTTTATATCAATTACACCGAAAACGACACGCTCTACCTCCATGCAGATACCTTGCGAACAGTGCCCGACACCATAGAAGGCGAAAAAATTATTAAAGCTTATTACGGTGTTCGTTTCTTCCGCAGCGACATTCAGGGCGTTTGCGATTCCATGGTTTATTTCACTAACGATTCGATAATCCAACTACACACCCGTCCCGTTATTTGGTCTGATATCCACCAGCTCTCGGCCGATTTAATCGAAATGCAACAAATAGCAAATGCCCCCGACGAATTGCACCTTACCCGAAACAGCTTCATTATTTCCAAACAGGATTCCGGGCGCTTCGATCAAATTAAAGGAAAGGACATGACCGGCTACATTGTAAACCGGAAATTGGATAAAATTGATGTGGACGGCAACGGGCAAACCCTCTACTATGTCCGCGAAAAAGAACAAATAATCGGGTTGAACCGGGCCGAAAGCAGCAAAATTACAATTCGGTTCCAGGAGGGAAAAATTCATGGCATCTACTTCCTGAAAGCCCCAGAGGGAGAACTAAAACCTTTATTTGATTTGAAAGAAGAAGACAAAACACTAAAAGGGTTTGAATGGAAGATCAACCAACGACCCCTTTCGAAATTTGATATTTTCGAACGAAAACCCGTTGAAAAACCAGATGAAAATAAAATTTCTGACGTTAACGCCCAAAATTCAGAAGTAGAGTAATTAAGACAATTGAAATAGGTACTTAGCCACTAATATTTTTGATCGGGCATGGCGGAGCGTTTA
>CAZNEV010000004.1:73213-117334 GCA_964572085.1 uncultured Maribellus sp. | reverse complement strand
TCAACTTATCAAGACATGAATTTCATGGTGAATGGAATTATACAATTAGCAAAAACACATAGGCATTTGTAAATGTTATTTATTAACAATGACTAATTTACCAACGGGCTTTGTCCATTGAGCTTAATCACAATGAAATTGACCATGTTCGTGAGCAAGAGATGCCCATTTTTTATCGTGAAGTACAAATTGGAACAAGAAGAGCTGATTTTTTTATAGAAGGCAAAGTGATGCTGGAAATAAAAGCTGTTGAGAAATTAGAAAATGTGCATAAAGCACAAGCTATAAATTATTTGGAAGCTTATAATATTGCCGATGGCTTATTAATAAATTTTGGTGCAACGAGCCTCGACTTTAAAAGAGTTTATAACAAAAGGCTCATTGGCAATAATCATGTCAATCCTAAAATCAAATAAATCCTGTTCAAGACAATATTTCTATACAAGAAATAAAACCGATACATTTACGGAATAATCGACGATATTTAATAAACCGTTTCCTTATGCTGGACGTAGAACTTTTTGATAACGACAAAAACAACGAATGGCTAATTCGGCAATTTGAAACTTACCGGTTTAAGGGTACGTTTCTGGCAGATAAGTTCATTCCGCGTCCTTATATCTCCCTTCTTTTTCATTTCAAAAGTTGCCCTTTAATACTTGAAGAACCTCCCTTGGAACTGGAACCTTTTTTTGTAGCACCCATTATACCCAAGGCTTTCACGCTAAAATTTCACGGGAATATGGACACTCTGGCGGTAACGTGCAAAGCAACTGTGTTTACGAGACTATTCGCGCTCGACCTGTCGCCCGTTTCAAAACGAACTATAAATCTTCCACAACGGCCTTTTTATTCGGTTTGGAAAGAAATGGCAAATCTGAATTCCACAGAAGATCGCATCAGGTGTTTTTCCAACTTCATAAATTCTGTGCAGAAAACTGACTATCACCCCGATGCGGTAGATATGCTCTACGATAAAATAATCGAAAAAAGCATTGCCACACCGCTGAAAGAGATTATGCGGGAATGCCATGCCAGCAAAAGCACCCTGCTGCGAAAATTCGTGAAACGCACGGGGGTGAGCCCCAAAACACTGGCACGTATCGTTCGTTTGGATTATTTGTGGACAAAAATAAGGGATGAGAATGCCGTAGATTACCAAAGTCTGGTTTTTGACGGCAATTATTTCGATCAGTCGCATTTTATCAACGACTTCAAAGCCATCATTGGTGAAACCCCCGGCTATTTTTTTAATCGCAACCTCAGTGTCGTAAAAATGTTTTCCGGCAAGCCTGTCGGGAAATAATAATTTGAAATTTTTTTTCCAATCAAAGCAATTCCCGCTATCCAAACTTAGTGGTTTTGATAATTGTAGATTCATCTTTAAACGGCAATTGCCTTTAGTTTTTTCTGCTGCTCTTGCCTGTTCGTCTGAAGGATTTATAAAAAAAGAAGGAAATGGAATTAAGCTCAAACTGTAAAAAGAATTAAAATGAAGAAATCAATTTTAAAGTGCAGCATCTTTGGTGTGCTAATTATCGCTTCGAGCATGCGATTGGGTGGGGGCTGCCTTTCACCTCCAAAAAGACGGCTCGGAATATTGGCTTGGGATTTACAATTTAATCAATAATCCGGTTGACCAGTTTTCATTCATCTTGCTGACAAAAGAAGCAATGAAACGAGCCCCGAGCACTCAGGACGAGTTCTATACTATACCTTAAAAACAAACAATTTTAATAGTATGAAACAGGAAGTTTCCTCCAACGAGATGTTTGAAAAAAATATCCGGAGCTTTCCGCACTGGATATTTTTATAGGATAATTGAGCTAAGGAAATAATCTTTAGCTTTGGAAGAAATTAGAAAATGTACATAAAGCACAAGCTGTAAATTATTTGGAAGCTTATAATATTGCCGATGGCTTATTAATAAATTTTGGTGCAACGAACCTCTACTTTAAAAGAGTTTATAACAAAAGGCTCATTGCGAGAAAAATAAAAAAAACAACATGATACAACAAAAAGAAATAACACTTCCCCGAATGAAAAGGGGGTACCATTTAATTACCAATTTCATCGAAGACAATTTGCCGGAACTTCCTGAAACCGGGTTAGTGCATATTTTGGTGAAACACACTTCGGCGGGAATTACCCTCAACGAAAATGCCGACCCGACAGTGCGCACCGATTTTGAAAACTTCATCAATAAAATGATTCCTGAAGGAGACCCCGTATATATTCACACCTACGAAGGCAGCGACGATATGCCTGCTCACCTGAAAGCCTCGGTGATCGGGGCCGAAATTACGATTCCCATCACGCGCGGACGATTGAATCTGGGCACCTGGCAAGGTATCTATTTCTGTGAATTTCGAAACCACGGCGGTGCACGGAAAATAGTTATTACCGTTTTCAGTTGAACATTTGAACTGTTTTCTGCTTTTATAAACGAAAATACCTCAAATCAAGTCGAATGATCATTTCAATTCTTTTTATTGCAGTTGGTTTTGTTCTCTTAGTGAAAGGAGCCGACTGGATGGTTTCCGGGGCCTCGGCACTGGCAAAAAAGTTTGCAGTTTCCGATTTGGTCATCGGCCTGACGGTTGTTGCTTTTGGCACATCCGCCCCCGAATTGGTGGTCAACATTGTTTCCTCGTTTCA
This sequence comes from uncultured Maribellus sp., assembly GCA_964572085.1. GTDB lineage: Bacteria > Bacteroidota > Bacteroidia > Bacteroidales > Prolixibacteraceae > Draconibacterium. The sequence continues at coordinate 114,676 of CAZNEV010000004.1, read as the reverse complement.
ACGCCATTCCGACCTTGTTTTCGGGAATGTGATCGGCAGTAATTTTGCCAACCTTTTTTTAATCCTTGGAATTCTTGGAATAATCAGCCCAATAGCGGTTTCGTCGAAAACAGTGTGGCGTGAACTGCCGATTTCGTTGGGAGTAGTGATGGTGGTGTTTTTGCTTGCGAACAGTCTGTTTGGAAATCAGCGACCCGTGCTGTCGCGCGTGGATGGTGTGATTTTGTTGATGCTGTTTGGTGGATTTATGTTCTACATTTATAGGCAGATGAAAAACGATAATGCAAAGGTAAGGGTGGCGATTGAAGCACAAATGTCGAACTTTAAATTAATTGGTTTAATCGTGATTGGTTTGGCAGGATTGATTTTGGGCGGAAAACTGGTGGTGAACCACGCGGTAGCTATCGCGAACCAATTGGGCGTGAGTGAAAAAATAATCGGGCTCACCATTGTAGCCGTCGGCACTTCGTTGCCCGAGTTGGTTACCTCGGTGGTTGCCGCGTTGAAGAAAAACAGTGACATTGCATTTGGCAACATCATCGGATCCAATATTTTCAATGTTTTGTTAGTCTTGCCCGTCAGTTCGCTCATCTATCCGGTTGATTTCAACACATCGTTCAATTCCGAATTATATATCCTTGCAGGTGGAACCCTGATTTTATTTTTATCGATGTTCACCGGAGGCAAGAAAAAGCTCGATCGCTGGGAAGCTGCAATATTGCTAACTGTTTACCTGCTCTACACCGGGTTTCTGATCGCAAAAGAGATTGGATGAATCATTTTTTTTAATGGAAATTCAGCATCGAGACATAATAGTGCAATCAAGGTGAATTTTAAAAAACCTGTTACAATGGTGTTTTTTAGTTCCAAATGAATTCGGGATAAAGATTCTTTTGTATTTTCGTGCTAAATTTTTAAAAAGCGAATGGTTGCAATGAATATCCGCAACTTTACCTAAAACTATTTTAAGGGTTAAAACCCTTTTGGTGGGATCTTTTTTTACCCCAGGCTTAAGCCTTTAATTTAAGCCCTTAGGTAAATAAACGGACATTCATAAAAAATAAAAAACAAATAAGCAAAAACAGTTCAATGAAAATAGATATAGATCGCCTTGATACGGAAGAACTCGACGATATGGGAGTTGAAGAGTGGCCGGTTATGGAGTACGACGAGGAAAAATTCGAATGGTATTACGATAAAACCGAGTATTGTTTCATTATTTCCGGCAATGCAACCATTATTTCCGAATTCGAATCGATAGCGGTTAAACCTGGCGATTTTGTAACTCTTCCCGCAGGCTTAGAGTGCATCTGGGACGTTGACACCAAAATCCGCAAACATTACACTTTTGAAGAGTAGGATGCTTTTATTTATTTTGTAGATAAAATTTGCAAAATGGCATTTACACCGATTCGCGATTATTTCGTGTTAAATAACAGCATTGAACTGCTTGCTGCGTTTGTGGAGCAAAACAATGAGAAAAAGGCTTACGAAGTTTTGCGGGTAGCAAAAGGAATTCCCTTATTTTTTGAAGATCATCTGAACCGTTTACGCCTGTCGGCTAAACTCGCTAAAATGGAGCTGAGACTTACCGATAATGAAATTCTCCAACTGCTTTTTAAGCTCATTGAATTCAACAAGATTAGCGAAGGCAATATCTATCTTGCGTTCTACAAGAGTTTTACAGCTTACTTTATTCCACACAAGTATCCAACATCGGAGATGTACAACACTGGTGTAGATTGTGGAATTATGTCGGCGGAACGTGAAAACCCACAAGCCAAAATTTTGCAAGCCAACGTAAGGGCGCAGACCGATGAATTGATCGCAAAGAACAATTTTTACGAAGTTTTATTGACCGATAGACAGCAGCGAATTACCGAAGGCAGCCGCAGCAACGTGTTTTTTGTGAAAGGGAACGAAATTTTCACTCCACCCGGCAAGGATGTTTTATTGGGGGTTACGCGTAAAAAAACAATTTCTTTAGCCACGGAGCTCGGATTCGAACTAATAGAAGCCGACATTCTTATAGAGGATTTGGAGAATTATCAAGCTGCTTTTTTAACCGGGACATCCCCTAAAATTCTTCCGATTCGCACTGTAAACGGACTTAGTTTCGATGTGAAAAATCAAATTGTAAGGCAATTAATGAAAGCGTATGATGCGCTGATTGAAAGTTATTCGAGGTCATTTAAAGTCCCAACTTAATTTTTTTGATTGGACATTCTAAGTTAATGACAGGTCAATCGAAGCTGTCATTCCCGCGTAGGCGGGAATCCCTTCCTTTAATGCTGAGATTCCCGCCTACGCGGGAATGAAGTACATTTAGAATCTGTCATTCGTATAGCATCTGATATACAGGCAATGATGTAAATCTGTCATTGGCACGATAATTTGCTTCCGTTTCAAGCTTACAATCTGCCGGTTAAAATGGTTTCAACTTCCTCATGACCAATGTCTTTGTTCTCTCCGTATTTGTATCCCCGTTTTTTAAATCGTGCAGTAATAATATCAATAGTTTCTTCGGGCACATCGTATTCGGATAAAGTTGTGGGCACGCCCATCGATTCAAAAAACTCAATGGTTTTCGCAATTGCAGCATCTATTTTTTCATCATCGGTTCCGGTTGTTATTCCCCAAATCTGTTCGCCATATTGCAAAATTTTGTCTTTTTTATCTTCGCGTTTCAAATCCATCAATCCCGGCAATACAATGGCCAAGGTGCGTGCATGGTCAATCCCGTGTAAGGCAGTGAGCTCGTGGCCAATATTGTGCGTTGCCCAATCCTGCAGCACACCAACACCAATTAAACCATTGAGCGCCATGGTTGCACACCACATAAAGTTGGCTGCCGATTCGTAATCTGTCCTGTTTGCCAGCACTTTGGGCCCTTCTTCAATTAAAGTCAACAAAATCCCTTCTGCAAAGCGGTCTTGCAAGGGCGCGTTTACATCGAAAGTCAGGTACTGCTCCATTACATGAATAAACGAATCAACAATGCCGTTTGAAATTTGCCGATCCGGTAAGGTGAACACGCATTGCGGATCCAAAATCGAAAATAGAGGCATCACCTCCGGAGAACCAAAGGAGAATTTCTCCAGGGTTTCAAATTTAGTGATCACCGCAGTGCCGTTCATTTCAGAGCCGGTTGCCGGCAAAGTCATTACGGCACCTATAGGTATAGCGGCTTTAACCTTTGCTTTTTTTGCAAGAATTTTCCAGGGGTCGCCGTCATCATAAAGCGTTGCGGCGGCTATAAATTTTGTAGCGTCCAACACTGAGCCTCCGCCTACCGAAAGCAGAAAATCTATTTGTTTTTCCTTCACAACTTCCACCGCTTTCATACAGGTTTCGTAATGCGGGTTTGCTTCTATTCCTCCAAATTCATACAATTCAAAACCAGACAATGCTTTTTTTACCTGATCGTAAACGCCAGTGGTTTTTATGCTTCCACCGCCATAAGTCATCAGTACTTTAGCATTTTCAGGGACTTCATTTTCAACGTTCGGTATGGTGCCTTTTCCGAAAATAATTTTCACGGAATTTTTGTATTCGAAATTATACATCGTTCTTTGTTTTGAATTTGTTTGAATATAAGGATAACGTAGCCACTAAGGTTTTGTTTCCATGCAAAAATAGCAGAAAATGAGAGAAGAATCAATAGCAAATAATACTCCACAGCATTTTGAGTTGAAATACAGAGATTATTCTGACGATGAAATCATAGCCGTTCTCAAAAAGCGGGATCATTATCAGAAAGCAGCGGTAGAAATTGCCGTTCAGGAAGCCATACAACGCGGAATAATCCAGTCGGAGCAAGATTTACTTTCAGCCGAATTTAATGTTAAACCCATGCCTTTCACGCTCTTTCCAAAAATTGAAAATGAAAAAGTACGATTGAAAACCTTGAAAAGTATGAGTCGTTCGCTGCTCATTCTCGGTTCGGTTCCAACCATTTGGGGCGCATTGAAAATCTATCGTGGCCGTTTGTACGAAGGGCTGATTTTGTTGGTTTTAGGACTAATTTGGATGTTCGTTTCGTTTCAAATGATGAAAAACGCAAATTCAAAAGGACTCTTCGTGCTGCTGCTTATCTACCTTGCCGCAGTTTTCTATGTGTCGCAGCTACTTTGGGCGAATGTTTTCACCTCGGCACCTGACATATTTATTTCAGCAATTTTCTGCTTGCTGATTTTGTACGGTTTGCTTTACCTACGAAAATTAGGGTGAAACGAAAGATTTGCCGCTCAATTTGTGCAGTTTACCGAATGATTCCGTTTCTATCGATTTGAATCCATTAATTGGGAACGGTAAAGGAAAAGTAACGATTTTAGGTTTGCAACGCCTTTACCCGCGAAACCATGAAGGCGATGCCAATTCCGAAAACGCCAATCACGGCAAACGAATAACGTAACCCCGCGGCTTCCGAAATAAAACCAATTAGCGGCGGCCCCATCAGGAAACCAAGAAAACTAACACTTGCTACGGTTGCCAGGGCGATTCCCGGCGGAACTTTGGTATGCCTTCCGGCTGCGCTGTAAACGGTAGGTACAATGCTCGAAACCCCAAGGCCTACCAACATAAAACCTATTGTGCTGGGAATCAGGTAAGGGAAAATCACTGATGTGAATAATCCAAGCGAAATCATCGCACCACAAATCTGCAGCAAAAGTTGCCTTCCGATTTTCGAGATAAGGAAATCAGCCAAAAACCGCCCGGCAGCCATCATTATCATAAATGAGGTGTAACCAAGAATTACCAGCGATGCAGGTGCTTTAACAACATCTTGAAAATAAATTCCGCTCCAGTCGAACATGGCACCTTCGCTTGCCATGCTACAAAACCCGATGATTCCTAATTGCAAAAGAATCGGATCGGGTTTCATGAAAAAACGACGACGCGGGCCACCCGTTTTTCCTCCTGCTCCGCTGCGCACCAGAAAGGGATAATTGATGCGCACAATCACCCATACTATCAAAATAATGATCACAAAATGCCAGAATGGGTTGACTTTGAGATTAATTAGAAGCAAGCCGATAAGTGCTCCGGTAAACCCGGCCAAACTCCAGCCACCATGAAACGAAGCCATTATCGGACGACCGTAAAGACGTTCGGCAGCTACTCCCTGTGTATTCACCGAAATGTTGCACATGTTTCCAAAAATGCCGAACAGGAACAACGCAAGCGCCAATTGCCAGCCGGATTGGACTAAGCCGATGCTGCTCAGCGAAAAAGTGTAGGCAGGCAAAGCAAACTGCAGCACACGATGACTGCCAAACCGCGTTACGAGTTTTCCGGAAAACGGCATCATCAGAAACTGGCCGACAGGCAAAGCAAACAAAATACTCCCAAACAGTCCGTCGCTCAGCACCAGATCCGTTTTAATGTCGGGAATACGGCTTGCCCACGACGAGAAACATAATCCCATGCTAAAATACACCAAGGAAACAGCTATTCTTGCCCGTTTTTTGTTTGGAGAATATTCAACTTGTTCGTTTTTTAAAAGAGCAATGTCCGTCATTTACAGTGTTCGAAATTCTAATTTTCAGTGCAAAAATAGAAAAACAACTCCGCTTCGCTTTTTTTAGCCGCACATTTCACCCTTCATTAAGAAATTGAGAAACTTTTGAAATAAAGCTTCACTCAAAGCTTAAAATATATAGCCGCTATGAATCCTTAATTCGTTTAAATTTTTCTATCTTGCAGCACAGTTCAGCACAGTTGTGGAGCAGCCCCCTCTAACTCCCCCAAAGGGGGAGGACAAGAAGGACAGAAGACCGCAGAACTCGGAACTCGGAACTTTGAACTCGGAACTCGAAACTTGTTACTCAATACGAATAAATAATCACTAATAAATAATCACTAATAAATAATAATTTTAAAATGGCGAACAGAAACATTGGCCGGCTACCAAAAGTTGGCATTCGCCCGGTAATCGACGGGCGTGAAAGGGGAGTGCGCGAATCACTCGAAGAACAAACTATGAACATGGCAAAAGCTGCTGCAAAACTGATTGAAGAAAATTTAAGGTTTGCAAGTGGTGAAAAAGTAGAATGTGTAATTGCCGACACCACCATCGGCGGCGTTGCAGAAGCCGCCATGTGCGCCGATAAATTCGATCAAGAAGGGGTAGGGGTCTCGCTAACGGTAACACCCTGCTGGTGCTACGGAACCGAAGTGATGGATTCAACACCACTTATCCCGAAAGCAGTTTGGGGTTTCAATGGAACCGAACGTCCTGGTGCTGTTTATTTGGCAGCAGCTTTGGCCGGGTACACGCAAAAAGGAATACCTGCTTTTGGCATCTACGGACGAGACGTGCAGGATTCAGGCGACCAAAATATTCCCGACGACGTGCAGGAGAAAATCCTTCGTTTTGTGAATGCAGCACTTGCGCTTGCTCAAATGAAAGGCAAATCGTATTTGTCGCTTGGATATACCTCTATGGGCATTGGTGGCTCAATGGTGAATGCCGATTTCTTTCAGGATTACCTTGGAATGCGCACCGAATTTGTGGACATGGTGGAAGTAAAACGCCGTTTAGACCAGGAAATCTATGACAAGGCGGAATACGAAAAGGCATTGGCCTGGACGAAAGAAAATTGCATTGAAGGGGACGATCACAATGCGCCTGATCAGCAATCGGATCGTGCCCGGAAAGACTGGGAATGGGAAACGGTGGTGAAAATGACCCTGATATTCCGCGATCTGATGATTGGCAATCCGAAACTAAAAGAAGCCGGATTTGGCGAAGAAGCACATGGCCGTAACGCTATTGCAGGTGGTTTTCAGGGACAACGCCAATGGACAGACTATTACCCGAATGGTGATTTTTCTGAAACCATTTTGAACACTTCCTTCGATTGGAACGGGATACGCCAGGCTTTTGTGTTTGCCACCGAAAACGACAGTTTAAATGCTGTGCCGATGTTGTTCGGGCACTTACTGACCAACACTGCTCAAATTTTTTCCGATGTGCGTACCTACTGGAGTCCGGATTCTGTGAAACGCGTCACCGGAAAGGAACTCAGCGGTTTAGCGAAGGACGGGATCATCCACTTGATTAACTCAGGCTCAACCACGTTAGACGCAACTGCCCAACAAAAAGATGCCGACGGAAATTCAGTGATGAAACCTTATTGGGAAGTTACTGAAGACGACGTTAAGCGTTGCCTCGAACACACCCGTTTTACACCGGGAAATAAAGGATATTTCCGTGGCGGAGGTTATTCGAGCCAATTTAAAACTGCGGGACAAATGCCGGTTACTATGAGCCGCGTAAACTTGGTGAAAGGGCAGGGGCCGGTATTGCAAATTGCCGAAGGATATACGGTTGAATTAGAAGACGATGTTCACGAAATTCTCGATAAACGCACTGATCCAACCTGGCCGACCACTTGGTTTGTGCCAAAATTAACCGGTTCGGGTCCGTTTAAAGATGTCTATTCGGTAATGGCCAATTGGGGCGCCAACCACGGGGCAATTAGTTATGGCCACATTGGTGCCGACTTAATTACTTTGGCGTCTATGTTGCGCATCCCGGTGTGCATGCACAATGTTGACGAAGACAAAATTTTCCGTCCCAGCGCATGGAACGGTTTTGGTACCGATAAAGAAGGTTCCGATTATCGCGCCTGCGAAGCTTTTGGACCTCTCTACACGTAGAAATTTACAAGTCATGCTATCACTTCCCGTGATAGTATGACTAACTTTTATTTGACAGCAAATTCACGGGGAATTCAAAGTTCCCCGTGAATTTAAACTAAATAATTTTGTCAGAATCAAACCTCAATATCAACGCTTCTAACTCCCAAACCAAGTTACAACAATTGGTGAACAGCATTACCGAAGCCATAAGCAACGGGCAACTGAAAGTTGGGGATTTGCTGCCATCGGTCAACCAATTGAGCAGCGAAAGTGGATTTTCGCGCGATACGGTTTTTAAAGCCTACAACATCCTTAAACAACGTAATATTGTGGAGTCGGCGCCGCAAAAAGGATATTATGTGGCCAACGAATCGTTTAAAGTGTTCATGCTGCTTGACGATTTTAGTGCATTTAAAGAACAACTTTACCAGGCGTTTCGTACGGATTTGCCCGATTCCCATTCGGTCGATTTGCTGTTTCACCACTACAACCCCGATGTCTTTCAGCAGCTTATCGAAAGCAGTTTGGGCCGCTACAGCCTGTATGTAGTGATGAACATCGACCACAAAAACATTCATCCTGCATTGCAAAAAATCGACAGTAATAAATTGTTGATACTCGACATGGGAAAACCCGAAAAAGGAAACCTGAATTTTATCTTGCAGGATTTCGGCAAATCCGTTCAAAAGTGTCTTGTCCAGGCACTTTCACAGCTCAAAAAGTACAATGAATTAATTCTGGTGTACGAAGAAAAAAGTACGCCACACCCTGTTGAAACAGTTTCCGCAGTTCGTTCATTCTGCAAAAAGCACCATATTCAATTCAAAATCATTAAACAGTTAAACGGCTCCGTTATTCAGAAGGGTCAGGCCTATTTTGTCATACGCGATTCGGATTTAGTGAATATCGTTAAATTTTGTCGTGCACGCGATCTGGAAATTGGTGTTGATGTAGGCATAATATCCTACAACGATACGCCCATGAAACAGATTGTTGGCGGCGGAATATCGGTAATTTCAATCGACTTTGAGGAGATGGGGAAACAAGCTGCCGAATTTGTTATCACGAAAAAAAGAGTTGGTGTGGTGCTTCCTACATCAATTATTTTACGCGAATCGCTTTAGTGCCACAGTAAATTTTTATTTCTTCATTTAAACCTTTTCATTTTTACATGGTCAATTGTTTGTGATTTAAAAGTTTAATTAAAAAATGTAACAAATGAAAAAGTTAATGTTTCTGTTTTTTGCAATACTTCTTGGAACCACCATTAGTATGGCGCAATACGGCGGCGGGCAACGAATGAATCCCGAGGACATGGCAAAACGCCAGACGGCAGAGTTGAAAGAGAAACTTGGTTTGGACAAGGCACAGGAGAAAAAGGTGTATGACCTAAACCTCGAATCCGGCAAGAAAATGGCCAAAATGCGTGAGGGCATGCAAGGTGGCGGTGGTGACCGGGATGCAATGCGTGAAAAGTTCACTAAAATGAGAGAGGAGCAAAATGTGGAAATGAAAAAGATTTTGACTGCCGATCAGTACAAAAAATACGAAAAACATTTGGAAGAAAGAAGGGCCCAACGAGGCCAGGGCGGAGGAAACAGGTAGTTTTTAGTTAGTTTGGTTAATTATTAGGAGTAGTATTAAGGCTTGCAATTTTGCAAGCCTTTTTCATTTTTACGGGTCTAAAGAAACGAGTTTTTTAACTCCACCATTTTTATGGCGGTAACAGCCGCTTCGTCGCCTTTGTTGCCATGTTTTCCTCCTGCACGATCCAGTGCTTGTTGCTCATCATTGGTAGTGAGGACACCAAAAATAAACGGTTTGTTATATTTTAAATTCAAATCCATGCAACCTTGCGTTACCCCTTCACAAATGTAATCGAAGTGGCGCGTCTCGCCTTGAATAACGCAGCCCAGTAAAATCACTGCATCCACATTTTCCAGTTCGGCAAAATATTGTGCCCCCAGCGGGAGCTCAAAACTTCCGGGCACGTAACGTGTTAAAATGTTTTCATCCAAAGCACCGTGTTTTTTTAGTGTTTCCATCGCACCATTGGCTAATGCCCCGGTTACATCGTGATTCCATTCAGACACCACAATTCCAAAACGCATATTTTCGGCATTGGGAACTGTGTTTGCATCGTATTGAGAAAGATCTCTTGTTGCCATAATTATTAAATAAAAAGCCCCTCTTGCGGAGGGGCATTTGTAAAAATTGTATGCTTTTCTAATTCATTTTCAGTTTTACCCGTGCAATGTGCTTCGTTGCATTTGAACCTTCCGTAGTTTCAGGAAAATCGTTTTTGATTTCTTCATACAGTGCCAATGCTTTTTTCCACTCTCCGGTCGATTCATAAACACCGGCCGCTTTCGTCTTGTAAATTGGAGTAGTCAGTTCATTATTGTTGAGCGAATACGCTTTTTTGTATTGCTTCAGCGCATCATCTGTTTTGCCCAATTCAAGATAAGCGTCGCCCATTGAGCCTGCTTTTACCGGTGCCAGAAGCAAATCGTCAGTTTTAAAACCTTTTAAATAATCAATAGCATCTTCATATTCCCCCAAATGCAGGTAGGAGATGCCCGCGTAGTATTTTGCACGGTTGGCCGATTTTGTGATCCCGTAATCGTCAATGATGTCCAGGAAACCTAAATAGTTGCCGTCGCCGTTAATGGCCAGGTTGAACGAATCTTTTTCAAAATAATTTTCGGCCATGAACATTTGTGATAATGCTTCTTCTTGTTTAGGTTGCAAGTAGAATTTATTAAATCCTAAATAAGCTACAACAATTAGAACAATAGCTCCAACAGCATATATAATCGGCTTTTGATTGTCTTCGATAAATTGCTCCGTTCTGGTCAGTGCGCTTTCAAGTTCTTGTAAATTATCTTCTTTTTTGGTTTTCTTTTTTGCCATGTTTACAGTATTCAAAATTGTGCCGCAAAAATAGCTTTTTTTTCAAAACGGCACAGGTTAGCACGCTATATTTTTGAATATTAATCAACAACAAGCTGTTATTAGCCGATTTTTCAAAGCGGACGGCAACATCCGCAGTTTTTCATTAGTTTTGCCTCTTTCATGCAAATCAAACATCGATGTACATTGAGGAAATTTCAATCGTAAATTTTAAAAATATCAAGGAGGTGAAAATCGGTTTTTCTCCAAAACTAAATTGCTTCATCGGAAACAATGGTGCAGGAAAAACGAACATGCTCGATGCAGTGTATTATCTTTCATTTTGTAAGAGTTTTTCCAATTCCATTGATTTGTTGAACATCAACCATGATGAGGAGTATTTCATGCTCAGCGGAAATTACAAAAGAGAAGATGCTGTTGAAATGATCTCGTGTGGTTTGAAAAAAGGCTTTAAAAAGCAGTTTAAACGCAACTCAAAAGCCTACAAGAAATTAGTGGAGCACATTGGTCTTTTGCCTCTGGTAATGATTACGCCTTCGGATGTGGACTTGATTTTGGGCGGAAGCGATGAACGCCGTAAATTTATGGACGGTGTTATTTCGCAATACAATCAGCAATATCTGCATAACTTACTGAAATACAACCGCGCCCTGACGCAACGCAACAATTTGTTGAAACAGTTTGCCAGCGAACGGTTTTTCGATAACGATTTATTAGAACTCTGGAACATGCAACTTATCGAATATAGCGCACAGATTCATGAGCAGCGAAGGGAGTTTGTCGATAAACTTATTCCGGTTTTTCAACATTATTATTCATTTATTTCGCAAGGAAATGAGACCGTGAGCATGATTCATCAATCTGCTCTGTATGAAAATAACTTAGAGGATTTATTAAAAAATTCGGTGATGAAAGATCGTGCGGTGCAATTCACTACGCAAGGAATTCATAAAGACGATCTTGATTTTTATTTGGGCGAACACCCGATGAAAAAGCTGGGCTCGCAGGGGCAAAAGAAAACTTACCTTGTGGCCCTGAAACTGGCACAATTTGACTTCGTAAAAGCGGTTTCAGGCTTAAATCCTATTCTTTTGTTAGATGATGTGTTCGACAAATTAGATGGAAGCCGTGTGGAGCAAATTGTGAAGGTGGTGGCGGGCGAACAGTTTGGGCAAATATTTATGACCGATACCAATCGCGAACATCTCGACTTCATTATAAAGAAAATGGACGCGGATTTTCGTATCTTTCACGTGGATTCGGGAAAAGTAGATTTAGTATCATGAGAAGAAGCAATACACAATCGTTAAGCGAAGTAATACGCCAATATGTGAAAGGCACAAGCATCGAAACAAAACTGAAAGAAGTGGATGTGGTGCAAAGTTGGGAAGGTTTGTTGGGCAAAACAATTGCACATTATACCCGTAATATTTCGTTGAAAAACAAAGTTCTTTTCGTGGAAATTAACTCGTCGGTAGTGAAAAATGAATTATTCATGATGCGCGAGGAAATCCGGCGTAAACTAAATGAAAAAGCAGGGGAGGAGATGGTCAAAAAGATAATTTTCAAGTGAGAATGAGAGTTGGTTGCAAGAGATTTGTTTAACCATAATGTCGCCCGTACCGGGCTTTGGAATCATTTATTGTTCTTTTCTACCATAATATCGTCCGTACCGGACTTTAGATTTTAACTTTTCAAGCTCCGTAGGAGCGATATTATGGTAACAATCAGAAAATAATTCAGCAAAGCTCCGTAGGAGCGGCATTATGGTAGAATCCGTAGGAGCGACATTATGGTAAAATCCGTAGGAGCGGCATTATGGTAAAATCCGTAGGAGCGGCATTATGGTCCTCATTCGTAAAATTCAAAAACATAATTGTCGCTAAAATCAATATCAAATTTCTTCAATAACCCCAAATATTCTTCTTTGAATGTTTTGTTTTTATGATGTTCTTCTTGATTTATAATGTATCGGATGACATTGTTGCGCTGCGATTTTGAATACGAAAATGCCCCATATCCTTCCTGCCACGCAAACTTTCCCCGAACGAAATTATTTTCATTAATCCACTTCGATGAACTTGATTTGACAATCCTCATAATATCTGCGACTGCGGTAGTTGGATGTAACTCGAAAATGTTTTACCATAATACCGCCCATACTGGGCTTTGGAATCATTTGTTGTTCGTTTCTACCATAATACCGCCCGTACCGGGCTTTGTAAAAGCACGTCCTTTATTCTACCATAGTGCCGCCCATACTGGGCTGTGGAGTTTTTTCTACCATATTGTTGCCCGTATCGGGCTTTAGATTTTAACTTTTCAAGCTCCGTAGGAGCGATATTATGGTAACAAGCAGAAAGCATTTCAGCAAAGCTCCAGAGGAGCGGCATTATGGTTGAATCCGTAGGAGCTGCATTATGGTGCTCTCCTCATTCATAAAATTCAAAAACATAATTGTCGCTAAAATCAATATCAAATTTCTTCAATAACCCCAAATATTCTTCTTTGAATGTTTTGTTTTTATGATGTTCTTCTTGATTTATAATGTATCGGATGACATTGTTGCGCTGCGATTTTGAATACGAAAATGCCCCATATCCTTCCTGCCACGCAAACTTTCCCCGAACGAAATTATTTTCATTAATCCACTTCGATGAACTTGATTTGACAATCCTCATAATATCTGCGACCGCGGTAGTTGGATGTAACTCGAAAAAAATATGGACATGATCTTTGTGCCCGTTAACGGCTAAGGAAAACTGTTTGTTGTCATTGAGAATACCTGAAATGTATTTGAATAAATCATTGCGAAAATCGATGCTGAGAATGTTCTCGCGGCCTTTAACGGAAAAAATCCCGTGGATGTTGATTTGGGTGTAGGTGTTTGCCATGGTGTATAATTCATGTGTTTTGTTTTACCATAATGTCGCCCATACTGGGCTTTGGAATTGCTTGTTACGTTATTCTACCATAATGTCGCCCGTATCGGGCTTTGGAATTGTTTGTTTCGTTGCTCTACCATAATGTCGTCCGTACCGGGCCATAGATTATAGATTTCCTAGCTCCGTAGGAGCGATATTATGGTAGCAAAAGCTCCAGCGGAGCGGCATTATGGTCGTATCCGTAGGAGCGATATTATGGTAATGTCTAAAACCGTTCAATTTTAGAAAAGAAAAAATCAGCTTCTACCTGCGCATTTTCATCGCTGTCGGAACCATGAACAGCATTTTGTTGCAGGCTGGTAGCATACAGTTTACGAATTGTCCCTTCGGCAGCATTCTCCGGGTTGGTGGCACCAATGAGGGCACGGTAATCGTCAACCGCATTTTCCTTCTCAAGCACGGCTGCCACAATGGGCCCCGAACTCATAAACTCAACCAATGATCCGTAAAACGGCCTTTCTTTGTGAATTTCGTAAAACGCCCCTGCCTGTTCCGGGCTCAGTCGGGTAAGTTTCATGGCTTTAATCAGAAAGCCTGCTTCATTAATCATTTTTAGAATCGCACCTGTATGGTTGTTTTTAAAAGCTGTTGGCTTAATCATCGTGAAAGTCAGTTTTCCTGCCATTTTTCAATATTTTAATAAATGTTATACTTCCACAATAATATAAAAAATAGAATTAGTAAAACCTTGTGTCGTAAACAGTTTTCGTATATTTGCCGATTCAAATTTTGAATATTTTGAAGAATACTGACATACAGACAATTACCTCGGTAAAGCAAATTCTTGCCGGAACAAAAATAAGCATTGCCATAGTTCCTCACGAAAACCCGGATGGCGATGCCATTGGCTCCGCCTTGGGTCTATCCGAGGTTTTGGCAAACTATGGGCACACGGTGAAAATCATTGTGCCAAACGATTATCCCGACTTTCTGAAATGGTTTTCTTCCGATATTGAGATTCTGGTTTACCGGTATAAAAAGAAACAGGCAAAACGCTTTTTGGAAGAAGCAGACCTGCTTATTTGTGTAGATTTTAACGACGCTAAACGTGCGGGAAATCTTGAGAAAATCATCCTCAAATTCGCGAAAACAAAAATATTGATCGATCATCACCCTTATCCCACTGATTTTTGCGACTATTCCATTTCGGAGGTGCAATACAGTTCAACCGCTGAATTGATTTACGACACCGTTACCGCGGTCAACTTGAGCGGAAACGTCACTAAAAATGCAGCAGAAGCACTATATACAGGCATTTTAACCGATACCGGTTCGTTCAGCCATAATACCTCAAAAAATACTTTCCGTGTGGTTTCCGAGTTACTCGAATTCAACATCGATACACAGAAAATTCAATCGGAGGTCTATCATAACTTTTCGGCCGACCGCATGAGGCTTCTCGGCTATTGTTTAAACCAGAAAATGCAGGTTTTCCCCGAATTGCGCACCGCGATGATTGCCCTGACCAAAGAAGAACAGGATAAATTTAACTTCAAATCGGGCGATACCGAAGGTTTTGTGAACTTGCCGCTTTCGATAGAAAATATCGTGTTCAGCGCGTTTTTCATAGAGAAAGACGGAAAAGTAAAAGCATCTTTCCGCTCAAAAGGAAATTTTCCGGCTAACCGTATGGCAAGCGAACATTTCAATGGTGGCGGGCATTTGAATGCTGCGGGAGGAGATTCAGAAGTAAATTTACCGGAAACAATTGAAAAGTTCACGCAACTAATCCCAACGTATAAGCATCTATTGTTGGAAACAATAATTTGAAGATTAAAATTTAAAATTGAAATGAAAAAAAATGGATTGAAATTTTTAATGGGAGCACTATTAATTGCATTTGCAAGCTCGTGCCTCAATGACGACAACGATTACAAAGATCCCACCCACGAAGAGGAGCAAGCCAAACTGAAAGCCTACATTGATGCGCTAATTGCTAATGGCAACAACATGGATACCACGGCATTGGGCGTGTATTATGTAAGGATGAAGGAAGGAACGGGCGATTTTGCGCAACCCGGTGATACCCTAACAGTGGGTTATGCCGGATATTTTATAAATGGTTATATGTTCGATGCTTCGGTGTTGCATAACCGGCAAGACAGCACCTATACTTTTGTGTTGGAACATGAAGAACAACGTATGGTTAAAGGCTTTGAAGACGGCATGAAGATGATGAACAAAGGTTCGAAGGTGCAATTGATCATCCCCTCAGAGTTCGCCTATGGCAGCGGCGGAAGACCCGGTATTCCTCCCTATACTTCGCTGGTATTTGTCATAGAAATGAAGAAGATCCAACCGTTAACAGAAAATTGATTTTAATTGAACAAGATACGCACCATGAAACGACTGATTATCGGACTTTTTGTAACCACGCTAACACTAACTTTCTTTGCCTGCAAGGAGGATAACAGCCTTGAAAAGCTAAGAGAAAATGAACTGCTTTTATTGGACGAATACATTGACAAGTATTATCCCGGCGAGATGCCTAAGTCTTCGGGGCTGTATTACTTCCAGGTTCTGGAAGGAACGGGCAATAGCCTGATTCGGCAGGGAGACAGGGTGGAAATATATTATTCGCTTTGGAAATTAGACAGTACATTGCTTTACGAAACTAGGGATTACTCTATAGGGCATCGTTTTGAACCAACCGATCTGGTCGTTCTGGCTCCAACACAGCTGCCAACCACCTTAACCTCGCTGACTCAATTAAAAGGCCTACACGAAGCCCTTAGCTATATGAAAGTGGGCGGCGTGTCGAACATGGTTATCCCTTCCCAACTGGCTTTTGGCCAAAATGGTGGTTTCGGGGTTTCAGGCTTCACTACCTTGCTGATGCAGGTGGAGGTTTACAAAGTTTACCCCGCTTCGCAATAATTGCTCATTCATTCATTCATTCATTTAATAAGATATTGGATGCCAAATGAGTAAGACATATATGCCACCTTTTTTATGAGTAAAACTGCGTGGGCATTCATCAGCGGCGGATTGTTCTATATTTTATTCGGGGTTTATTTTTTGATTGAAATAGTGCGTCTCTAACGAAGTGGAGGAAGCCCAGTTTTGGACAAAAAATCAGATTAGATGCTCTTCATTCCCACGAAGGTGGGAATCTCAGTATAGTAGTAGGGGATTCCCACTTTCGTGGGAATGGTGGCTTCGAGTAGTCTGTTATTTCCTTATTGTACCCAATAATACAATATAAGCTTCAGATTTATTTTCCTATCAGAAAAATTACCGGTTGCTTGTGTAAATCGGGTACGTCAGTCCTCCATTGTTTAATGGTCTTGGTAGCCACCATTTCGTTTTCGCCAGTAAGATTTGCTGCGATACAAAGTAAGGTTTCAGGAGTGCAGGTTTTTAGCAGATCGGCTATGAGCTGGTTGTTGCGGTAGGGCGTTTCAATAAATATTTGTGTTTGCCCTTGTGCAATTACCCGTTTCTCCAGCACCGAAATTTCTTTTGTCCTTTCTGCAGGTTTAACTGGCAAATAGCCCTTAAAAGCAAAATCCTGCCCATTTAAACCCGATGCCATTAAAGCCAGTAATATGGAAGAAGGCCCTACCAATGGCACTACTTGTATGCCTTTTTGGTGGGCAATTTTCACCACCTCCGCACCGGGATCGGCAACTCCGGGGCAGCCTGCTTCCGATATCACTGCCACATCAAAGCCTTCAGAAATAGCATTTAAAAATGACGGGATTTCCGATTGTTGGGTCCGTTTGTTAATTTCGTAGAAGATACATTCATCGATGTTTATTTCGCTGTCCACCTGTTTCATAAAACGACGGGCAGTGCGCACATTTTCAACAATAAAATACCGGGTTTTGGTGAGAACCTCAAATATTTTCGACGGTAGCACGTTTTGCCAACTTCCTTCGCTTAACACATTTGGGACCAGATAGAGTTTTGCCATTTCAGAAATTTTCTGCAAAAATAGGGATATTCACGGTTTCACCACTCGTTTTATTAATTTTGCGTTATGCCCAAAAATAATACATTCAACATTGAAGCCATATTCTTAGGGTCCGGAACTTCTCAGGGCGTTCCGGTGGTTGCCTGTCAATGTGAGGTATGCCGTTCCCTTGATGAAAAAGACAAGCGTTTGCGTTCTTCGCTCTTGTTGAAAATCAAAGATACAAATTTCGTAATTGATGCCGGACCCGATTTTCGGCAGCAAATGTTGCGACAAGAAGTAAATACGCTAAGGGCCATATTACTCACACACGAACACGTAGATCATATTTTTGGATTGGATGACATTCGCTCGTTTAATTGGGTGCAAGGGCGGCCAACCGACATATATGCTGAAGAACGTGTTCAGGTGGCGATAAGACGAATTTTTGATTACGTTTTTGCCAGTCATGGCTACCCGGGAATCCCAAAAATGAATTTACATACCATTGAGGATACGAAATTTCAAATCGACGGAATTGAATTTATCCCGATCCGCTGTTTTCATCATAAGCTGCCGGTTTATGGTTTCCGAATTGGCGATATAACCTACATCACCGATACGAATTTCATCCCGAAAGAAGAGATGGAGAAAATTAAAGGCACACGGATTTTAATCATCAATGCCTTGCACAAAAAAAAGCATATTTCGCATTTTAATCTCGAAGATGCTTTGGCTATCATTCACGAAATCAATCCTGAAAAAGCCTTTTTAACCCATATCAGCCATACTTTTGGAAAACATGCGGCGATCCAAAGTGAATTGCCCGATAATGTTTTTTTAGCTTATGACGGACTGAGAATACAACTTTAAAAAACATCAGATGGAACGATTTCTTGCACAATGTGCCCACTATATTTATCAAAAACATGCAGACGAACTCCATGGAATCTGCTTAGTTTTTCCCAATCGGCGTTCCGGGGTATTTTTTAATTCGTACTTGCAAAAACAAATCAGGGATGCCGTAATCGGGCCGGAAACCACCACCGTTGGCGAGCTGATTTCGGATTACTCTGATCTTCAAACGGGCGAAAAGCTTCACCTGATTTCCATTCTGTATGACGTTTTCAAAAAGCATACACAAACTGCTGAAACCTTCGATGAATTCTACTTTTGGGGCGAAATATTGCTGGCCGACTTCAACGACATCGACCGCTATTTGGTGAACGCCAAAGATCTTTTCCATAACGTTGCCGACATCAAGGAAATCGATCGGCTTTTCGACTATTTATCGCCCGAACAAAAGCAGGCTCTTGAATATTTTTGGGGCAGCGTGGCGGTTGCCGGCCGAAAAGAATTTCAGCAGAAACACATAACAATCTGGGAAAAACTATACCCTGTTTATGTCGAATTCAAAGAAATATTGAAGAATAAAAATCTGGCTTTTGACGGGATGATTGACAGAAAGGTGGTGGAGCAAATGCACGGAGAAGAAATCAATTTTGAATTTGAAAAGTACTACATAATCGGCTTAAACGCTTTGAATGCCTGTGAGAAAACCTTTTTCACGGAAATGCAAAAACGGCAAAAAGCGGAATTCTTATGGGATTACGATCAATTTTATCTTGACGATAAAAACAATGAGGCTGGACGGTTTATGCACGAGAACCTGATTCAGTTTCCACCTCCTGCCGATTTTGTTTTCGACCGCGAAATCTTCCGTCAACCTAAAAACGTGAAGCTGGTGGCTGTTTCATCCAATTATGGCCAGTCGCAGCAAATCCCAATTTTTTTGACTGGATCCGAAAGCGATTTTGCCAAAGAGTTCGACAATACTGCCATTGTTCTGGCCGACGAAACCTTGTTGTTTTCGGCCTTGGGCGCAATCCCCCCCGAAATTGGAACCATTAACGTTACCATGGGTTACCCGGTGAAAAACTCCATGATATACGGCTTTTTGATGCTGCTCGTAAACCTGCTAAAAAACACCCGTACCGACCCAAAACGTGGGGCAACTGCTTATCACCGCTATGTGACCGACATTCTAAACCACCAGCTTTTGGCGGATTGGGAAAACGAAAAGAACCGGGAATTTTTATACGAAATTCAGGTTCGAAATAAAATTACAATTGCTTTAGATGAAATCGATTTTTCGCCTTTGCACAAAATAATTTTTTCGGTGCCCTTAGAAGTGGGAAACTACAGTGCCTGGTTTTTATCGGTGTTGAGCGAAATCTACCGCAAAATAAAATTGATTGACGAAGAAAATGCGATGCTGCTTGAAATTATCTATTCAATTTACCAAACGTTGGAAAGTTTGGGTGCGGTAATCCAAAGCGTAAGCGACGGGCAGCAACGGGAAATAAGCAGTGCGGTTTATTTTCGCTTGTTTACACAGCATTTGGGGAATGTATCAGTGGCGTTCGAGGGCGAGCCGCTAAGCGGTATTCAGGTAATGGGCATTCTGGAAACCCGTTGTTTAGATTTCAAAAACCTTATCATTTTGGGCCTGAACGAAAACAAATGGCCACGCACTTTTACCGCCCCCTCCTTTATTCCGGCCAATATCCGCAAAGGGTTCGGGCTGCCGGGAATCGACGAGCAGGACGCCATGTATGCCTATTATTTTTATCGCTTAGTTCAGCGGGCAAAAAACGTAACGGCAACTTACAGCGTGATAAAAGAAGAAATTGGCACGGGCGAATTGAGCCGCTACGGCTACCAATTGCAATACGATTCAATGCACTGCCCCGAAAAAACAAACCTCGATTTTCATTTCGCCAACGACCCGGCAAAACCGATTTCAGTGCCAAGTTCCGAGCAAATTGTACGGCAATTGCTGGTGAAGAATACGATTGAGCATCCGCTTTCGCCCAGCGCGATAAACATGTATTTGAGATGCAGCCTGCAATTTTATTTCCGATATGTGGTTGGTCTGCCGGAGCCTGACGAGGTGCAGGAAGAAATTGACGGAATGATTTTCGGCAATATTTTTCACGACACGATGGAAGTGCTTTACCAACCGTTTCTAAGCAAAGTGGTGAACCGTTCCGATATTGAAAATATCAGTAAGAACAAAGTATTGCTGGAAAATGAAATCCTGAAAAAAATCGTCAAAAATTATTTTAAGGAAGATGAAAACAGCAGAAAACCGATTGTTTTGGAAGGCAAATCGGTGTTGGTTTACGAAAACATGAAAACCTATTTGAAACAACTTTTTAAACTCGATGCCAAAATTGCACCGCTCACATTGGTGGGTTTGGAAAGAAAAGTTAAAACTCCAGTTGAAATAAACTGCAATGGTCTGCCTGCGGACATCATTGTTGGCGGCACAATCGACCGCATCGATCGAAAAGAGGAAACAACACGGATTATCGATTACAAAACGGGGAACGTAAAAAGTTTTTCATTCAAATCGCTTGAAGAATTATTTAAACGAAATGAAAAAGAACCCAAAAAGGAAATTTTGCAAGCGTTGATTTATTCCTGGGTTTTTACCGAAAGCGAAAAAATAAGCAATATTCAACCAGCCATTTACAGCCTTCGCAAATTTTTCGACGAAAATTTTAACCCCAACATCCATTACGATCGTCAGGAGTTCTATTTTCAGGATATCAAGGATGAATTTGTTGAAAACTTGAAGGAATTGCTGGCCGAGATTTTTTCGGTGGAAAACACCTTTACCCAAACCCCGCATCTCGATCATTGTAAATATTGTGCGTACCGGGAAATTTGCCAGAGGTTTTGAGGGAGACAAGGGAGCAAAGAGCAGTGAGAATTGAGAAAAGTTGGTTCTATAACGGTTTGTATGGATAATCTCTAAATATAAATTATTCAAACCCGAAGGGTTGGGATGATTATAGAATGTGTGGTCTCGCAAGTTCTAAACCGCGAAGCGGTGGTATTAACTGTTATAGGGCCGAAAAGAGCAAAGAAACCTCCTTTACCCATTCTTGCGAATCTTTTTTTACTTTTGCAGCAGTTTATTAGATCGGCTGAAAAATGGATGCACACCAACTTGTTTATTCAAAAAATGTAATCGAATTTGTTACCGTGGCCAGCGAATATTGCGGTATCGTTGAAAAAGGCACAAATACTTCGGCACAGGAAACTCTACAGAAGCTTCAAAAGATATTGCCGCTGTTGTACCTGAAAGCTGCAATGTTGCCACGAACGGAACAGATGCTGGACGACGAACTGGAAAAGTACGTCAGCGAACTCGACTACAATGTATTGCACCAAAAATGGCTGGAAATGTTGGGCGAGCACGACAGCTTTTATGAGGTTTTTGACCCCGAAATCCAGTTCGGACAGGAAACGGTGACCGCAAGCGTATCAGAAAATTTATTAGATATTTATCAGGATTTAAAAAACTTTTTGATTGCCTTCGACATTGGCAACGAAGAAGTAATGAACGATTCACTGTACGAATGCACCTACCATTTCGAAGAGTTTTGGGGGCAGCAGTTGGTGAATGTTTTGCGTGCCGTGCACATGCTGGTGTACAGCACTGTTGATTTTAACGAAGAAAACACAAACGAAGCGGTTCAACCCGGAAAAGGCAATCCGAAGTGGTTGGATAATTTTTGGGGAACCCATGAAGATAGTGAAGATGTATAAAGAAAGTATAACGAAGGAAGAGCTGACCAGCATGCCGTTACGAAGGTTCAACGGCAAGATAGTAGTGATTGATAACATGGAAAAGTTGAACGCAGCGGTCAATTTTCTTTCGTCACAACTTGTAATTGGGTTCGACACCGAAACCAAACCTGCCTTTAAGAAAGGGGTTTTCAATGAAGTGGCACTGTTGCAACTTTCTACTAAGAGCCACGCTTTTTTATTTCGATTAAACCGAATTGGATTGCCTGATGAGCTATGCGGGATTCTGTCGGACCCCAATATCATCAAGCCGGGAGTGGCCATTCACGACGACATTAAAGCGTTAAAACACATCAAAGCGTTTCAACCGGCCGGTTTTGTTGAACTGCAAGACAACGCCAAAGAAATAGGGATTAACGATTTCAGCTTGAAAAAACTGGCCGCCATTACTTGCGGGTTCCGCATCTCGAAAGGGCAGCAATTGTCGAACTGGGAAGCTGATGCCCTCACCGAAACTCAGCAGGTTTATGCCGCCACTGATGCTTGGGCGGCATTGGAAATTTTCGAAAACATTTCAAAAAACGGAGCATGACCGAAAGATTTACAAAGGTTGTCCTGAAATCGGGCAAAGACCAATCGCTGAAACGTTTTCACCCCTGGGTTTTTTCGGGGGCGATAAAAAAAACACACGGCAGCCTGGCCGAAGGCGATTTGGTGAAAGTATATTCCAATCATGATGAATTTCTTGGAATCGGGCATTATCAAATCGGGTCAATCGCCATTCGCATTGTATCGTTCAAAGAAGTTGCGATTGATTATGATTTTTGGAAAACAAAAATTGAACGTGCTTGGAATTACCGCATTGCACTAGGTTTTGGTGAACGTGCAGAAACCAATGTTTTTCGTTTAATTCATGCTGAAGGAGACGGGATGCCCGGTTTGATTGTCGATTTTTACAACGGAACCGCTGTGATGCAAATGCACTCGGTGGGCATGTACCTCATTCGTGAACAGATAGTGAAAGCCATGCGGGAAGTGCTTGGCAACAAACTGAAAGCTGTTTACGACAAAAGCGAAAAAACGCTTCCCGACAAAGCAAAAATAGAACCCAAAAACGGTTATTTATTTGGCGAAAAGGGTGAGGGCGAAGTAGTGGAACACGGATTGAAATTCAAAGTGGATTGGGAAGACGGGCAAAAAACCGGCTTTTTTATCGACCAGCGCGAAAACCGGCTGTTGGTGCAGCAATACGTCCAAAATAGGGATGTGCTGAATATGTTTTGCTACACCGGTAGTTTTTCGTTTTACGCCATGAAAGGCGGAGCAAAATCGGTTCTATCGGTTGATTCATCCGGCAAGGCCATTGAGTTGACGCGCGAAAACGCGGAGCTGAATTTCCCGAATGACCCGCGCCACGAAGCTCTTGTTGCCGACGGACTTGAATACTTGAAAGATATTCAGGACAAATACGATTTAATTATCCTCGACCCGCCTGCTTTTGCCAAGCAACGGAACACCTTACCGCAAGCCTTGCAGGGCTACAAGCGGATTAACACGCGTGCCTTTGAGCAAATCCGGGCGGGAGGCATTCTGTTCACTTTTTCGTGTTCTCAGGTGGTTTCGAAAGAACGCTTCCGCGAGGCAGTGTTCACGGCAGCAGCAATTTCCGGTCGCACCGTTCGCATTTTGCACCAATTGTCACAGCCCACCGATCATCCCGCAAATATTTATCACCCCGAAGGGGAATATTTGAAAGGGCTGGTGTTGCATGTGGAGTAGGGAGGAGGAATGAGAGATGAGAGATGAGAAGGGAGAGGTGAGAGGTGAGAGGGGAATGACGGTTAATATTGGCTATATTTGTAAAAAAAGAACAACATGGTTTCAGAGAAGAAAATGTCATTGGATATTCTGGTTTATACTCCAACTGAATTTGAAACCGAAAAATCGATTGAGCATTCTTTTTTAAATACGCTATTAAAATCTTCCAAAACATTGTATGACCAATCAAAATCATAATATAGTTGATACAGATGGGAAATTGGATTATTAAAACCCGTAGGGTTGAAATTATTATAGAATTCGGTGCAACAGGATTTTTTAACCACGAAGTGGTGATATAATATTGACATGCCTGCCTCACCGGACAGGCAGGCCTTCGGCATTTTAGCAGATCGCATTGTTTTAACATCGACTTGTCAGTGTGCAACCCCGAGCACTCGGGGCTGACAACGTCATTCAAAAGAAAAAATATGACACAACAAATGGCAAACAGCTATAACTCCCAACTGACAAATCAATCGATTATAGAGAAACTAAACTTCTTGATCGAAAAACACGAAGGTAAAATCGTTTTTACTACCAGCTTTGGGTATGAAGACCAAGTGATTACGGATATCCTGTTCAGAAACGAATTGGACGTAAAAGTGGTTTCACTCGATACGGGCCGTTTGTTTCCCGAGACGTACAAAGTTTATAACAGTACACTCGAAAAATACAAAAAGCCGATTAGCATTTATTTTCCACCTGCGGATAAAGTGGAAGAGATGGTGAATAAAAAAGGGCCCTTCAGTTTTTACGAATCGCTTGAAAACCGCAAAGAATGTTGCTACATCCGAAAAGTTATCCCCTTGAAACGGGCTTTAAAAGGCAATGAAATCTGGATCACCGGGTTACGTGCTGCACAATCGGAGAACCGCCACGACATGCACTTTTTTGAATGGGACGGCGGGAATGAAATCATCAAATATAACCCACTCATGGATTGGAGCTTAGATCAGGTGAAAGCCTATGTGAAAGAAAACAATGTTCCGTATAATGTTTTACACGATCAGGGTTTTGTTAGCATCGGTTGTCAACCTTGCACGCGCGCCATTAAACCCGGTGAAAATTTCCGTGCCGGACGTTGGTGGTGGGAGCAAAACTCCGGCAAAGAGTGCGGGTTACATGAAACTGCCTCCCCCGATAAAGAACATTAATCAGATGGGAGTTCGATCTAATATATTCATCGCCAAGCTAAAGCATGCCGCAAAATAAGAATTGTTGCTGGCATTTAAAGTTTTGCACACGCGCCATTAAGCCGGGTGAAAATTTCCGTGCCGGACGTTGGTGGTGGGAGCAAAACTCCGGCAAAGAGTGTGGTTTGCATGAAACCACGTCTCCCGATAAAGAACTTTAAGAAAGACAAAATCACTTGTTTTATATACTAAAATGATATACTTTTGATGTATTAAAAATACGAACAATTATAAACGCATGAAAACAATATCATTAAAAATTGACGATTCTATTTTTGTAGAGACCGAAAAAATTCTTTCAAAAATTAAAAAGCCGAGAAACAGGTATATTAACGATGCACTTGAGTATTACAACCGAATTCAAAAACGAGCAATTTTAGAAAAAAAACTAAAAAAAGAATCGGATTTAGTAAAAGCGGATTCAATGAAAGTATTAAAAGATTTTGAAGAGATTAATTATGTCGGTTAAGCAATATGAAATCTGGATTGCAGATTTAAGTCCGCAAATCGGGACTGAACCCGGGAAAACAAGACCCGTGTTAACAGTTCAAACAAATCTCCTGAATCAAATTCCGCATCCGTCAACAATCGTTTGCCCAATAACTACAAATGTTGAAACTGATTCGGATATTTTACGAGTACATTTAAAAAAGGGAGAAGCAAATGTGCATCAAAACTGTGATGTAATGATTGATCAAATTCGAGCAATTGATAACAAACGACTTGTTAAAAAAATTGGGGATTTACCGAAGCACCTTGTTGAGGTGGTGAAAGAAAATTTAATGATAATAATAGATTTGTTGTAAACTCGAAAAAAAAATGGTGGTAAGGTATTCTGAACATTAAAGATTTTTTGGGAAGTTGCGAATCGAAAAGCGAATGCAACGAATAATTTTATCTTTGCCCGATTATAAACCAAAAATAAATTGATATGTCAGATTTCAGCTACCAAAAACCATTTCCAATTTTAAAAGATGACACCAAATATTCCCTGCTAACCAGTGATTTTGTTTCGACTTTTGAAGTAGATGGCCGCGAGATTTTAAAAGTTGCCCCCGAAGGCCTGGAGCTACTTGCAAAACAGGCTTTTACCGATGTTTCTTTTTATTTGCGTGCTTCACACCTTGAAAAACTGGCAAAAATATTGAAAGACCCCGAAGCTACCGATAACGACCGCTTTGTGGCGCACACCATGCTGATGAACCAGGTGGTTTCGGCGGAAGGTGAATTGCCCACTTGCCAGGATACGGGTACCGCCATAGTGGTAGCGAAAAAGGGAGAGGACGTTTATACCGGTGTCAATGATGCAAAACACCTCTCCAAAGGCATTTTTGAAACCTACAAAGAAAAGAATTTGCGTTATTCTCAGGTTGTTCCGTTTACAATGACAGAAGAGAAAAATACCGGCACCAACTTGCCGGCTCAAATCGATATTTATGCCGAACAGGGTAATGCTTACGAATTTTTGTTTGTAACCAAAGGCGGCGGCTCGGCCAATAAAACCTTTTTGTATCAGCAAACAAAATCGTTGCTGAACGAAGAAAACCTGACCAAATTCGTAAAAGAAAAAATAATGGATTTGGGCACTTCTGCCTGCCCTCCCTACCATTTAGCCTTGGTAATCGGTGGAACTTCTGCCGAAGCAACATTAGCAACTGTTAAAAAAGCCTCGGCCGGCTACTACGATAATTTGCCCACCGAAGGAAATGAAGGCGGTCAGGCTTTCCGCGATTTGAAATGGGAGAAAAAAATAGAAAAAATTTGTCAGGAAAGTGGCGTGGGCGCCCAGTTTGGTGGAAAATATTTTGTGCACGATGTCCGTGTTATCCGTTTGCCGCGTCACGCTGCTTCGTGTCCTGTTGGCCTGGGAGTGAGTTGCAGCGCCGACCGTAACATCAAAGCGAAAATCAACAAAGACGGGATTTTCCTGGAAGAACTGGAAAAGAATCCTGCACGTTTCCTACCGTCAAAAGCTCCTTCCATGCAACCTGCTGTTGATATTGATTTGGATCGTCCGATGGCAGAGGTGTTAGAAGAACTTTCGAAATACCCGATTAAAACGCGCTTGAATTTAAGTGGAACTTTAATTGTGGCACGCGATATTGCCCACGCTCAAATCAAGCAGATGCTGGACGAAGGCAAGTCCATGCCCGACTACTTTAAAAATCATCCGGTTTATTATGCCGGCCCTGCAAAAACCCCGAAAGGAATGGCTAGCGGAAGTTTTGGCCCCACAACGGCAGGGCGCATGGACCCGTATGTGGATGAATTTCAAAGCAATGGTGGTTCGTTGATTATGTTAGCAAAAGGTAACCGCAGTCAGCAAGTTACTGACGCTTGTGAAAAACACGGTGGTTTTTATCTCGGCTCCATTGGTGGTCCGGCAGCAATTCTTGCTAAAAACAGCATCAAATCTGTTGAAGTGGTTGATTTCCCGGAGCTTGGAATGGAAGCGGTCCGCAAAATTAAAGTAGTCGATTTCCCGGCGTTCATAATTGTTGACAACAAAGGAAACGATTTTTTCAAAGCTTTATAGCATTCTCATTGTCCACTAATTTCACGAAATTTCACGAATTGTGAAGTTAAACCGTTGTATTTAAAGAACCGTTCTTTTCTTCAAGAACGGTTCTTTAAATTTTAGGAATACGTCCTACGCTTTTACCGCAGCTAATCCGTAAAATTTTGTATTTTGGAGGGAAAATTTCGTGTTATGGAAAACCTGAGAATCACACTTATTCAACCCGATACAATCTGGGAAAATCCACAGGCAAATCTCGACAAGTATTCAACGTGGTTTGAAAGCTTAGAAGAAACCGATGTGATTGTTCTGCCCGAAATGTTTACCACCGGATTTTCTATGCAACCCGTTATACTCAAAGAAAAAATGGATGGTGTTGCGGTAAACTGGATGAAAAATAAGGCCAGAGATAGAAATGCTGCGGTGGTGGGCAGTTTAATCATTGAAGAAAACGGGCAACTATTCAATCGCGCGGTTTGGGTTATGCCCGATGGCAGAATCGAAAAATACGATAAACGCCATTTATTTTCAATGGGGGAGGAGCACCTTCATTATTCGCCGGGGAACGAAAAACCGATCATTGAATTTAAGGGGTGGAAGTTTTGTCCGCTAATATGTTACGACCTTCGTTTTCCGGTTTGGAGCCGAAACGCCGAAGATTATGATGTCTTGATCTACATGGCA
Organism: uncultured Maribellus sp.; assembly: GCA_964572085.1. GTDB lineage: Bacteria > Bacteroidota > Bacteroidia > Bacteroidales > Prolixibacteraceae > Draconibacterium. Next base: position 86,461 of record CAZNEV010000004.1, on the reverse strand, counting down.
AATTGGCCTGAGCCCCGCCACAATGTTTGGAAAAGCTTGCTGGTGGCACGCGCAATCGAAAATCAATGTTACTGCGTTGGAGTGAACCGCATCGGTATGGATGGGGTGGGAATCAACCATATTGGTGATTCTGCCCTTATTTCGCCAAAAGGGATCGCGGAATTTATGGGGGCTAAAGAAACCCACAAGACCTTTGAACTTTCTTATTCTGACCTTCATAATTTTCGAGAAAGTTTTCCAGTGCTCCGTGATAGAGACCAATTTCAAGTTTAGGAATAATCATATTTCGGCTATTGCTTTTGATATCCGGGTTAAATGCTTTGGACGGAAAACGGTTTTTGGGATTGCGTGCAAAGACGCGAAGACGCAAAGAATGTAACAAAATTGAAGTTCATAAAGAATTGCGCGCAAAGGCGCAAAGACGCAAAGAATGTAAGGTATTGAAGTTCATAAAGAATTAATTTGCTGAACCTATTGATATGTTCTAAAATGGCGGATTGTTTTTGGCTGGATAAGCGATATTTGCTGTGTAGAAGCCTGCATATGCCAGTCCTTATTCCTATTTTAACAAGGTGTTAACAACCTTTTTTACTTTTTTCGGTTATATTTGCGACGTGAAATTTCTAAAACAAATACTGGCAGTCTCCGTAGCGATGATATTTTTGATTTCATCCTCCGGATACATGATTTACAAAAGCTACTGCATGTGCTTTGGAAAAGAGCAGATCACTGTTTTTGTAACGCCCGAAACCTGCGAGTCGGAAACTCATCACGCTCATGATAATGATGCGGTTGCTATGGAAAGCGGCTGCTCTGTCGGTGAATGTGACGAATGCACCCGCCACCAAGACGACTGTGGTTGTAAAGTTCCGGAGGCGTTGTATTTCAAACTACAAAACCAAATTACCAATGAGGAGGTAAAATTCACAAAAGTTCTTTCCTTTGAATTGGTTGTGGCCGAATTAATTGTTTTTACTGAGTTGTGGGCTGAAACGGATTCTTTCGCAAAAGAAGATTTTTACGGAGATCCAACTCCAAATGTGCCCTCCGCAATCGAATTTCTCATCCAAATTCAGCAACTGAAAATCCCTCACATTGCTTAAGTTTTAAAATGCCGTTAACTTTTGTTAGCGGTGCGATTAGAAGTTTATCTCTAATTTTTTTAATCTTAACAATGAAAAAACACTTCATTTTTCTTTTTCTTTTTCCTTTATTCTCTTATGCTCAGACCATTGAGGGAATTGTTTATGGTGACGATAGTGGCGGAAAGCAAAGCCTGCCCGGCGTAAATATATACTGGCAGGGAACTCATTCAGGTGTAGCATCCGGTGCCGACGGAAGTTTCAAAATAAAAAAAGAAACCGGTCAACACATGCTGGTGTTCAGTTTTGTTGGTTATGAGCAAGCTGTTGTTCACATCGATAAAATAAAACCACTTAAAGTTACGCTAAAACCCAACCTCGAACTGGGTGAAGTAACCGTAATAAAAAAAGACCGTGGCACCTACCTGTCGGTGATAAACCCCATCCAAACCGAGCGAATTGGGGGGGCGGAACTACACAAAGCGGCTTGTTGTAACCTGGCCGAAAGTTTTGAGACCAACCCTTCTGTTGATGTGAATTACAGCGATGCCGTTACCGGTGCAAAGCAAATCCAGCTTTTGGGGTTGGAAGGCACGTATTCATTATTACAGGTTGAAAACATACCCGATTTAAGAGGATTGGCAACAACTTTTGGACTGACTTACATTCCCGGCCCGTGGTTGGAATCCATTCAGGTTTCCAAAGGGGCAGCCTCGGTGTTGAACGGTTATGAATCGATTGCCGGCCAAATCAATGCCGAACTGAAAAAACCCGATTCGGATGAAAAGTTGTTTCTCAATGCTTATGCCAATGGCCACGGACGATTGGAGTTCAACGCCAATACCAACATCAAGGTTAATGGCGATAAAGTAACCACCGGATTGTTTGTCCACGGTTCCGATTTATCGAAACGAATTGATGAAAATGGCGATGGTTTTATGGATAATCCCCTGTCGCGTCAACTTCAGGTGCATAATCGCTGGAAAGTGAACAACCACAAAGGGTTTATGGCCCAGGCCGGGGTGACGCTTTTAATGGAAGACCGTCTGGGTGGCGAAATGGACTTTGATCGCGACATGCAACCTTCCCTTTCAAACCCTTATGGAATTAATATTAAAACCGACCGTGTTCAAGGATTTTTTAAAACCGGAATTGTTTCAACGGATGGGCGAAGTGCCGTTGCTTTTTTGTCGAATGCATCGCACCACAAAACAAAGTCGTTTTATGGGCTCAATCATTACGATGCGGATGAAACCCGTTTCTACGGAAGTGCAATTCTAACGCGTGATTTAGATCCTGCAGGCATTAATTCGCTCAATTCGGGGGTGAGCTTTATTTACGACACCTACAACGAGAAATTATACAACCAGAATATTGATCGTACAGAAAAAGTACCCGGGGTTTTTGCCGAATACACACTTAAACCCGGTGAGAACTTTACTTTAATGACGGGTTTTCGTGCTGATTTCCACAATATGTTCGGCACACTTTTTACGCCGCGGGCACATATGAGGTATAAAATTGGCCACCATGTAACTTTGCGTTCCAGTGTCGGAAAAGGGTACAGAACGGCTAACGTGATTGCGGAGAATACGTTTATGCTTGCCAATTCGCGATTGCTGCATTGGGAAAACGATGCCATTCAGGAAGAAGCCTGGAATTATGGGATTGCCCTGGTTCAAAACTATACTTTATTGGGTAGGGACTTGCAACTGAATGCCGAATATTACCGCACTGATTTTCAAAATCAGTTGATAGTGGATCGCGAAACTTCGGATGATCACATTATTCTTTCTCCATTAAATGGTAAATCGTATGCCAACAGCATTCAATTTGATGTGCGTTGGCAACCCATAGAACGCTTAGATATGTTGCTGGCCTACCGGATAAACGACGTGATGCAAACCATTGGTGGCGAGCTGAAAGAAAAACCCTTAACCAGTCGTTACAAAGGTTTGATTAACTTGAATTATTCCACCAACCTGAAAAAATGGATGTTCGACTACACGGTTCAGTTTAATGGCGGCGGCCGCATTCCGCGTCATCCGGCAGAACAGATGAGTTCAGCAATAGATTCGAAGGATTTTTATGAATTCTCCCCTTATACTGTTATGAATGCACAGATTACCAAATACTTCAGGTATTGGGACATTTATGCGGGTGCAGAGAACTTAACGAGCTTCAAGCAAAATAACCCGGTACAAGGTGCTGATAATCCATTTGGGTCTGAGTTTAACGCTACCAATGTTTGGGGACCCATTAGTGGTGCCAAAGTTTATGTAGGGTTGCGGTTTACCTTGAACTATGAGTAGAGAAAATGAACAATAAGTACAAATTCAAAATAAATTACAATAACATGAAAAATTTAGTATTCGTCATCGCCATAACAATGATGTTTGGCATGTTTAACCAACAAACTTTCGCACAAAAGAAAGGGAACAAAGTAGTTTGCTTTAAAAGCGACATGGACTGCGCCGCTTGTGAAAAAACCGTTTCTGAGTACTTGAAATTCGAAAAAGGCGTGAAAGATCTAAAAGTGGACCACGCTTCGAATACCATATTAATTGAATACAAAGACGGAAAAAACACAGAAGAAGGTTTTGCAGAAGCCATAAAAAAGAAAGGCTACAAAGCAGAAAAAATTACTCCCCAACAGTATAAGGAAATTATTGAACACGCCGATGAGCAAGGACACGAACATGGGGTAGAGGTTCATACGGAAAGAAAATAAACCAGTGCTTCGCGGTTGGTAAATTATTCAGGTTAAGATTTACATTCCAAGCACGTCATCAATTTCTTTCTTAATTATCTGCGACCATACTTTATAGCCTTCAGCATTAAGATGGAGCATGTCAGGGCGAAAGAGTTCATCTTTTGGTGTTCCTTCTTCATTCAGAAAAGATTGTTCTGTTGCGATGAAATAGGTGTTTTTATGTTTTCTGCAAATTTCCCGGGTAATGCTATTCGCTTCTTTTATTTGTGGCCATGCTATCCATCTCGAGGAGGTGGGGCTTATTGATATCCAGAAAACAGGCGTCTCCGGTAACTTTTTACGGATTGTTTTTAAAACATGAGTGAATAATCGCCCAACTTCTTCAGGCGACTTATCCTTTTCGTTGCCTGCAATATCGTTTGCAATGAATATGACAATGGCACTGCAACTGTGGGGATAAATGATACGATCAGCATATACTGCAAAATCGCTTAATTTTGCTCCACCGTAGCCTCTGTTTATTACCGGATATGGCGACATATCCTCTTTAAGTGATGACCATAGTTTTATGCTTGAGCTGCCCGTGAAAAGGATGGAATTTTCAGGGTAGATTTCACTATTATCTAATTTTTCAAATTTTTGAATCTCCTTTTCCCAGGAAACAACTTCGGGGAGCTGTGCGTATTTTTTTACCGGGGAACATGAGACTGCCAGAAGGAGCAGGAACGACAGAAGATTTCTTTTCATGGTTTATTTTTTTTATCTATTAATCGGTTGTACACCCTTCGGATGCCGTAGAAACCAAAGCAATGTATTTTTTCAATATGCCGGAAGTGGCTTTGTAGGGTGGTTTCTTCCATGCCTTTCTACGAATGTTAATTTCTTCTTCGCTAAGCGCAACCTCCAGCCGATTATTGACCGCATCGATGGTAATAATATCTCCGTCATGCAGTAATCCTATTAATCCACCTTCGCAGGCTTCGGGAGTAATGTGCCCCACCACAAAACCATGAGAACCGCCTGAAAATCTTCCATCGGTTATTAGTGCCACATCTTTTCCTAAGCCGACGCCCATAACCACGCTCGTTGGTTTTAACATTTCGGGCATTCCCGGCGCTCCTTTCGGCCCTGAGTTCCGGATTACGATTACATCGCCTTTCGACACGTTGGTTTGAATGCCTTTTACGGCTGCGTATTCGTCTTCAAATATCTTGGCCGGACCAGTAAAAAGTTCGCCTTCCTTTCCGGTAATTTTAGCTACAGCTCCGTCTTTGGCCAGGTTACCAAAAAGAATTTGCAGGTGACCTTGTTTTTTAATCGGATCGTTTAACGGCTTAATAATGGTTTGACCTTTTTCCAGATCGGAAATTTCTTCCAGGTTTTCACCCAATGTTTTTCCGGTTACCGTTAAACAATTTCCGTCTAAGTAACCCTCTTTTAACAAAAACTTCATTACACCGGGAATCCCTCCTACGTTGTGGAGATCTTCAAATAAGTATTTCCCGCTGGGTTTTAAATCGGCAATGTAAGGCGTTTTATCGCTAATAACTTGGAAATCATTTAATGCCAGCGGGATACCTACTGCTTTTGCCATTGCAATGAGGTGGATCACCGCGTTGGTGGAACCCCCTAAAGCCATTATTAAAGTGATAGCATTCTCAAAAGCCGCTCGGGTCATTATATCTTTCGGCTTAATGTCTTCCTGAAGAAGTTTCTTGATTGCACGCCCTATTTGACTGCATTCCAGTCCTTTTTCCTGGCTCAAAGCAGGGTTCGACGATGAATAGGGGAGACTCATGCCCATACATTCAATGGCCGAAGCCATGGTGTTGGCTGTGTACATACCGCCGCAGGCACCCGCCCCGGGAATACAGTGCCGGATAATTCCTTTGTAATCTTCCTTCGTCATTTTGTGTTGGAGCCGCGCGCCATAGGCCTCAAAAGCAGAAACTATATTCAAATCTTCGCCTTTCCACTTGCCTTTTTTCACTGTTCCTCCATAAAGCAAAATGGATGGCCGGTTTAACCGCGCCAGGGCAATCATGGCGCCCGGCATGTTTTTATCGCAACCAACAATCGGAATCACCGCATCATAGAACTGAGCGGCGACAACGGTTTCAATAGAATCGGCTATGATTTCCCGCGATGGCAAGGAATATTTCATCCCTTCTGTGCCGTTGGTAATTCCATCGCTTACTCCAATGGTGTGGAAAATCAGTCCGTATAAACCTTCCTGACTGTCCACTCCTTTTTTAACCTCTACGGCCAAATCGTTTAGGTGCATGTTGCACGGGTTACCCTGAAATCCTGTGCTGACGATGCCAACCTGTCCTTTTTTCAGGTCATTTTCGTCCATACCTATTGCGTAAAGCATCGCTTGTGCTGCTGGCAGGGTGTCGTCCTGGGTAATTATTTCGCTATAACGGTTCAATTTTTTGTCCATGATAATAAAGTTGTGATGTGATAAAAACAGTTAATCATCAGAAATAACGAGTTGCAGGTTGTTTTTGTTTAGCGAAGAAGGATTGAACGGCCGCGGGGTTTGCTTAGAACTTCTTATTTGAATACCGTTTTCATTCGCAATCGAAGTGGTTCGATTTCAAAATGAGCCGCATCCCACGTTTCGCCTTTTTCCAGTCCCAACCATTCGGCGTAATCGGTGTATTCCTCGTTTTTGGGATCTTTCAGTACTTCTTTCATTTCATCGTAGCCCCAGATACCACCACAATCTTCCGGCGGACAGGCTCCCTTCCCCGCTAAAAGGGCAGGAAACGTGGTATTAGTGGGGATAATTTTTTCGAGCGTGATGGAATGTTCCCAACTGTCGCCAAAATCGTAGATGTAGGTAAATTTCTGCTTTTCTTTTTTGAAGATTTTGGAGAGTTTGGTTTTGTTGGCATCTAAAGCCGCTTCGAATCCGAAATCCATATCATCGTCGAACTTTTGTTGTATGCACGGCTCCGACCGGTAACCATCGGGCGAAAATTTGAACAGGTGGGAATTAGTCCATCCGAATGCCACTTGCAGAGCGATGTGGAACTTGTAGAAGCTAATATTTTCCGGAACGGTTAAACGCCGCCATACCGGAGGTTTTGTGATCCCTTTGATTTGTACTTTAAATTGAAATGTTGCCATGAGCTTTGTTTGATTAAAAAAGATTGATACAATAATTATACAATGCCGGCTTTCTTGAATTCGTCTTTTAGGGCCGGAAGCCGCGGCTGGTGGTTAAACCATTTATCGATTGTGAAATTTGCTTTTTCTGCGATTTCAGCAATCTCGCTTGACATTTTTAATAGTTGTGCGATGTATTTATAGGTTTCGCGCTTTCGGTCGCCCCGCATGGTAATAGAAATTTCGTTTTCGATTAGCTGCCACGATTTTTCGGGGCGAATTTTTAACAAGCCTTTTATGGCAGCTTTAAAATCAAAGAATTGAAAGTAATAACTTCTGTTGTTTTGCTCCTTATTTATTAGTTCTTCCAATTCGTTGAACATCGATTCTTTTGCATAAAACTTCGCTTTTGTATTGCTGCTATCTATCGAATTGATCAAGTTTATTTGAGCTGTTATGTCGATATAATTTTTCAATTCTACGAAATACTCATAATTTCCAGCACCTGCCTTTTCGTTTAGAAGCTTAATATGCAAGGTAGTGCCTTTTTTTACTTTGTCGATCAAATAGTTGGTAGCGCGCGACTCAAAACCTTCGGCAAGAAAAATGGCTTTATCCTCGAATAATTGCAAATCGTTTTGGTAGTAGTAATCCATCAACTTAATTGAAGTTTCGTAATCGTTTAAAAAACACGATTCGAGGCTTTCTATCCATAGTTTTTCGTTGTTTAAGAGCGAGGTGACATGGTTTAATAGTTTTGGAAATTGTTTAACACGGACATTATATTTTTGCATAATGTCCCACGCCCAACGCGCTTTCTGTTCGGTATTGATGATTGAAAATAAGAATTTAAGGATTGCCTCTAAAAAATGAACATCTGCATCGTAGTTTTTATTATTAAAAGCGAATATCAAATCAATACTTTGTTGAAAATCAGTGTCTTTAAATTTTCTGATCGTAAGCTCTGATTGATTGCCCTCCAAAAGAGTATTGGTTTCGGATATAAAATAATCACTTGGCGGGTCACCCAAATTGTAATCCGGATCGTTAATATCTGCCGTTAATGCACCATGAAATATAATGGACAATTGTGTCGTAATATCTAATAAGTTGCCATGATCAACGGCACTTTTCAATGCTGTATGATAGGCAGAAAAAACCCTATTGGCCTCGTCTTCGGCAAGCTCATTGGCAATTTCATACTCCGGCACATAATCGCGGGTATAGGGATAACTGTCCCACTCAAGATTTTCGAGGTCGAGATCCTCTAATTCTTCTTTAAAGTTATTTGCTTCGTCTTCAATGTGTGAGAGACTTTCATCTGTGCGATATTCCGGTGTCTTGGAGCTTAAGCGAATGATTTCACTTTCTTTTTTATACCGGGTTAAAAATTTATCCCTTATCGATTTATCGTTTTCTAAGAGTTCTAACAAGAAGCTACTGTGTTCTTGCAACCCAAGAGAACTGTATAATTCGCTAAAATGAGATTTTGTCGTCATCTATAAAATGATTGTTTTGTTGTTGGCGAATACTGTGCTATTCTCCCGCCGGATTTTCTTTCTTTTTCTCGAAATAGTAGGGTTTTGATGCACTTTCGATGGCTTTCATCGCAATGTCTTTTACGCTGCTTTCGGCGGTAGCGGTTTTCTGGCTCATTTCCTTGATGGACGCTTCCATTTCTTTTATTTTGGCAGTTAAGGCTACAATGGTTTGGTCTTTCAGTTTCAACTCGCCTTCTACTTCTTTGTCGCGCAGTTTTATCTCGAATTTGTGCTCAGTATTTAGTCTGTCAGAAGTTTCTTTTATAGCCGTGGCTACTGCTTTTTCCAGCTCTTTCGGGAATTCTGCATTTTTCTTTCTCAACTCCTTCAGCTCCGCTTCGGCTTCCTCAATTTTTGCGCTTCTTTCCTGAAATTCCTTTTCGAAGGCTGCTTTTTTGTCTGTCAGTTCTTTTTCCAGTTTCTGCCTTTGTTCTTCGTACTGGTCGCTTTCCTTTTTGCGGTTTAATTTCAGGGTGTAGAAGTATTCTTCCTCTTCCCGCTCGCGTTCTTTTTTCAATAGGGCAGCTTTTTCTTTGGCGGCTGCATCTTGTTCCGCCTGTTCTTTTTTCCAGAGCGTCCGTTTTTCCAGAATTTCAGTTTCGTGCTTTTCTTTTTCGGTTTTTATTTTCTCCGAAAGTTCTGTTTCGCGTTGCGCCATTTCCTGTTCAAACTTTTCTTTTTGCTCTTTTTGTGCCAACATCATTGCCGCCAGCGAGTCGGCATTTGCCGAAAGCTGATAGAGATCTTCAAGGTTTTGTTTTTCGATCAAAATAGCCTTTTGCAAGTCCTCGAATTTCTTTTGTTCCGTAATAAACAACTCGCCCAACTTATCGAGTTCCGACGAAATACCTACTTTCAATTCGGCAATTCCTTTCACTATCCCTTGGTTTGTCAAGGATTTGGCTTTGTCCGTCAGCTCCATTTTTTGTTGTTGTTCCTGTACTTTTTTCGGTTCTTCGCTTTTTTGCCCCTGCAATTTCTTGAGCAAATCGTTGTAGGCATCCATAATCTGGCTTTTGGTGTTTTTAACTGAAACTTTTGATTCCATGAGAACTGTTTTTGATTTTAATAAAAAATGTCTTGTTTGGCTTTACTTGAATCACAATTAGCTTCAAAATTATAACAATTTGGGAGAAAATTAAATTCCATTCATATCAGTGAAATATCTCCCATCATAATAATTTCAATGCAACTTATAGGTTCAAAAATCTTTCGCGGCTAAGAAAATCATAAAATCATTCAAACCACTCATCTCTTTCATTCATGTGCTGCAGACATTCAATGAGGGATCCAGAAAACAGGGTCATCCATTGGTCATTAGATCGTTGCCAGTCAAGGGTATATTGCTGGGGATATATGGTAATCCGCGCATATTTAAATTCACAATACTTCCCATCGATGAGCGGGATGATAAAACGGGAATCTGGATCATCCCAGCCATATTGTTCAACAAGGTGGTAAAAGTAAATGCGTCCGGCTTTCACATCAAATCGATTGATTGTCTTCTTCAATTTAGGTGAATTTTCGATGAAAGTTTGTACTTCCATTTTTAGCGACGATTTCTCTGTTTCGCTTAACTTCACTGGCAAAGGGTTACTTTTAACCCAAACATATTTCTGCTTTTTTGTCATTGGTTTTCTCTTTATTTATTTATTCAAGAATGTATCAGCATGTAATAATTGGTAGTCCATGGGCATGACTAATCTTGCAACCTGTTTCAAAATTATAACAATTTGGGGAAAATTTGATTGAAGGGCGGAGAAATTAATTCCAAAGTGGTGTGATTAAAAGTGGGAAACGTAAATGACAAACTTGCATATATCGAGTTTCAATTCCAAAGTGGTGCGATTAAAAGACAAATTGAAAGCATTTGTCAAAGTTGTCAAAATGTTTCAATTCCAAAGTGGTGCGATTAAAAGGACGGGCTGGGCTTATTAAGTGACGAAGATTTTTGTTTCAATTCCAAAGTGGTGCGATTAAAAGGCATACTCAATTACCGTTTGCACGGCGGCCACAAGTTTCAATTCCAAAGTGGTGCGATTAAAAGAGCCTGCAATTATGGGGCTTTCGGCGGTTTTGTTGTTTCAATTCCAAAGTGGTGCGATTAAAAGAACTCAAAGCCGCCGGACTGGATTGGAAAAAAGCAAGTTTCAATTCCAAAGTGGTGCGATTAAAAGAACAGAGCAGCGCACGGTTAACGACCTCATACCGCGTTTCAATTCCAAAGTGGTGCGATTAAAAGTCTATTAATGTTTTTAATTTAGTTTCCATTTTATTTGTTTCAATTCCAAAGTGGTGCGATTAAAAGCAATTCACATTTGCACGAAAAGGTGATCTTGCGTTGTTTCAATTCCAAAGTGGTGCGATTAAAAGGTTCTATCCCTGCCGGATTGTTCAACAACAACACACGTTTCAATTCCAAAGTGGTGCGATTAAAAGCATAGTGCTTTTTTCCCTCAAAATACAGGTTCCATGTTTCAATTCCAAAGTGGTGCGATTAAAAGCCGCGCCCCAAAACCCTTACCCCCAACCCTCTCCTTGTTTCAATTCCAAAGTGGTGCGATTAAAAGAAACCGACGACTGGCACTACGCCATGAACATCTGCCGTTTCAATTCCAAAGTGGTGCGATTAAAAGTGTTGGTGCTGCACCCGCCTACAAAGGGACAAAATGTTTCAATTCCAAAGTGGTGCGATTAAAAGTGTTACCCACTCGCCGGAGGTGTAGCCAATTTGAAGTTTCAATTCCAAAGTGGTGCGATTAAAAGCCACGGGACCGCAATTAAGCCGGTGAAGTTGGATGTTTCAATTCCAAAGTGGTGCGATTAAAAGATACTTCCGCAAATCCCTTTTTAGATTGTTTTTTATGTTTCAATTCCAAAGTGGTGCGATTAAAAGTGTAATCTCCATAATTTTTAATCGGTGCTTCTAATGTGTTTCAATTCCAAAGTGGTGCGATTAAAAGTTCCGAAGAGCAATCCAAGTCTTTTGCGGACTTTAGTTTCAATTCCAAAGTGGTGCGATTAAAAGAGAAGCGGCCTGTAGTGGTGATTGTCCGTATAAGGTGTTTCAATTCCAAAGTGGTGCGATTAAAAGTCCAAAGTCTTTTTTTACTTCAAATCGTTTATAAGCGTTTCAATTCCAAAGTGGTGCGATTAAAAGTTGTAGCGGAAGTGATAACTGTGAGTGAGGCTAAAGCAGTTTCAATTCCAAAGTGGTGCGATTAAAAGCCATATAAATCCTCCTGCTTGTTTTCTTGTATGTCGTTTCAATTCCAAAGTGGTGCGATTAAAAGGGGCTTTAATGGCCGTTATAAATGTTTTCTTTTTCAGTTTCAATTCCAAAGTGGTGCGATTAAAAGCATAGACGGAACGGACCACCGGATTGAATACAACGTTTCAATTCCAAAGTGGTGCGATTAAAAGTTGGCAGGTGTATGTTAGTGAGTTATTTAATTTTGAGTTTCAATTCCAAAGTGGTGCGATTAAAAGAAAACACCCACAACGGTTAACCGTTACCTGGCACGTTTCAATTCCAAAGTGGTGCGATTAAAAGGATAGGTTTGCCGGCACATGAAGCAGAAAACTTCAGTTTCAATTCCAAAGTGGTGCGATTAAAAGGGATGGAGCCACCGCAACACGATAAATATTTACTTGTTTCAATTCCAAAGTGGTGCGATTAAAAGTCGTTGAAGACTTTCCTTCTGCGGTCGGCCAGCCTTTGTTTCAATTCCAAAGTGGTGCGATTAAAAGATCGATGAACCCTCAAGCCTTGCAGTTTCTGCAGAGTTTCAATTCCAAAGTGGTGCGATTAAAAGACCAAATCAGTAATCATCACCTTGTTAACTTCCTGGTTTCAATTCCAAAGTGGTGCGATTAAAAGCGGTCGTCGGGCAGTGTTTTTTCGTAGCGGCTTTTTTGTTTCAATTCCAAAGTGGTGCGATTAAAAGTTAAATTGTTTCCTTTTAAATAAACTCCTTTTTTGTCGTTTCAATTCCAAAGTGGTGCGATTAAAAGTTATGGACCTTAGTAACTACATCCACATTTTTACGTTTCAATTCCAAAGTGGTGCGATTAAAAGGGGATGGAGCCACCACAACACGATAAGTATTTACTTGTTTCAATTCCAAAGTGGTGCGATTAAAAGCCGGTGGCTCTTTCTTTGTCTTTTAGTATTAACAGTTTCAATTCCAAAGTGGTGCGATTAAAAGCCAACTTCTGTTCGGTAGTTTTCAGGAATTTCTTGTTTCAATTCCAAAGTGGTGCGATTAAAAGCCCGTGATCGCATCCTTTGAAATAATTAAGTGCCAAGTTTCAATTCCAAAGTGGTGCGATTAAAAGTTGATTTATGCAGCGCAACGGCATGTTTTATGGTGTTTCAATTCCAAAGTGGTGCGATTAAAAGCGTATTCGTACGTATTTGGGATGTCCCGGTTTTCGTGTTTCAATTCCAAAGTGGTGCGATTAAAAGGTTTTTCTTTGTCGTAAATGAAAACCACATCATAATGTTTCAATTCCAAAGTGGTGCGATTAAAAGTTTCGCCTGAGCAGCGGATAAGGTCAACAATATGGTTTCAATTCCAAAGTGGTGCGATTAAAAGCCGCGCACCATGAGGCGGCGCAATTGCCGTTTTTCAGTTTCAATTCCAAAGTGGTGCGATTAAAAGAAAATTGGTCAATTCTTAATAATCCGCATCCTCCCAAGTTTCAATTCCAAAGTGGTGCGATTAAAAGTTCCATAATTTCAACAGCTCCCTGTTCGTCAATTTCAGTTTCAATTCCAAAGTGGTGCGATTAAAAG
>CAZNEV010000004.1:70193-73113 GCA_964572085.1 uncultured Maribellus sp. | reverse complement strand
AACAGCTCCCTGTTCGTCAATTTCAGTTTCAATTCCAAAGTGGTGCGATTAAAAGAAACATGGGTTAAAAGCATTGATTCATTTAACTCGTTTCAATTCCAAAGTGGTGCGATTAAAAGTAAAGTGGCAGGCGAAACGTGCAGAAAATTTTCCTTGTTTCAATTCCAAAGTGGTGCGATTAAAAGTCGGCCAATGTTTTCAATGACTGAACACGGTCGCCGTTTCAATTCCAAAGTGGTGCGATTAAAAGGGAACCGAGCATGATGCTTGTGACAAAATCTTTTCTGTTTCAATTCCAAAGTGGTGCGATTAAAAGTGCAATGGCGATGTTTATATGGCCCCTCTGGGTTGTTTCAATTCCAAAGTGGTGCGATTAAAAGTTATTCCGATTGCTCCAATGATTCCCGGCATACCATGTTTCAATTCCAAAGTGGTGCGATTAAAAGTGGTATGGATTACACCACGATTGAGGAGTTACAGTTGTTTCAATTCCAAAGTGGTGCGATTAAAAGTAGCAGGTGGTTATCTTCGTGCGTATCTACATTAGTTTCAATTCCAAAGTGGTGCGATTAAAAGTTTCGCCCATTTTTTATAAGCATCAAATTTAGCTGTTTCAATTCCAAAGTGGTGCGATTAAAAGCATTAACATAAGCCTTTTCATTCGACAGTAGTAAGTTTCAATTCCAAAGTGGTGCGATTAAAAGTAACCACTACTGTACCTATTTGGGCAGGACTGTCTGTTTCAATTCCAAAGTGGTGCGATTAAAAGAGAGAATGGTCCGAAAAACTATCATTCTTATGAATGTTTCAATTCCAAAGTGGTGCGATTAAAAGCGGTTATGTTATCAATAAAAGAAAGTCTAACGGTGTTTCAATTCCAAAGTGGTGCGATTAAAAGCTTGCAGACTGCAATTCATTAACATTTTTCCCGATGTTTCAATTCCAAAGTGGTGCGATTAAAAGCTGCTTTTCCGCTCTCCAAACGTAATTTTTGACCGTTTCAATTCCAAAGTGGTGCGATTAAAAGGACCACCCAGTAGCTGTCCAGTAACTCCCTGCTGTATGTTTCAATTCCAAAGTGGTGCGATTAAAAGTTCCCAGGGTATATTCTCCCGTTCCTTGCTTTTCTGTTTCAATTCCAAAGTGGTGCGATTAAAAGATCAAATGAATAAAGGAATACAAAGGGGTCACGGGTTTCAATTCCAAAGTGGTGCGATTAAAAGCAAAGGCAGTTGAATATAATAAATTGATTGCTTCGTTTCAATTCCAAAGTGGTGCGATTAAAAGAGGTATATTTATTTTACAATCGGATGCTGTTTCTTTGTTTCAATTCCAAAGTGGTGCGATTAAAAGCCGTGCGACAACTTCAAAAAAAATGTTGAGAATGAACGGCTTGCAAATATAGGAAGTTCGGTTTTAACGTCAAAAAATTGTCGAACGTCATTTCGGGGTTTTTACCGGAGGTTCGACAATTTTTCTAATCGCTTGTTTTTCAGTATGTCAAAGAACGATTGGTGGGGGAAAGGGGCGATCGAGCCACGCTTATGGTCAATTAAAAGGTGCTTCGACAACTTCGGGGTCATAGAAAATTGTCAATTTTGCCCCGTTCTTTGCCTATAATTTCTTTGTCGAGCCACTTTTCCTGACGGGTTTTGAAAACGATAAAACTGTCCTCGCCCGGTTCAATGATTTTGTTGGCGGCAATTTTAAGCTCCTCGTATTTTGCTGCCGAAATTTCGCCTTCAAAAACCGAATTTTGTATCCAGTTCAAATAGCGGCGGCAAAGTTTCAACATTTTTGCCACTCGTTTTTGTCCTACATCGTAAACTGCAATCACATACATCACCAATACATTTTAAAAGGTTTATATTCGTCCATATCCAAAATATGCTTCACCAGTTTGTAGCATTCCAATTTAATGAGGTGTTTGTAGCTCACATTGCGGTTCAGGCTGCGGTGGGCAAGCGTTTCGGTGAGGCGGTTTTCCCAGGCCGCCACAAACTTTTTCCTGCCGTTCGGTTTAAGCAACACGGCGTTTAAGTTAGGTTCGAAATCGTTGGGCTGGATTTCGCGTTTGTTGATTACCTTAAAAATTACGCGGTCAACCAATATGGGCTTGAAAATTTCGGCAATATCGAGCGATAACGAGAAGCGTCGTTCGCCCGGCTGGTGAAGGAAAGAAACAAGCGGGTTCAGCTGGGTTTGATGGATGGCGCGCAGGCATTGGCTATAGCACATCATGTTGCCGAACGAAATCAGCGCGTTCACTTCGTTGCGGGGCGGACGATAGGAGCGTCCGCCCATTTCGAAATGGTTCAGGATAAGGTTGAACGCCTCGTAATAGTTTTTTCGGATGTTGCCTTCAATGCCCATCAGCTCGTCGATTTGCGCAGAATTGGGGATGCCCGCCGCCAGCTTTTCAATGATTTCGATGATGTCCGCCAGGTCTTTTCCGCGTTTGTCGTAATAGCGCAGGTTTTTCACCATGTTGTGCGCCGCGCCTTCGAGTATGCGTTGGGCCAGCACCAGCCGTTTCTTTTTGTTTTTGTAAAAATCGGTTTGAGCCAGCAGCACTTTCCCCGAGAGGAGGGCGTCGCGCGGCATAAACGACCCGGTGTAGTTTTCGTGGTAATCGAAAAAATGAATGGGAATTTGCTGCTGCCCCAAAAAATTGTACAAAGCTGAGTTGGCGTCGAGGTTCCCGAAACAATACAGTTCCCCCACATTTTCGGCGGGGAGGAACCGCGGTTTTTCTTCGTTGCCTTCGGCATCGTAGGGCGTGAACTTAAGCGTGTTGTCGCGGCGTTGCAAGCGGCCCGGGTTGAATAAATAGTATGTTTTTTTCATTTTTTCACAGATTGAATGAGATTGAATGAGATTGAATGAGATTGAATGAGATTGAATGAGATTGAATGAGATT
>CAZNEV010000004.1:69507-70093 GCA_964572085.1 uncultured Maribellus sp. | reverse complement strand
GAAAAGAGATTGAAAAGAGATTGAGGGGATTGAGAGATCAATCTAATTCTTCCGATCTTGCTCTTCCAATCTGAATCCTACAATCTTGTTCCTTCAATCTTCTTCAATTAGAAGCGCGTTTTCGCATGGAAGACAATATTTTGAGTAGCTCCAAACTTTCGACATGCATTTCCTTCACAAACGGGGTGCTTACGACGCCTGACTCCAATATCAAATCGAGCCACATTTCGGTTTCATCGGCTTCTTCAACGGCAATTGACAATTTGGCGAAGAATTCCTTTTTTGACCTTCCGCGCAAAGCTGCACGGTAGTTCGCATAGGTTGATGAGCCTGAACGGGTTAGCTGATTGTTGAGAATCCGCCCTCGTTCCGATTTTGGGAACATTTCAGAAAGCTCAAGTATTTTCAAAGAAAATGCCCGAAGGCGATCCCGCACCTGAATTTTGTAATTAAGCCACTCTTGGTTTTCCATGTTTGTGTTTTTTATATGTTCTAATTTTGTAAAATAATAAAAGTTTTATGGATGAGGGGGAGATTGGAAGAAGGAGATTGAATGAGATTGGAAGAAGGAGATTGAATGAGATTG
>CAZNEV010000004.1:0-69407 GCA_964572085.1 uncultured Maribellus sp. | reverse complement strand
GAGATTGGAAGAAGGAGATTGAATGAGATTGGAAGAAGGAGATTGAATGAGATTGGAGGAAGGAGATTGATATGTCTTGAACAATATTTTGCTTTCATCATTTTTTAGTATCATTTTTTATCAATCTTTCTTCAACCCCCACAATCATTCCTCTCATCAATCTTCTTTATCCCCTCAATCTTTCCTCTCTATCTTTCATCAATCTTTCTTCAATCTCTTTTCAATCTTTCTTCAATCTCTTTTCAATCTTTCTTCAATCTCTTTTCAATCCCTTTTCAATCCCTTTTCAATCCCTTTTCAATCTTTTTTCAATCTTTCTCCCCATCCCCTCAATCTTCTTCCCCGCTCCAGCAAAAATCATAATACGAACAATTCCGACATTTCGATTTTGATATCCGTTCGGGACAGGTTTCGGCGCCAATTATTTTTTCGATTTCCTTTTTTGCCGATTCGATGTATTCACGGTCGGGCGGATCAAGCAGCACTTCCTGCGTTTTTCGCAGCTTAGGATATTCTAACAGTCCGGTGGCATTTATCCCGTTTTGCTCCAACACGTACAAGTAATATTTTACCTGCCAAATGTGGGCTTCTTCTTTTTTGTCCGACTTTTTAATTTCGTGGACTACATTTTTTTTCGTGTCGAAATAGTCGATTTTAATGCCCTCTATCGCAATTTCTTTAAACCGGTCGCTGCGTTGCCCGTAGCTGTTTTCGTGGATGAGTTTGCCGAGGTGCACCGCATCCGATGTCTGTTCCATGGTAATGCCGTTGGCAAACAGCCAGAGCTTCCGGTGGCAAATGAGGTAGTAATTGAAATGGGTTCCGGTGATGAGCATTTTGGATTGAATTAGATTGATGTGAGATTGAAGTGATTGATGGAAGATTGTTTGAGATTGATTTGTTTTATTCATCGGGTGAAATTTTATTTAACTCAGACCAAATTAGCTCACGTACATGGTTTTCGAGCCGTTGCTGTTTGAAGTTGAACCAATCCTGGCAGTATTCCGAGTTGTCGATTCTCCATTTGAAATTGGCAAACGGCTTGCGGTTGTTGAGGGCTTGAAAAAGTTGCTCCCGGAATTTTGCATTGTCCATGCTTTCGGCAAAGGCTTCCATAATTTTAAACGATTCGTGCGATTCCAAAGGCTCTATCCTGATGAAATTTTCCCATTTGTAATATTTTGGTTCGCTTATCCACTCATTGTCGCCATGCTGCAGTTCAAAATCTTCCTCGTCCACATCAAAATCTTTGGGTATTTCTTCCAATTCGTCGGTTGCTAAATTGAGGTAGCAAACCAAGCCCATGTCGATAGATTGTGCTATACCGTTTAACATTTCTTCATATTTTTGCGGTATTTCCAACAATTCCGCTTCGGGTTCTTCGTAGATGTTTTCATTCAGGAAATCGAGGATGCTTTCCAGTTTTTGCGGGTCGTCTTTCACCCCATGCAGGATAGTAAGGATTTCGTTTAAAAGGTTCTGCGCGTTCATAATCGTGATGTTTTTTTCTTGTTTTGTGTACCTCTGCCAGGGTTTGGTGGCCTGACAGGGGAAGAAGAGAAAGCATTATATATTCTTAATAAATTTTTGGAGTCAAAAGCCAGCATTTTATTCCCAAAACAAATTATACTCTTCCAAATAAATCCCTTTTTCAAAAGTATAATATCCTTCTCTAATTATTTTAATTTTTGCTTTGTCATCGTTTATGTGTATCGGCATTATTTCAGTGATTTTTGCTTTGTCAAACTTTTCAATCAGATAAACAGGCACTTCAATTGAATTGTAGATTTTCCATTCCTGAAATTCAGAATAATTATTGAAGTATTTGTTCTGTGGTTTTTCTACAAACAAGGTATCCTGAGGTGGAATATCCCTGCTTCTCCATTCATTTGCATCCGTTTCATCAATAGCTGATCTATATAAAGGACTAATCAGCCAATTCGCAATAAAATATTCTTTCAATTCCTTTGCATTGCGTTTGGCTTTAGGTGAAAAAGATGTTCCTCGAGAATAAATCATATTTATTAATTCAACCAACATTTTTGCATTGTATGATTTCAATTCAATATTACTGATTGTTTGCAAAAGAACTTCGGCGGGAATCCAGGATTTTTCGGTTCTGTCAAATGTTCCGTACGGAGCAGGATATAATTGGTCATTTTTGAAAGGGAGAATTATATGCAGCTCTCCAATGTTTTTTATCCCATCTATTTCAAAACGGCACATGCGACCAGCTCTTTGAGTTAGCCGATCAATCGGGCAAATTTCGCTTATCATCAAATCGGCACTGATGTTGATACTCATTTCGCCTATTTGCGTTAAAATCGCAATTCCTTTAGCAGTTCCGCTTAACCAGGCCTCTTTTCCAAGATGTTTTATCAATTCTTCTTCTTTGTCTTTTTTATGTGGTTCTGTGAAACGACTGTGGTAAACAATTGCTTCGATTTCTCTACCTTGGAAATAGTCATAAATCAACATTGCTTTGTCAACCGTATTTGCGTAAATAATTGCGGTTTCTTTTTCAATACATAAATCCAAAAGATGATGTATTTCAGACAGTTCTTCATATTTTGTGATGGATTTGATTCTAAATCGTTCTCTTTCATTGTCTGACTTATCCTCCAGTATTTTATCAATTTGGAAACCTAGGTTTTTATAATCAGGAATTACGGATTCTGGCAACGATGCACTCATTAACAAAACAGGAACTTCCCATTCTTTTAAAGCCTCGAGTAATGTTAAAATATTTGCTTGAGTGAAATCATCATAAAAATCAGCTTCATCAATTACCAGACAAGAGTTTGCAAGGTTGAACGTAATTTGATGATGGTCTTCACGGATTAATGTTAATGCCATTAAAAGATGGTCAATTGTACAAACCGTAATTGGAGTATGTAGTAGCCGTGCAAATTCGTGATTTTTCTTTGCTACATTTTTTTTGAGTTCTCCAGTTGCAACTTTTCCTTGGTATTTGTTAAACCATGCGCTGGAGTGATACAACCCAGTATCTGACAATGTTTCAGCAACATTTATTTCCAAAGCATTTGATGTAAATCGGGTTGGCATGGCAATTACTAATCTTTCTGCCCTTTTGTTTTGAATTTGAAGAGAAGCCCACAATAACGAAGCGTCAGTTTTACCTGCCCCCGTTGGAGCGCGAACAAGTAGTAATGTCTTTTGCCAATTTTGCTCTACAATTTTCTGAACACCTCTTTTTTCATTATGAGGAAATTTGTATGAAAATGGTTTTATTTTAGGGGGTTTCTCTCCATCTTCTATTGCACTTGCCCTGTGGTCAGCAAATTGCAATAACCCTCTTGGACCCGCTAATTCATATTGTTTTTTTAAAGTCAATTGAAAAGAACCAGAATCAATAACTTTATAGCTTTCACGTTGAAAATTATCCCAAATTTTTGAAGCACCTTCGTTATTCCAACGTTCGGCATGTTTAATTCCCAGTTTTGAATGGTGCGATGCTATTGCTGCAAGAACATATAAGGGAGCTGTTTCTAAATCAAAATCTTTCAACGAGTAAAATTCATGCCTTGTCGCTGCTTGCCTGATATTTTTTCCAGATTTTTCTCCAACTTTATATGCATATTCACGAAAAGTTCCATGATTAGTTTTCAGCCATTCTTGGTAAGCTCTAAAGTCTCTTTGACAAGCTGATTGCCACTTTTTGTTGTATTCTTTTCCATCGTCGTGATGTTTGCAAACAATCTGGAGTCTTGTTCCCAAGGGTTTTCCTACAAACCTTTCGTATTTTTCAAAAACAACGGGAAGCGATTTTTCAATATAAAGACCTTCCGACATTACATTTTCACGATGGTCGTTTAATGTAATGCCAGAAGGTTTAGCCAAAATATGATTTGTTTGTTTATTTAACACCAAAAGCTTCTTCAAAAGTTTTTACATCTGCTCCATTCGATGGGTCGAATAATGCATTGTTTTCAGATTCAAGAAATGTCAAAGCATTTTCATAAGCCATTTGCACACTTTCATTTGTAGTGTCGTCACCAATAAAATAGGTTGCTCCTTTTGCATCCAATTCTGCAAGAATATTGTTTTGTTCTTGCTCTTCGGCTAGAAAATATCTGCTTGCTTTTCTGCTCATCATTGGGTCAAAAACGATAAGTACTTTTTGTGGTTCTCCGCTTACTGCGTTTCTAGCCTGGCTGGCATAATCGTTCATATATCTTGTGCCGTTCAAAAATAGTTTGGCTCTGCGTAATCTTTCTGCATCTTCGGCATGTTTGAAATATTCTGTTCCAATATTAAACCCACCTTCATACTTGAAAGCTTTCGAAACACTTAATGCATTCACATCTAAAAAGAAATTCATGTGCATAATATCAGTTTCGCTGTATTCTTTAGTTGCTAAAGCCTGATTTCTTGCATCTTCGGTTTTGTCCAAACGAATCCGAACAAGTAAATCGCGTCCTACCTGACTTAAGCCAGTTGCAACAGCTGGAGTTACAGAAATAGGTGCAGTTCTTCTACCTGAATAATCACCTTTGTTTGGATGCATAAAACCGCCCATGTCGGCTCGTAAATCGTTTTCAATAAAAGGGCTGATTCCATCCCCATTGGAAACAAAAGTTTTTCCTTTGTTTTTATCTGCTTCGTTTAAGCGGTTAATTGCCGAAAAAAGCACATGGCGTTGCATTTGCCCTGAAACATAAACTTTTCCATCGGGCCTTCTCTTTATTGAAGAAGCATTTCCCAATAATTTTTCTCCACCATTTGCAATATGATTATCAAATGGAGCCAATGCTGATACTAAAATTCCTTTAATTTTCATTGTATTTGTTTTAAGAGTTCTGATAATTATTCATATCTATAATTTCTGTTCCTTTTTCATTTGGGTCGTTCTCTTGATTTTCTTCTTTGGCATTTTTTAATCTGGAAAAAGCTATTAATAGATTTCGAGCTTGGTCAATCGGCAAATCTCCACTCGAAGTTTTCTCCATAAATAATGTCGCTTCTGTAGGAGCATCCATACCAGACAACCGTCCCGCCCGTGTTACCACTTGGGCAATTATTGCATCTCCTGATTTTGCGGAGAAAGTTGAACTTTCAAGTTCTACCAAAACTTTGGCTTTTTGTTCGCGAATTTTTTCCCAATAATTGGATGAATTTTCTTTTACTTCTCTTTTAGCTGCAAAGTATGCAACCAAGTTTAACCATTTGCCTAAATGTCTGGCAGAGGTTACAATGTCTGAATCTATTTTTTCCATTTTTTTAAAATATGTGTTAAATAATAATTTTATTTCATTTGGGTATTCAGCTCTGAATGCCAGAAAATCTTTAAATGCAGGATGATTGAATAGTTGCAGAAAACGACTTGTGAAAAGGTCAAATTTTTGGTATTCCGTATTTTTATAATCTCTGCGAGACTGATTGTAAAGTTTCGAGAAATAAAGACTATCAACTATTCTACGCAGGTTTCCTTGCTTTGCGAGTTCTATTACATAATGGTTGTAGGTGAAGGTTTTGGCATCTCCATATTTTATTAGATACATTGTAGATGCTTTCAGGCTTTCAAGAACTTGCTTGGCGCGTTCCGAATATTCAGCTTCTTTGGTAAATTCCCCAATTGTAGCCAAAAGAGCAATTGCACCAAGCGTTGTACTTCGAGGTGGATTAGGGAAATTTCCTTGGAATAATTGAGGTCTTGTCGGTTTATAACTGATTTTTTTATTTGCTCCTTTCCCTTTCACTTCCTGCTTTACTCGTCCATAATAAATTGTTTCTGCCGATTTGTGCTGTTTCATTTGTTTAAACAGTCGTATAAAACTTATCATCTTATCCAATGGTAAATCAGGAATTATACAGGAATTATCTCCTCGGTCTTGCAAACACGGTTTTGACGATGTGAGTGTTGTAATCATGCTAAGGCTCATTTCCAGTAAATTACTTTTCGGTTTTCCTCTGCCTATTCCGCCTTTTGTCGAAAATGAAAGATATTCTCCCGATAAAGGTGAAAGAGCCATTGTTGCATTTTCGCTTGAGGATAAATCTTCTTTCTTATTCCTTTCTATTAATTGGAGTGCACCATTCCATGTGTTTTTAGCAAGCATATCGGTTGTGATAATGTGAGGTGACAGGAAAATTCCTTTTTCCGTATTTCCTTTTTCTATTTCTCCAAACTGAAATTTTATTTTTTCTTTTCCCTCAAACGCTTCACTTGGCATAGTGCGAAAAGATGAAATGCCAATTTTAATTTCATCTTGCAAAATTTGAGAAGTTATTTCTAAGGTGGTTTGCAAATCATTCTCTGCCATGACAAGTGCTTGCCCATAAGAAATGTATGGATGTAATTTATTCATTGCTTAATATTTTGAGGTTTATCCATCCTTCGCTGTTTCCTAAATACAACTGGTTGTTTTGTGCTGTTGCAATATTCAATAGACTAATTATTTGGCTATCAGCTACAATTTGAATTAAAATAGGCTTATTTAATTGAATGTATTCACGGTTTGTTGGACTTGAATAATAGGTTGCAAATTTTCCAATATACCGTTTGAAAAGAAAATCCAATAGTTTTTCTTTTTCTTTAGATTTCCGTTTCAAATCTTTTGCCAACAGTTCTTTATAACGATTCCATTTACTTACAAAATATCCATCCATAAATCGGGTGCCTCCCAAATGCTTTACAGTATCCGCTCTCCTATATGCTTTGCTCCATAAATCGTTGTACATGAAATGTTCGGGTATTGTTGTAAGTTCAATGTCAAAATAATCCATCAGTAATGGAATATAGGTTGAGCCTTGTTGAGGTTTATTAAAATCAATTTTCTGTTTCTTTCGAACTTTAATTATTTCCTTTTGAATCGCCGTTCGGTCGTTGATACTAAAATGCCAACCCAATAAATTCTCGAACAATCCACAAAGCATTTTTTTACTTGGGCTTTTTAAAGATTTATAAAATGACCCAGGTAAATCATTAACCATTGAAAGTGGCGATAACGGTTCAATTTTCACCGTAACTTTTTCGGTTAATTCGGGAACTTTTTCTAATATTGAAATGTCTATCTTTTCCATAACTATTTATTTTATTGACCCAAATCCAATTCCTGTAGAGTTACCCAATCCCACGTTCCATGCAAACTGTTTCGTTTCGGGTTTGCCCTCGATTACAACAGGACACCAGTTAGCTCGGATTTGTATAATTTGGTCTCCGTGTTTGTAATCAATCTTTTTTGTGCTTTTCCGATGATAATTTTCGTCAAAGCTTATTTTTAATGTTTGATCTTCCGGTAATCCCGCACTTTTCATTTTTGTGGTTAACGTTGCTTGCATCAAAGAGGCTGATTCGTCATCGTCAAAAAAGAAGAATCTTTTTCTGCCGTTTTCTGTATTGCGCTGAATGAAAACCGGGCTTCCCAATTGAAAGTATGTTTTTTCCGTCAAATCAGGATTTTCCTGTAATACCAGTTCAACAGCTTTTAACCCAAAAAACATTTCCGGTTCGTTTTGGATCCCTTTGACCAACAATTTCGCTTTTTCATTATTCCAGCAACTAATAAAGAAAGTTGCTCCTTGGGGAAAATTCAACCCGTTTTTCTCGGCTTTCCCGCCCGATAAATTGGAAAACGAATAAAGCGAAACCGAATCGTGAAAATCGTTTACACCGAACCATTTATGAATAGTGCCGGTAAGCAGGTGCAAGTGGTTAAAACCAATAGTTTCCTGCGATGGTGTAGTTTTAATGTGAATTCTCATAATTTATTTTTTAATCCTTGGCAGACATCAACTCTGCCGGGGATGTGATACAATTAATAATCCACCACCATCCTTGCTTTCAAATAGCGGTTGTAGAAGTTGGGACGCGGCGCTTGAATACGTTCATCAGGTTGTCTAACTGGTTGGTAAGGATGTGGTTGGTTTAGATGAGCGCATCTTCGAGACTCTGGGTGGCCACGGCCGATTTGCTTTGTGCTGCGGTTCAAGCTGATTTGGAATTTCATTTCGTAAGGTTTTCTAATGGATTAATTTCGTTGGATTAAAGTAAACTATAGTTTTTTATTTTTCCAAGTTAAAATGGGTTTATATTACCTCTGACAGGGTTTAAACCCTGTCAGAGGTAGCGTAAGCTACGGTAAGAAAGGATAAACAGTTCTTACAACCCCAACCCTTCTTCCAAATCCCCAAAATCCATCTTTTCTCCATGATTGGTTATAAAGTTTGCCTTATCGTCGAACCAGCCAATTACCTCATCGCGTTTTAATTTAGTCGGTTTTATTGAAATGCAACTCAGGTAACTGCTCCACGGATATTCTAAAGGATGTTTGCAAAATCCGTGGTGGATGGGGTTCTGATGAACGTAAAGAACCAATCTTTTCAGATAATGAATAGTGTCAGCTATTTTTCTTTTAAATGGCCGTTCGAATAAAGGTCCCCTGGCACCTGTCCATTTGTTAAACGATTGTGCATAAGCATTAAAAAGCTTAGCAAATTGTTGCGAGGGCGTACCTATTTTTCTTTTATCTCTGACAGAGTTTTAAACTCTGTCAGACGTAAAGTTAATTTC
Organism: uncultured Maribellus sp.; assembly: GCA_964572085.1. Lineage (GTDB taxonomy): Bacteria > Bacteroidota > Bacteroidia > Bacteroidales > Prolixibacteraceae > Draconibacterium. The sequence continues at coordinate 60,874 of CAZNEV010000004.1, read as the reverse complement.
CACCCAGCCAAACCCGCTTGAACTCTTTTCACTCACCCCGGCTCCCCAAATCATCCGATGTACTTCCAGCGGTGCTGTTAATTCGAATTCAAACGAAGAACCTACAATTCGGCTTTGTTCTTTTGCTCCGGGTTTCATTACAAAACCGGCACGTTTAAAATCGCTTGTACGTTTAAGTTTTATCTGTTCCACGAAAATGGTTTTCTGGCTTCGAGTGTTGTTGAATTTCTCAACAATGTGTTTTATGGCAAGTGTTTCAAAACTTTCATCGTTGGGCGAGAGGTATTGCGGGTAATTATCGTTTTCGGTTTTGTAGCTAACCACCCAAGGCGTTTGCAAGCGATAATGCATAATTCCTGAAAACTCCGGTTCAGGCAACGCTTCCACTTTCGACACCTTAAAATCGATGCCGTTGAATTTGTCGCCCAGGAAAAATTCCTGCTGCATAAACAGCCCTTTTATAAAATTGGAAGCCGCTTCGTTCACATCAAATGCAATTTTCAGTTTTATCTCGTGTGCCGAAATTTCAAACAGCTTCTTTTCTTTCCAGAGTTTGGGTTTTCCAAAATCAAGGCGCGAAAAACAGAAAAGCTTGTACAGTTTATTCTCGTCTATGCCATAACCTTTGTTGTGCAGAAATTCAGCAAAATCAAGGTCGGCTTGCCCCAGTACCTTGTAAATCCAGGCACTGATGTAATACTGGTAGTCCATGGGCAACATGCGTTGCTTTGTGCTGCGGTCTAAGATGATTTGGAATCTCATTTTACAAAATCGTTTTAGCGAATTGATTTTATTGGAATAAAGTAAACAATTGTTTTTTATTTTTCCAAATGAAGATAGATTATATTCGGAGACAACATACATGAGATTGGGGCATTTAATTTTCATTGCGTATTTTTACAAAATTACAATGGGGAAAATGAATTTAAATTGATTCGAAAAATATGATTAAAAATAAAATCTACATTAATGATTGGTTGAAATTTAAGCCGTATAAAAGCCAAACTTTAACTGACGGCTATTACCTTAAATTATGCAACAAGGTGCAACAAGCGTTGGTTTCAAGCCGTGTTTTTATTGTTTTTCAAATGTACCTTAGCAAGGAGGAAATTGGCGATCTGGCCTGTTTTCTAACCTCGTGGTTCGAAGATCTCATTTCGGGCTCCAACATTTGGAACAGCTTTGTAAACCAAAACAAACGCTTGTACAACAAATCGTTGCCGTTTTATGATTTGGATGAATATTTTGAGGAAGAGATTAATTATCAGGATGTTAAGTTTTTAATCTGGTATTTTATGAATACCGCTCAAACGGAGAAATTCATTTCGCCTTACAACGATTTTATTGACGATGGAGCTGATGAGGTTTATCGTATTTTTGAAGAGGCCTGGGAAGTTGCTCCTGAAAATGACTTCCTGAAACAGTTTTACCAAATTGACGATGATGCAGATTATTACGAATGCCGTAACCTGATTGACTTACTCCTTTTCCGGAGCTATCTGTTTTATCCCGACACAGGTCTGCGGCTAATACATAATAAGGCAGAATTAATTGAAAAGAATCAAGGCAACGAACATTTGGGGATGTTTTTAGCCGAGAATCAGGAAGTTGTGCGGCAAAGCAGCCACACACGCTTACTGAGCTTAAAAGGAAAAACATGGGCTGCAGAAGTTCTAGGTAGTGAGCATCCGTTTTATAATGATTTCCTAAACCTGTCTCAAAGAATTGTCGGGTTTTTCTTGTATAGAGGACAAGACGAAAACGACGTGTTTATCGAGCACATCGCTTCTGCTAAAAAATTCAAGCTCACAAAAAAATCGTTTGATCGCTCCGAGGAATTAACCGACACAGATTCTATTCTCTACCTGGGAATAGTACAATGGCAGAACGAATGGTGGTTTTCGGGCATATACTTTAAACAGGAATTTAATGCTGATTTAGTTTTAAATGAAAAAAATTCCATGGAAAGCCGCAAGGCCGTCGGTTTTTTAGATAGTCAGAAAAAAGAAGTCGTAGAAATGCTGGAAAACCAATATAGAGTGTTTTTGGATTTTAATAGGGGGGAACAAATCGCTTTTATGCCCTCGGATAAATTAACGGCGTTCTATACGGAATACTTTCGCTTTTTCAATGAATCGCTAAAGATGTCGGAAAAGGAAATTGAAGCAGCGAAAAAACGGAGTCGCGATGAGGGATTTTTTGGAGAAGAAGATCAAGCCACCGACTTATTCAAAGGCTCGAAAACCGGCCTTGTGTTTTTCAATCCAAAGAGTGGGTTCGAAATAGCAATGGATGTTAATTCTGCTTTTCCTATGCCACACAATCCGTACTTTAACGAAGAGGAAAGCGAAGAAAATCTACTCGGATTGATGATGGGTGAGTCGCTATCACGAGAATTAGTGGTATTTTGCATTGACCATTGCAAAGATAAACTGCCGTTTTTCAAAACCGATACCGGTATAAAATACCTTGAAAACATCGACTTTTTACTCCGATTTTGGAAATTGAAAAATTATTTTTCAAAACCATCCGTAACCGCTATTGGGAAAACAGAGGAATAGTCTTCTTTAATAATAACAAATAAACAGGAAAACATGCAAGCAATAGGATTTAAACAATCGTTACCAATCTCTGAAACAAATAGTTTCATTGCGTTCGAAACTGAAAAGCCAAGTGCCAAAGGTTGTGATTTATTGGTGAAAATAGACGCGATATCGGTGAATCCCATCGACTTCAAAATCAGGCAAAGGGCAGCCAAAGATAAGGTGCTTGAAACGCCAAAAATAATTGGTTGGGATGCTGTAGGTGTTGTGGAAGCCTGCGGTGAAAAATCAACAAGGTTTAAAGCGGGCGATAAGGTTTATTATGCCGGTGACATTAATCGGAGCGGTAGCAATGCTGAATATCAACTGGTTGATGAACGATTAGTAGGCCGTAAACCTAAGAAGCTAACGGCGGCCGAAGCGGCAGCGATTCCCTTAACCGGCTTAACTGCCTGGGAATCCTTGTTCGACCGCATTAAAATTAACCCTGAAACCGACAAAGGCAAAACCGTATTGATTTTGGCAGGGGCGGGTGGGGTAGGTTCCATCGCCATTCAGCTTGCCAAAAAGGTGGCCGGACTAACCGTGATTGCAACCGCCTCACGTGCTGAATCCGCAAAATGGTGTAAGGATTTGGGAGCAGATTATGTAGTAAATCACCACAATTTGAAAGCGGAACTGAATGAGATTGGGCATAGCGAGGTGAATTACATTCTTGATTTTGTGGATTTGGAAGGCTATTGGGAACTTGCCGCCGAAATTATAAAACCTCAGGGGCACATCCTTTCGATAACCGGAAGCAGCAAACCCTTAAACCTGGATATTTTGAAGTCGAAAAGTGTGTCGTTTTCATGGGAGTCGATGTACACGCGTTCCCAGTTTACCACCCACGATATGGATCAGCAACATAAAATTCTAAATAAAATTGCTGATTTGCTGGACGATGGAACCTTGAAATCAACATTGACAACAACGTTAAATGGTTTTACGGTGGAGAACCTTAAAAAAGCACATGAAATGCAGGAATCAGGAAAAACGATCGGAAAAACCGTTATTAAATTTTAGTGAAATGGTTTTAGTGCAAGGTTTCTTGAACGGGAAGCACAGAAACGAGACCGATTTAAACAAAAGCGTTCGTGGTGGTGGGGTTAGACAAATTCCCAAGATTCGGTAGAATGAAACCTCTGCCTGAAAAATAAAAGACCTGTGAGTATGTTATTGTTTTGTGATTTTGTAACTTGCATTATCAACGAAATAATAACAATTAAATGAAAGTAAATCCTTATCTGAACTTCGACGGCAAGGCCGAAGAAGCTTTCAATTTTTACAAAAGCGTTTTTGGCGGGGAATTTACCTCGAACATGAAAATGAAAGATGCCCCCGACGGCGACAAACTGTCTGAAGCCGAACAAAACCGGATGATGCATATTTCTTTGCCTATTGGTAAAGGCACCATTCTCATGGCATCCGACATCGTACCCTCGATGGGACATCACCTGATACCGGGGAACAACGTCTATATTTCACTTCAGCCCGAAAGCCGCGAGGAAGCGGACAGGCTGTTCAATGGCCTTTCAGCAGGCGGAGAGATAGAAATGCCTATGGAAGACCAGTTTTGGGGCGATTACTACGGAAGTTTCAGGGATAAATACGGCATCCGGTGGATGGTGAATTACAATCCCAAATCCTGATATCTGTATGAAGGGAGCTTAACCCTTTGATGGATTGTCCTGTTTTCAACTTTGGTCTTCCAAACAGGAAATCGAATGAAAACACAAATCACCACCTTCCTGATCTTTCAGGAAAACAACGCAGAAGAGGCCATGAATTTCTACGTGGAACTGTTTGACAATTCTAAAATCCTGAATATTCAACGTTACGGAAAGGGCGGTCCCGGCAAGGAAGGGACTATCATGAAGGCGGTTTTTGAACTGAACGGAAAGCAGTTTATCTGCAGCGACAGCTTTATAAAGCACGACTGGAATTTTACGCCGGCCATTTCAAACTGGATTGAATGCACAAGTGAGAACGAGCTTGAACGGCTTTTTTCAAAACTATCCGAAAACGGGATGGTAATGATGCCGTTGGACAATTATGGCTTCAGTCAGAAATTTGCGTGGATTGCCGACTGGTTTGGTCACCTCGTTGAGCCGAATAAGAAAAGAAATCAGTAGCAACAGGGATTTCTTGTCATAGGGCAAGACATTTCAGACTAAAAGGTGTTAATTTCGGCTATGTTGAATCGTTAAAAATTTTAATGATATGGTTAAGGTAGCCATTGGGATGAACAAGGCGGAAAAAATTGTTTTTTCAAACACGCTAAAAACTGCGGAATGGAACAACACCACCATCATGAAGGGGGACATTGTAGAGCAGATAAAAAACATCAAATCAAAAAAAGGGAAGGATATGGCAATATTGGGAAGTGGCAGTATTGTCACCCAATTTTCTGACGCGGGTCTTATTGACACCTATCAAATCATGATTGATCCTGTGGCTTTGGGCAAGGGCACAACCCTTTTTGAAGGTTTGAATCAAAAGCTGGATTTGAAATTGATTGATTCAAGGGTATTTAAGAGTGGGGTTGTTTTACTTATTTATGAAAAGTTGGAATGAAAAGCACTGCGTATTGAAGTCATGAAAAAACAGGTATTATTTATACAAGGCGGAGGGGGTAAAGAAGATTACAAAGCAGACGCTAAAATGGTCACTTCGTTGCAAGAAGCACTTGGAGAAAATTATATGGTGCATTATCCTCTTTTGTCAAACGAATCCTCTCCAGATTTCGGAAGAATAAAGCAGATTGAAGAAGCAATTTCCTTGATCAGGAAAGAAATTGTTTTGGTTGGGCACTCTTTAGGTGCTTCCATGTTATTAAAATATCTTTCTGAAAATGAAGTCAAAATAAAGATTACCGCAATTATTCTCATTGCAACACCTTTTTGGAGCGGTGATGAAGATTGGAAACAAGGTCTTAAACTTCAGGAAGACTTTCCTGATCACCTGCCAAAGGATGCCCCCATTCTCCTCTACCATTGCCATGATGATAAAGATGTGCCATTTGGGAATCTTGGGTTTTACAGGCAAAAACTTCCTAATGCTACGGTACGCGAAATTAAAAATGGCGGGCATCAGCTTAACAATGACTTGACCATCGTAGCACAAGACATCAAGGATTTGCAAAAATACAGCGGTTAATATTAATAGTTCCAATGAGTTACCAATAAGTATTTTTAAAATTAAATAAAAACTGATATGCAAACCAATTTTAAATCAACCTACAAAACAACCATTAAAGCGCCTGAGATATAGTTACCTGAGCAATTGGAGCGGCCTGCCGGATGAACCGGAAAATTATCTGTTTGTGCAGTACACTGTAAAGGAGGTAGCAGAAGGAACAGAACTGACCATCACCCAAAGCAATTACGACGAGGAAAAAGCACAACATTCTTCAGAAAATTGGGCCGTTGTGATAGATGGGTTAAGGAAACTTGTGGAGAATAAAAATTAGATGGATGAGAAAGATAATTGCAGCTTTCAATATGACGCTTGACGGGTTTTGCGACCATACTGCCGGAATACCCGATGAGGAAATACACCAGCATTATACGGAACTAATAGACCAGGCAGACGCTATTCTATATGGAAGGACTACGTATCAATTGATGGAATTTTGGCGAACCCTGTTGGAAAATCCTTCCGAAGAAAAATCAATGAATGACTTTGCTGTGGCTATAGACAAAATTCCGAAAATAGTTTTCTCGCACACGCTTAAAAATGTGGAATGGGGAAGTGCAACAATAGCAAAGCGTGATTTAAAAGATGAGGTTTTAGAATACAGGAAACACTCCGGGAGGGACATTTTAGTTGGCAGCAGGAGTTTAATTATACAGCTCATGAATCTCAATTTGATTGATGAATTCCAACTGTGTGTTCATCCTGTTGTTGCAGGAAGCGGTTTGCCGTTGTTTGAAAATATAAATGAAAGAACCATTCTTAAACTTACAAAGACAAAAACCTTTGGCGGTGGAGCTGTAACGCTTTACTATGAACCGACAAACAAAATTTAACCAATATACAAATCATGAAACGAGCATGTTCGTTAAACACAAACGCGGATGAAAATTCACATGCGAGTTCCATCCGACCTTAAAAAATAAATTATTTACGGATGAAAAAACTACAATTCAAAAAAGAGATCAAGGCACCCGCCGAGAAGGTTTACAACACCATGCTTGGTATTGACAATATTGAAACCTACAAGCAGTGGGCATCAGAATTTGATCCAACCTCAACTTATGAAGGAAGCTGGGAGAAGGGTGCAAAAATCTGCTTTATTGGAACGGATGAAAATGGTAAAAGGGGCGGAATGGTCTCTGAAATTGCCGACAACATTCCATGCCGGTTTGTTTCCATTCGCCATTACGGAATTTTAGATGGTGAAAATGAAATTACCGAAGGTGCTGAGGTGGAAAAATGGGCAGGCGGACTAGAAAATTATTCATTCCATGAGAATAACGGTGTAACAACGGTAACAGTAGAAAGCGATGTAACAGAGGAGTACCTGGATTATTTTAACACGACCTGGCCAAAGGCTTTGAATAAGCTCAAGGACCTTGCGGAAAAATAGAACACGGACAGAGAGCGTATGCCGAATCCAATTATAAACAGTAAATGATTTCTGCTATCATAAATCAGTCAATTAATGTAGCCTGGACTATTTTGTGCTACATTCCAATTGTTATTTTATGGCATCTGGATTATAATGCTTATGTCTTTTGGACTGTGCTGGCCATTAGCATGATTCCCCTGGCCTGTGGTATGGCTGTCTTTAACAGATTTCAACTCTCAAACAGCAAGCAGTTTTACAGACGTTTGGGCATTGCTTATTTCCAACGTTTTACACAAAAGGGAATGCTGGCAGTGAAAATTATCGGAGCCGTGGACAACAGCCATAAAAATTTCAAGCGTATCGATATTTCTAAATTCAAGACGGAAATTTTGGGCTATGAAAAGTATCACTACTCCTGCTTCCTATTCTTTTCACTGTCGGCATTTTATGCGCTTTACGAGCATTTATATGTTCTTCTTCCGTTCATATTCATTTCGAATATCATCTATAATGTGGTGCCCATATTAATCCAGCAGTACAATAAATTGAGAATATGCAGTTTAAATCAACTCATTTTAGAAACGAGGAATTGAAACAAGGAATCAGTAAACAAATAAAGAATGATTGAGATGGATAGTATTATAAAGGAAATTCAGATAGCCGTTCCATTAAAAACAGCTTTTGACGGATTTCTGAATAAACTGAACGAATGGTGGCCAAAAGAATATACCTGGTCGCAGGACAAGCTGAAAGAAATACGTATCGACCCGCAGAAAAACGGGCTGTGCACCGAAATCGGGCCACATGGTTTCCGGTGCGACTGGGGGCGGGTGACTGAACTTTTGCAAAACAAGCACATCGCCTTAAAATGGCAAATAGGCCCAAACCGTGAACCCATCCCCGACCCCGAAAAAGCCAGCAGTATAAAAATTGATTTTATCGAAAACGGTAATGTCAAGACAATGATGAAGTTTGAGCACCTCGACTTCAACAATCATGGCAGGGATGCGGAGGGGTATCGGGAAATGATGGATTCCGAGCAGGGTTGGGACTATATTTTGGAATGTTTCAGAAAGTATTGCGAGGAGAAATTATTAAATTAAAAATTCAGTAAAATGGCAGAGCTAAAAACTTCTACCGTTGAAACCCAGATGCTAATTAGAAAACCTGTTTCTGAAGTATTTCAGGCATTTATTGACCCAACCATCACCACCAACTTTTGGTTTACAAAATCAAGTGGACCATTGGAAGTTGGAAAAACGGTGAAATGGGAATGGGAAATGTATGGTGTTTCAGCCAACGTATTGACTAAGGAAATTATTCCAAACAAGTTCATATCAATGGAATGGGGAGACCCTGCAACGACAGTTGATTACGAGTTTACCGAATTGACCGACGGAACAACCTATGTTGTAATAAAAAATTATGGTTTCAGGGAAAAGGGAGATAAGTTGACGGAGGCCATCAAGGATAATACAGCCGGTTTTACGACCGTATTGGATGGGCTGAAAGCATATTTAGAGCATAAGATTCGCCTGAATTTAATCGGAAATAAATATCCAAAAGAAATCAGCAAGCATTAGTTCAAAATAAATTGGCTGAATACATTGAACGCAAAATTGAAGGAAGTATGAAAACACAAATAAGCACTTTCCTGACCTTTCAGGAAAACAATGCCGAAAAGGCCATGAATTTCTACGTGGAACTGTTTGACAATTCTAAAATCCTGAATATTCAACGTTACGGAAAGGGCGGTCCCAGCAAGGAAGGGACTATCATGAAAGCGGTTTTTGAACTGAACGGAAAGCAGTTTATCTGCAGCGACAGTTTTATAAAGCACGATTGGAACTTTACGCCGGCCATTTCAAACTGGGTTGAATGCAAAAGTGAGAGCGAGCTTGAACGGCTTTTTTCAAAACTATCCGAAAACGGGATGGTGATGATGCCGCTGGACAATTATGGCTTCAGTCAAAAATTTGCGTGGGTTGCCGACCAGTTTGGCATTTCTTGGCAATTAAATTTACAATGAAATGGAGAGAAAAGTAGCGCTTTACATAGCAATGAGCCTTGACGGCTATATTGCGAAAGAGGATGGAAACATTGATTTTTTATCCATCGTTGAAACGCCGGGTGAAGATTTTGGGTATGCCGATTTCCTTAAGGGCGTGGATACAGTTATCTGGGGCCGCAAAACCTTCGACAAAGTTCTTTCCTTTGGGCAGGGCGTTCCGCACAAAGACAAAGCGGTGTACGTTATTTCCAAAACCAAACAGGGAAGGGAAAGCCACGCGGTATATACAAACGATGTGGTGGCTTTAATAGAAAAGCTAAAATTTCAAAAAGGGAAAGATATTTACTGTGACGGTGGCGGGGAAATTGTGTTCGAGTTGCTGAACCATAAGCTGCTCGACAGGTTGAGTGTCAGCGTGATTCCACATTTGGCCGGCGCGGGCATCCGGCTGTTCAAGAACGGAAATATGGAACAGCACCTGATTTTTAAAAAAAGCATGACCTTTCCCTCGGGCCTCGTTCAGTTGTGGTACGATGTAAAACATTAAATTTCAAGTTGATATACATTTGAATTATGAAATTTGTTTGTTTTGGTTACTTAAATGAAAAAGAGTGGGAGAAATTGCCTGATAAAGAGCAGACGCAAATCCTGCACGGTTATCTTTCATTTTACCAACTCTTGCGTGAGAAAGGACATTTTTTGGGAGGGGAAGGTTTAAAAAGCGCAGACGCGGGCTGCCTGATTTCCCTCGACGGAGCCAATATCCGGCAAATGCCGCTGTCACCCGACCGCTCCCAAATTGGCGGTTATTTTACCCTGGAGGCAAAAAACATTCAGGAAGCAGTTTCATTAATCTCACAACATCCGGGGTTAAAACTCGGTGCGTTCGAAATCAGGCCGGTTGATGAGGAGCTATCCAGGATGGTAGGCGCAAAGTAGCAGTTTAATAACAAAAAAAGGTATGAAACGAGAAGAAAAAAAGGTAGCAATCAATCACAGAGTTGGAATTAAAGCTCCGGTCTCCAAAGTTTATGACGCATTATCTACCATCGATGGTATTGCAAATTGGTGGACAAAGGAAACCTCCGGCGAATCCAGGTCCGGGGGAAATGTCGATGTCCGATTTCTCTCCCCGGATGGAAAAGAAAAAGGCAGCATGAATTTTGAAATAATTGAACTTAAAAAGAACAAGCAGGTTCATTGGCGCTTCAAATCGGGCCCGGAGGAGTGGATAGAAACGGATGTGGTATTTAATCTTTCACAGGAAGATGACTACACGATAGTTCTCTTCAGTCACAAAAACTGGCGCGAACTGGTTGAGTTCACTGCCCATTGCAGCATGAAGTGGGCAACATTCCTGTTAAGTCTAAAATCACTTGTTGAAACCGGTAAAGGAAAACCTTCACCTAACGATGTGAAAATTGATAACTGGAATTAGTGATTATGATTTTGGATAAAAGACATCCTGTTTAACAATAAAAATCATTAAAAATGGAATTCAACGCAAATAACAATATTGTCAAACGCTGTCTTCAGGGCATGGAAATGGAAGAAAAAAGCAAACCCGAAGAAGCAAACGAGCTATTCCTGCAAGCCTGGGATGAAGCAATAAACGACTTTGAAAAATTTATTGCCGCCCATTACCTGTCCCGACATCAAAAAAATGTTCGCGACAAATTAAAATGGCTGGAAACGACTTTGAAGCATGCACTAAAAGTAAATGACAACACGGTCGCGAGCGCATTGCCCGCTCTTTATCTTAATATTGCCAAATGCTATGAAGACTTAGGCGAGACTGACAAGGCAAAAAAAAAATACGAATTGGCAACATCGTTTAAGTATAAGCCTTCTGACCCAGGCCCTTTTTACCATGGCACCAAAGCGGATTTGCAGGTTGGCGATATGCTGATGGCTGGGAACAAGTCGAACTACCGGGTTGAACTCAAAATGAACCACAGCTATTTCACAGCCCTGGTTAACAATGCCGGACTTGCCGCGGCTTTGGCTAAAGGGGATGGGCGTGAACGTGTTTATATCGTTGAGCCGACCGGGAGTTTTGAGAATGACCCGAATGTTACGGATAAAAAATTCCCAGGCAACCCGACACGTTCCTATCGCACCCGGGCACCATTGAAAATTGTGGGTGAAATAACAGATTGGGCGAGGCAAACACCAGAGGATATCCAACAATGGCGTGAAAAATTGGCCCATAATAAAGGAGAAATTATTAATTGATTTAAAAGTCTCCAGGTTTAAAGCTTGAAATGCACAACAAATAAAGAACATGAGAAGGCTCAAAATCCATCCGCTAACCCTTGGCAACGGGAAAAAGTTGTTTGCCAAAGGTACGGTTCCGGCAGCATTTACATTAACCGAAAACCTGGTTACACCCAGTGGGGTAATTGTTGCCAGTTATAAACGTGCCGGGGAAGTGAGAACAGGCGCTATGGGTGGATAAAAGCAAAGAAATCAAACTGTAAATAGAAATGGCAATGGATGACACGAACAATCTGAACAACAAAGCTGCCACCCCTTTTGCTCAAACTAATTTCCATGTACCAAAGGCTGACTTGAATGTTGGCGACCTGATAAAGGTTGGTTTCAACTCGAACTTTGGCCAAAAGAAAAATGCAAAGTACATTTTCCTGACGGCGACCCTGGATACAGCAATTTATTTGAAGAAATCAAAACCAGGATTATGTTGAAACTCATAAAGACAAAAATACTAAACTCTGGTGTGACAAAATTTTATTATGAACCAACACGAGAATAAACTACGAACCACTAATAATGAAGAATCATAAAACTCATAATAAATAGACTAAAAGTATAAGTAATGACAAAAAGTAAATTAATGGAAATGCACAATGTTGGTATCGTTGTAGAATCTCTTGATAATGCTGTTGCTTTTTTTTCGGAGATTGGACTGGTATTAGAAGGGAGGATGATGGTTGAAGGAGAATGGGCAGGACGTGTAACTGGACTTGGTAATCAGTCTGTTGAAATTGCAATGATGGTTACACCCGATGGACATTCCCGACTTGAACTTTCACAATTTTTTGCACCTAAAACAATTGCGGACCACAGAAATAACCCAGTAAACTCACTTGGTTATTTACGTGTAATGTTCAGGGTTGACAATCTTGACGAATTATTAATTAGACTTGAAAAATTTGGTGCTAAGGTAGTTGACGAAGTTGTTCAATTTGGGGAAACGTATCGACTCTGTTACATACGTGGAGTGGAAGGACTACTAATCGGATTAGCAGAACAACTCGGCAGTGAAACTGCAACAGATATTTTAGAAAATCAATAAGAGTAATATGACAGACGAACAATTAAAAAAGCAATTTCAAGATATTGAAGACAACTTTAATATTGCTGTAGTCTCTAATAGCGTTGACGAAATTAAAAAATGTATAACTACCGACTGGGTTTTGGTAGACAGTCAGGGTGGGATAATTCCACAGGATAAGTTTTTCAGCGTTCTTGAACAAAGTTTGCTTTCACATTCCTCCATGACAAAGGAAATTCTGAGGGTGAAAGTATATGGCAACATCGCCTTAGTAACTGGTCGTGGACAAAATACAGGAACCTGGCAGGGAAAACCTATGGAAGCCGACGAGTGGATTACAGATGTTTATAAAAAAGAAAACGATAAATGGTTGTGCGTATTGACACATTTAACCCCTGTGAAAAATTAATTTTCAATTATGATATCAATAGACAGTTTAAGGGAAATTGTACTTTCATTTCCCGAAACGACAGAGAAGCCGCACTTTGAGAAAACTTCCTTCAGGGTAAAGAAGAAAATTTTTGCCACTTATGACGCCGGGAATAACAGGGCTTGCATTAAGTTATCGGAAATTGACCAGGATGTTTTTTCTTCTTTCGACAAAACAATCATTTTCCCGGTTGCCAATAAATGGGGCAGGCAAGGTTGGACTCTAATTGAAATGGATAAAGTAAATAAGAACATATTTCTTGACGCTTTGACCACAGCATACTGTGAAGTGGCACCGAAAAAACTTGCTGACAAAATCAGACCAAATGAAAACGAATAGAAGATCACAACTAACCGAAAACAAGGTTTAGAGGTCAATATTAAGGCAATGCAATATGATAAACACTTAATACTACCGATAGTTACAGAAAGCAACAAATAGTTGTGCTTTTACAACTAAAAGTGAGGGATATTTTTCCTGTTCGGGCTATACAACACAATAACTTTGTTTCATCATAAATTTTAAAAGTACAACTATGTCAGAAACAAAAATGATTGGCAATAAAATTGCCGCAGCACGAAAAAAAATCAACCTTTCCCAAACCCAACTTGCTGAGCGTTTATTTATTAGTTCACAAGCTGTCGGAAAATGGGAGCGCGGGGAATCCATGCCGGACATCACTACTTTTAACCGCCTTGCTGAAATCCTTGGTGTTGACCTGAACTATTTTTCCGAAAACTTCCAATCCTCAGTTGCTGAAACGACGGTTTCAAGGGAAAAACAGTTCGCTGAATCACCTACTGAAAGGATAGAGAAAAAGCCGGGCTGGAATATGTCGGGCGGGAATTGGGTGGATGCAGACTTTTCAGGCTTGAAAAACCTGAAAGAGAAGTTCAATGCTTCCAACATGCAGCGTTGCAAGTTTATCGGTTCCGATTTGTCAGGCCTTATCCTCAGGGGCAATAACATCGAAAGTTGTGATTTCTCGGGTTCGGACATCCGCAATAGCCGAATCCATGGTTCCAACTTAGCAAATACCAGCTTTAAGGATTGTATGCTGCAACAAACTGAATTTTCAAAAAGCTATATGAGTGGCTGCGATTTCACCGGAGCCGATTTTACTGGTGACATATTTAAGTCCGGAGGAATAGAAAAAAGCATAATTGCAAACGCTGTTTGGAATCGGACGACATTTGCCGACACCTATTTTGGCGATATAATCTTTAGTGGCACCTTGGAAGATTGCGCTTTCGAAAACTGTGGGTTTAAAAAGGTTAAATTTCAAAACGCCACATTAATCAACACTTTCTTTAAAAACAACAAGAAACTGAAACAGGTCCAGTTCATTGATTGCAAAGTGGATAGCATTACCTATGCCTTTTTGAAAAGCAATTTGGCAAATTTAAAAGGGGTTTTATTAATATAAGTTCGATAGATAAATGAACAATACAATGTTATGATAGAAGTTTTTAGCACCAACGTAACAAAGAAAAGGCAGACCGAAATGCTATTGAGGCAATTCCGGAATGTTTATCCTGACTACAGTGTTAACTTTGACCTGGAAGACTGCGACAACATCCTCCGGGTGGAGAACCAAAACGGCCAAATTGATGTTGATGCAATCAGAGAGATTGTAAGAAAATTCGGGTTTTCGGCGGAAGTACTGCCTGATATTCCTAAAAACAATGTCGTCGCGCATTTTTGAGAAAACGACGATGGAAATAAGAAAGGCTACACTTAAAGATATCTCTGAGTTGAACAGGATAAGCATTACATCCAAAAAGCATTGGGGGTATCCTGATGAATGGATTGAAAATTGGTTGGATGAATTGACATTAACACCTGAGAAATTTGTTCGACAAAACATTCTGGTTGGAGAATTAAATTCCGAAATCATCGGATTTTGTTCGATTGCAGAGCATGATAAGGAATACGAAATACTTCATCTCTGGTTATTACCACAATTCATCGGACAGGGATACGGGAAAAAAATTCTGACGCGGACAATGGATGAGTTCGTTACTTGCGACAAACCCATTATTGTTGAAGCGGATCCCAACGCCGAACCTTTTTACAAAAGTCTGGGTTTCGAGACGTTTGATAAGGTTGAAAGTTTACCAAAAGGACGGTTTTTACCGGTTATGAAAAAAATCACAGAAAATGAATGAACATAAGGATGAGGCCTTGAGTTATAAAAAGTTGGACAATCATTTATTCATCTATAATTAATTCATCATGGCAAACAATAAAGTAACACTGTACAGAGTACTGACCGCTTCCCCGGAAAAAGTATTCCGGGCATTTTCTAACCCGGATGCCTATGCCACATGGATTCCACCATACGGGTTTGTAGGCAAGGTACATCAAATGGATTTTCGTGTTAAAGGAACCTATAAAATGTCCTTTACGAATTTCTCAACAGGCAAGGGCCATTCGTTTGGAGGCGAGTTTCTCGAGATCAAACCCAGCGAGCTGATTAAATACAGCGACCGCTTTGACGACCCCAATTTGCCAGGGGAAATGATTACAACAGTAAATTTAAAGGAAGTCTCGTGCGGCACGGAGTTGCACATCGTCCAGAAAGGAATCCCCGATGCCATCCCCTTGGAGATGTGCTACCTGGGCTGGCAGGAATCTCTGGAAAAACTGAAGAAACTGGTAGAGCCAGAAATCCCGGATGCAGGATAAAGAATCAGGATGAAAATACAAGAATTTACAAAATGTCATTTGCAAAGGTTTATCCTTTGTACATCCAAAAAGCCGAGAAAAAAGGCCGCTCAAAAGCAGAAGTAGATGAAATAATATTTTGGCTGACTGGATACAACGAGCAAACGTTGCAACAATTGCCTATTCAACTTTAAGTGGGCTCAAGTTGTTGAACGAATATCAAAACAAAATTTTCATGACACAGGAAAACAAAAAAGAACCTCCGACCGAACAAACTACTTTATCGACAAAAAGGCAGGAAGAACTACTCGGGAAATTAAAAACCCGCTTTGAGCAAAACATGCACCGCCACAAAAAACTTGAATGGGCTGAAATACAAATGAAGCTCGACATGAAGCCCGAAAAATTATGGTCGATCTATTTAATGGAAGAAACGGGCGGCGAACCCGATGTGATCCGTTACGACAAAAGCTCAGGCGAATATATCTTCTACGACTGCTCCACCGAAAGCCCCAAAGGCCGCCGAAGCCTTTGCTACGACCAGGAAGCATTGGAATCGAGGAAAGAAAATAAACCCAAAGACAGTGCAGCGGGTATGGCAGCCGAAATGGGTATAGAACTGTTGACCGAAGAACAATACCGCGCGTTGCAACAACTTGGCGATTTTGACATAAAAACATCGAGTTGGGTACAAACACCTGCCGATATCCGAAAACTTGGCGGCGCCCTGTTCTGTGATCGCCGCTACAACACGGTCTTTGTCTATCACAATGGCGCAGAATCTTACTATGCGGCGAGAGGATTTCGAGGTTCATTAAGGGTATAACGCTACAGATAAAAACATGGTAAAAAATACCGCATTTCTACGCGCCATAAACGTAGGTGGAAATACACCATTGCCAATGGTAAAACTCAGGGAGATGTGCGTGAAACTGGGATTTAAGAATGTACGAACCTACATTCAAAGTGGCAACGTGTTGTTCGAAAGCGATTTAACGGAAAAGGAACTCATAAAGAGCTTGGAAATGGAATTGGAAGCGCATTTGGGAAAATATATTCCGGTTATCATCCGTTCGGATAGCGAACTAAAAGCGGTCGTTTCTAAAAACCCGTTTCCCGATTGTAATCCGGCACAAGTGGGCGTTTTGTTTTTTACCCAAGCCATTCCAAATGATTATTTAAAAGGCTTTATGAATACCGAGCCTGAACAAATTGTAATTTTCGGACGTGAATTATATATCCATTACCCCAACGGCATGGGACGCTCGAAACTTAAGCTCCCGAAAATGCAGGAACAGGGAACTTCCCGAAACATGAACACCGTGACGAAACTTGTTGAGATGGGCAAAGAAAAATGAATCGAAAATTTGGATTCAATATGCTACTGTAAAACAATCTTTCCAGTGTGTGAATCTCTCCCGGAAGTAGTTTTAATGTAGTACAACCCGGAAGGGTAGGAGGAGAGGTCCAATTGAGTAGTTTGTGAATTGGCGATTATATTCATAATGGTTTGCCCAAGATGGTTATTTACCTCTATTGCTGTCTCACGTTCAGGAAAACTACTTAACTCTACAGTAATTAACCCTTTTGTCGGGTTGGGATAGAGTTTTGCCGTATTAAATGTCATTCCATCTGCAATTCCGGTTCTTATGGAGACGGTAATTTCAAATGAAGTTTCCACTATTTCGATGCCATCGCTTGCCTTGATTGTAATTTTATGCGTTCCTAACAAACTATCCAATCGCGGAACTGTTTCAGCATAAATCATTGCAGAACCAGTACCCTTGTCAATTAACGATAACCATGATGGTAGATTCTCTGAATAAATGGTGATTGTGTCAAAAATATCGGGGTCGCTAACCGAAATATTAACTAAATATTTGTACCCAATCTCAGCTATATTATTTGGTATTTCAGCAATGACCGGAGCTTTGTTTACCTGTTTAACTTTAACCCAAACCGTATCTGGCTGAGAGTTCAATTTTCCATCGTTTACGGTAAGGACAAAAGGCACTATCGTATCTTTTTCTACCTCTGGTGCATTTGCATACGCAATAGCAAGATTTGCACCGGTAATAGAAAACCCCTTTGCACTCCAGGCGTATGTAATGATTTCTTCATCAGGATCATGGGAGGATGAACCGTTAAGTATAATTTCGTCACCTTCGTTAACGGTAATATCAGTTCCGGCATTCGCAACCGGCCTTTTATTAACATTTTTAATTGTTATTTTAACTGCATCAGGACTTGAACTTTGTTGGCCATCACTTACGGTAAGAAAAACCGATACGGTTGTGTCCTTTTTAACTTCTGGAGCTGTAAAAACAGGCTTTGCAGAAGTTGTGTCGTCTAAAGTAAGATAAGCCGACGCCCACGAATAAATAATGGTGCCGGCCTCCCAGGAATTCGAAGCAGAGCCATCCAATTTACCCAAATCCCCTTCATTTACCACTTGATCGGAGCCGGCATTGGCGATTGGTATTAAGTTGTTTTTAATAACCTTAATTTTAACGGTATCGTGGTCACTTAACGAAGCTGTATTTGTAACCGTCAGGATGACTTTATATTCCGTATCATTTGAAACCATTGGGGCAATAAAACCAGTTGATGCTTCATTAGGATCTGCAGGTTCAAAATCAGCAGGTTCAATTGTCCAGAAAAAAGTTAAAGCCAAGCCATGGGGATCTGTAGTACCACTTCCGTTCAATTTGCCCAATCCTCCTCTCACTATTTCAAAATCGGCACCTGCATTTGCCACCGGTGGTAAATCTGTTCGTTTAACAATTATGATTACAGTATCAGGCTGCGAAAATTTTTCACCATCATTAACTTTTAGCGCAACCCGATAATTGGTATCACTATTAACTGTAGGGGCAGTAAACGTTGGTTGAGCAACATTAGTTGAGTTAAGCCCTATGTTATCAATGTCATTCCATGTGTAGTATAATATTGAGTTTTCATAATCAGAAGAAAGAGTACCATCCAATTGCCCGCTTACATGTTCATTTATTTCCTGATCAGCACCAGCATTAGCTTTTGGAGGGTAGTTATGGGTTGCTATTAGGGAAACAAATCCTGTGAAATCCGGATTAAATGATGGAGATGGACTGATTACGCTTAGATCCTTTTGGCTTACAAAAGTCGCAACAACGGCTGTGATTTCTTCATTTTCAGAAGCACTATACATTCTGAATGAAATTTTGTTGCCAATAGTATAACCATCTTTAATTGGAGTATCACTGTCATCGGCACCTGCTTTTGATGCTGCGATATGCATATCGTCCAGAGCCAGAAGGCTTTCCGTTAACACAACAGAACCTACGCAAACATTTTCGTCAAAAATCCCAATTTCGTCTCCCGCCTCTATATCTATTCCATTGATTTTTGCTTCAAGAATATTAATATTCATTGCGCTTGTAAAGTCTCCAACTGGCTTAAAATGAGGTTGAGAATACACATTATTATCTATTGAAAATGACATAATGATTAGAAAAGAAAAGTAAAAATTTTTCATATTTCGATTTTATTTCGATTAGCTCATGTTGATCACAAAACTAACCCGATGGATTGATAGCCCAAGTTAAGAGATACTTTTCAATTTTTCAATTTTTATTTCCTAATGTTTTTAATGAAAGCTAAATCATTGAAACTCTAATAATAGATATAAACTCTTATTTATAATCATCAAATCCCAAATTCGGACAATAAGATGAAAATATGCATATTTCGTTATACTAATTAGGCAATGAATAAAAATTTTACGTAAATTGATTTTAAATTGATTTTAATTTATAGAACTAAGCTTAATTTTTCTTTAAAAATATGATTTCACTGTTCAATCAAAATTCAAATTCAAGTTTTAAGGTTTCATCAATCTGCAGTTTTTATCCTGTGGACAATGGAATCATTAAGGTATTGAGCGTAGTTGAAAAAAATAAATTTTATTATAAAAAAATCACAACTAAAAATTACAAATATGAAAAAGTGTTTACTTTTATTTCTTGGTGTGTTGTTTTTTACTTTTGCAACTTTTGCAACCGACATAAGCACACATTTCTCGGCCAACACTACTTTAACAGTAGATAACAGCCCTTACATCATTAAAAACAACATTAATATTAATGATGGGGTTACTGTTACAATTGAAAAAGGAGTTGAAATCAAGTTTGACAACGGAAGGTATCTTCAGGTATTTGGTACTTTAAATGCTAAAGGAGCCACTTTTACATCATCGAATGGGAACCCCAGCAAAGGAATTTGGGATGGCATTTATGTAGCATATGAAGCCAATAGCTATGTTGGCAGTGTAACCCTCGATAGTTGCATTGTTGAATATGCATCCAATATTTATGTCAGAAAAGGACAGTTGACCTTAAAGAATTCGACAATTGATAATTTTTCTAATTACGGAGTTCAGCTTTACGCGCAAGGGATATTGAATATTGAAGAAACAATCATCAAAAACTCAAATTACCCCATATACTTAAATGGGGCTGGAGTTTTAAATGACGGAGGTAATAATATTCTTACAGGTAATTCAAATGATTACGTCCAGTTATATTTTCAGGATATCAACGGCACTTTTTCCATGCCCGATTTCGGAATCCCTTACTATGTTCCAAGTCATAATATGCAGGTTACTGAAAGTGGAACTTTGTTGATTTCTGCAGGAGTCGATTTTCATTTTGGCAATTCACGTGATTTTACAGTTCGGGGCAAAATTAAAGCCATCGGGACAAGTGACAATCCAATAACATTCGATAAATTATCTTCAGCTTCACAATGGCGCGGAATAAACATATCAGACAATGCTATCGATACAGCATCTATTTTTAAATATTGTATTTTTAAAAATGCGGTTAGCGACAATGAAGCGTATGTTGCTATGCAAATTAATTCTGCATCACCAACTTTCGAGAATTGCCTGTTTACTGATAACATCCGGAACCTGAATGTATATGGTATAAGCAAACCGGTATTTACCAATTGTACTTTTAATCCTTCAACAGTTTTAAACGGCGAAGCGTATAATATCGGTATAGATATGAATGTTAATATCGATTTCTCAAGCGATTCAATCAAATTCAACAATAATGAAATTAGGGCAATTAAAATTCTTCCCAACACAACTGTTGTTGATGAAGGGCATTTGAAGAAATTGAAATTCAAAAACCTCGATAATCCAAGTTACTGTTTGTATGAAACAACAACTGTGCTTGATACAGCTTCTCTAGTCATCGATCCGGGAGTTGTGATTAAATGCCGGCAATACAATTCAATGATTGTTGCCAACGGTACATTAACTGCGATTGGCACAAAAACAGAACCCATTATTTTTACAAGTATTGCCGATGATAATTTTGGCAATCCGCTTGATTCTCAAAACAATGGTCAGGCAGGTATCAACAACAGCAGCTCGGGGCGAATAGCACTTTATGGTACTTCAACTTCAGAAATTAAAAACTGGAAGATTAATTACGGCGGATATAATTCAAATAACTGGGCGGTTTATGTTTCAAAAGGAAATATTGTAGATAGCTGTGAAATCAAAAATTCATATCGCGGTATTTATTATTACGATAATGCACAAATACTGAATAATTCATTCTCAAACATCAATTATTACGCGTTAGGAAGAAAAGTAAACCAGGGAAATCCGGTTTTAATTGGCAATTCGGTTTCTAATGTTGGCACCCTTGGAATACTTATCGGAGAATTTGCGAACGATTCTCCAACACTAAAACCTTTTGATTTTGCAGGTATAACTAATGCTGCTTACGTTGTTGAAAATAATTTAGCTATAGCTGCAGGTAACGTGGTTTCAGTTGAACCCGGAGTTGTGATAAAATTCCAGAATCAAACAAGCGGATACCTTACAGTGAATGGTGCTTTAAAAGCAATCGGGAAAGAAAACAACAAAATTATCTTCACCTCAATTAACGATGATTCGGCTGGCGGAGATACAAATAACAATGGGACATCTTCAACTCCTGCAAATACTGACTGGCAAGGATTGGATTTTACCGGCACAGCCAGCGATACAGAAAACATCCTTAAAAACTGCGAAGTAAGATACTCGGGTTATTATTATTTATATTCATCAATTCGGATTACAGATTGCCGTGTAGTAATGGATTCAACCAAAGTAAATTTCAGTTATTGGGGTGCCTTGGGGATATTTGGTTCTGCAAATCCGGAGATAACAAATTGCCAGTTCTACAACCTGAACAATGCACCAATTTATATGGATATGTTTTCGAACCCAACATTCTCCAACAATAAAGTGGCCAACCTTCCAAGGATAGGCTTGCGTATTCGCGGTGGGGCTGTAAGCGGGACAATACCTGTTAGGAGTTTTGCCGGGAATGACAATATTACATATATCATTGAAGAAGATATGACGGTACCAAATGCCAGCGAATTGATAATTCCTGCAGGCACGTCATTTAAGGGAAATGGTAGATGGCTCGTCCGTGGAAAGCTTAATGTCCAGGGAACCACTGAAAACCCTGTAGTATTTACTGCACAAGAGGACGATTTGTATGGCAGTCCAAAAGACATGCAGCAAAACGGAAACACAACCCCGGGTAATGGTGGCAACTATTTTGTTTTCTACGACGATTCGGATGATTTGAGCAAAATAGATCATGCTTTGTTCAGGTATTCGGCAGCAATTCCGGTGCAAACCAGTAATGCCTCGCCAAAAATACTGAACTCTACATTCGAAAATATAGCTTTTGATGGTATTTCGTTATCCGGCTCAAGTGCCCCAACCATAAACGGCTGTACTTTCAATAATATAAAGTTTCCGTTCAGGACCTCACTTGTAACCTATCCGTCCGAAACTACCGGCAATACGATAACAGGTACAACAGGAAGGGCTGTCAGGGTAGCTGATGAAACACTGACGCAAAATGCTACGTTGGTAAAAAGAGATTTTGCGGGAATAACAAACATTCCGTATGTATTCCAAAACTATACTGTTGGCAATGGAGCTATCCTTACCATAAAACCTGGTGTAATTTCTAAATTTATTGATGGCGGTTACCTCAATATTCAAAATGGTTTGATTGCAAAAGGAGGTAGCACAACAGACAGTACAATTGTATTTACATCCGACAAGGATGATTTTTACGGAGGTGATACGTATAACGATGGGGATAGCAATTCGCCCACTTCATATTCCTGGAGAGGTATAAATTTCTACAATGAATCAATAGATGAAAACTGCTTTTTGGAAAATTGTATTCTTAAAAATGCATCCGACTATTATTATTCTCCTGAATATGCACCTTATGATCAATACAGATATGCAGCGATAACATTGAACAATGCTTCTCCTACAATAAAAAACAGTCTCTTCGAAAGTAATTATTATGGAATTATTTCTCGTGGAACTTCTTTGCCATTAATTACCGGATGCGACTTTGTGGGTACAAATCCCACGTATGGCTATGCTATTCAGAACCAAACTTCAACAAACACCGTAACGGCAAAAGATTGTTGGTGGAACCACAACACAGGTCCTAAAAATGCCACAAATAATCCAAGTGGGCTGGGAGAGAGGGTTTCTGATTATGTTGATTTTACTCCCTGGGCAAGCCAGTTGGCCAAACCAGTACTTGGTGATGTTAGCATGAACGGGGAAGTGAAACCTTATGATGCTTCCCTTGTCCTGCAACATGCTGTTGCTGCCATTGTTTTAACCGATAAACAGAAAGGTGTAGCCGATGTTAGTGGAAATGGAATAATTTCATCGTATGATGCTTCTCTTATATTGCAGTACAGTGTTGGATTGATTAGCAAATTTGACCCCGAACCACTTGGAACCAAATCGGCAATGAATAACGACTTTGTGTCTGTTTCGTTCCCTACCATTATCAGCGAATTAAATAAAAATACTTTTGAGATTCCATTAACAATTTCAACATTTAAGGGTGTCAAAGCCCTCGACATGAAATATTCGATCAACAAGGATCATGTGAAATTCAGGCGTGTAAATAAAGATAAACTTTCGGCAGGAATCTCAGTTGAGGCAGGCTTTAATCAGACTACCGGTGAAGTAATTCTCGCGATGGCTTCAGCTTACGACATGAACTTTAACAATCAGGAAATTGTGCTCGAATTCGAATTTGCTGAAAACGGGTTAAACGAATCAATGTTTAACTTAAACACATTGATGGCCAACGATAAGCTCATGACCGACATGGGTACGGCAACAATAATAAGTAAAGCGTCCAGTACAGGAGTGGGAGGCCTTTCAAATCAATCAGGACCAAATGTATTTGCCGGGCAGGATGGTATTCATGCCAGTTTTGAACTGACTGAATTAAATCAGGATGTATTTATTCAGGTAGTTGATATGACGGGCCGTATTTTATATAAAAAGACGCTAAAAAACCTGAATGCTGGAATGCAGTTGATCGATATGTCCTACTCTGATTTTGAAAAACCTGGAAAAGGCATCTGCATAATTAATTTGAATGCAAAAGAATTCAGTTTATCAAAAAAACTTCTGATAAAGTAACATTTATACAGATGAACAAATCAATAAGATATATAATCGCCTCTTCCTTTTGGATTTGTTGCTTTACTGCGTTTTTTACGGTATCAGTAAAAGCTCAAACTAACATCGGGTTTAGCATAGAAGGGGCAACAGTAACAGAGCAGGACACTTTTATTATAGCCATAAATGCAGATTCCCTGATGACGGAGAAAGGCGTTTATTCGTACCATTTTGGGCTATCCTACAATTCCGCCTATTTGGAATTTCTAAGTATTGATTCAGTCGGAACTGTTCTGCAAACCTGGGGAATGCCTACCTTCAACAACAGAACACCGGGGCAAATAATCATTGCGGGAGCAGGCTCTGCGCCGTTGTCAGGAAACGGAAATTTGCTTTACCTGAAATTCAAAGCGTTAAGGAGTGGAGGAACCTACATTGATAATATTTCAGGACAAAGTTACCTGAATGAGGGTTCTCCTTCACTGACTCTTAAAAGAGGATATATTAATACCAATGCCCGTTCTTATCCCGATATTTACCCTGACAGTTATCAGTTATTTGTTGGCGATGAGGCGCAGATGTCTGTCTCAGGAGGTTTAAGTCCTTACATTTTCAGTGTTGTAGATACGGCAGTTGCAGTAATTAGCGACCAAACTAAAGTGAAAGCCAAAGCACCCGGAATTACTAAAGCGTACGTAACTGACAGTGATGGCGAAAAATCATACACAAGCGGAAATGTTGATGTTCGGGCAATTAAGATGAGCATAATGCGGAGCACAGCTTGGCCGGGCGATACTTTTCTCCTGCCTGTTAAAATTGAAATTGCGCCAGGAACAAAGGTTTACTCGGGTTATTTCGAAATTGACCATAACGCCAATGTTACGGGAATTAAAGAAAATGTCAGTAAAGGCGATTTTGATATTTCAATTCAAAATAATGCTGTAACAAACCTCACAAGGGTTTCTTTTGCTTCTACCAACGGCATTACCGGTAGCGGGATTCTTTGCTATCTTGGTTTTAAGGCAAACAATAGCGGAAACCATTATTTTAATATTCAAAACCCGAAGTTTGATGAAAAACTACTTGCATTTACTTATCAGGATTATGTTGAGGTTTATTACTTGCCAACACTGAATATTTCGCCAAACAGCGGGACAATGATGTGGGGTACAACAGAAAAGATAACGGTTACAAACGGTGATCCGCCAATGACATATCAGTTAACCAATCCGCTTTTGGGCACAATTGACTTGTTGGGCAACCTGACAGGAACTTCCGGCGGAAAGTTGAAAGTTATTGCCACCGACTCGCATGGAGCAACAAAAACAAGTGGCGATTTTACCATCCTCGATAACAATTTCTCTTTGTTAAATTCTGATGGCGTGCTCGACAATATCACGCGTGTACCCATTTCTACATCGGCTCTTCCATCCGGAAAATTGCTTTACGATTTCGATGGGATGATTTCTTTTAACGAAAGCCAACTTGATTTTATTGGTATTGACCCCGTTGATGGAGCAATGTTGACAGAATCTGTTCAAACCGGCAATTCTGTTCACATAGTAGGTGCCACGAGTTCAGGAATTCAATCGGGAATTATCGCATATCTGAAATTCCAGCTAAAAAATACGGTTACCTTAGGTCAGCAGGTTACTGTTACATTGAATTCGATGTCAGGAAATGAATCAACTTTATACTCAACAGTTACAAGCGGAAAAATAACACGGGTAGAACAACTGACCTATCGCCCGGTTGCAAGGGCCGGTATAAATAAATCGGTGCCGGAAGGGGAGTCGGTGCAGTTGGATGGATCGCAATCTTATGATGACGACAACGGACCAAATCCATTGACTTATTTATGGATTGCCCCTGCAGGAATTGTGTTAAGCGACAGCACCATAGTAAATCCAACATTTACAGCACCTGATGTAAACACTAATACAATTTTTACATTCAAATTAGTTGTAAACGATGGTGAATCGGATTCTGATACTGCGAGTGTTTCAATCACAATCCTTCAGATAAATAAACGGCCTGTAGCCAATGCCGGCCCCGATAAAAGCTATTTTGAAGGAACCTCTGTTAGTCTTGATGGAAGCCTTTCAATGGATCCCGATTTGGATGTAATTTCGTATAAATGGACTTCACTTGATGGGATTATCCTTTTCGATCCTCTTAGTGTTTCCCCTTCATTTATTGCACCACAAGTTGATGTTGATAAGGTTTACAGGTTTAAACTCGAAGTTTTTGACGGTGTGCTATATTCCGTTCCGGATACACAGCAGATTACAGTGTTGCAGGTGAATAAAAAGCCGGTAGCTTTTGCCGGAGGCGATCAAACCGTTAACGAGGGTACTTTGGTTCAACTTGATGGATCACTTTCTTCCGATCCCGATAATGAACCCATAACATTTAAATGGATTGCCCCTTCTATCATTACTTTATCCTCCACAACCATCAGTAAACCAACATTCACTGCTCCATTTGTACATCGGGATTCAGTAATTATAATTGCACTTGTTGTGAATGATGGAAAACTCGACTCGGATACAGATAAAGTTTCCATTACCATTAAAAATCTGAATATACTGAGTACCGAAGCAAAAATCCTTAGTGCCCAATTGATAGGTGCTGATTCGGTGGTAGTTGATTCTATGGCTTCAATAGTAACAATGTACGTGCCTTATGCCACCGATCCGCGCACACTTGCACCGACTTTTAATATTTCACCTAAAGCGACAATATCTCCGGCCAGCGGTTCTGTTAAAAATTTCACTTCTCCTGTTAACTACACGGTTACAGCGGAGGACGGAACTACAAAAAGGATATATTCTGTGAGGGTTTTTGTGCCGACTGTTAGTTTGAAACGAAACATCGCAAGCGGATGGAACTGGATTTCATTAAGCCTTATCCCTCCTGACCTGAAAACCGGCCTCGCATTATCAAGTCTTTCATTTGCCGATCTCGATTACATCAAATCGGGAACTGCATCGTCGGTGTACTACTCATCGTCAGGTTGGTTTGGCGATTTAACTGTTTTGCCGCAATTGGAAATGCTGATGTTAAAAAAGGCAACTTCCCAGGAGTTTACGTTGACAGGGAAAGAAATCAATCCTTCATTAGTTACAATTCCTGTTACCACAGGCTGGAACCGCATCGGCTATATTTTGAAAGGTAATGCAAAATTGGGTGAAGCCATTGATCCGGCATCGTTGCCAACGGGTGATGTAATATTGAAAAGCAAGGACGCATCGGCTGTTTATTATCCATTGTCGGGGTGGGCCGGCGACCTTGATTCGCTAAGGGTTTTAACCGGCTATATGATGAAAACCACTGCCAATGCTAACCTGAAATATGTGGGCGGAAGCGCCAAAATTAAATCAGCGCAGCAACTGGTTTTCCCCCGGAACATTTTATATGCCAACTACAAAATTATTCCTTCTGCATTTGAAAATTCTGCTACCCTGATCGGGGAATTAGTAAATGCAAATAATGAAAACTTGATAAATAAAGGAGACCTTCTAATTGTCTATGCGAAGGATGAGCGACGAGGAGTTGTCGAATCCTGCTTCGTGCCCGATTTGAACCGATATGTATTTATACTGACCATGTTCGCAAATGAAAAACAGGAAAAATTAAATTTAAGGTATAAATCATTCACTCGCGGCACAGAAGAGCCAATTAGCGAAGGATTAGTTTTTAACGCCAATGAAATCTATGGTAAACCAATGGTTCCAATGGCATTGCATTTGTCAAATCCAACCGGAAATATCGAAAAAGGACTGGATGAATCAGTTTTAGTTTATCCAAATCCTGTTGACGATGAACTTCAAATCCATTCCGCAACAATAATTCATTCGCTTACACTTAGCGGAATATCCGGGAATTGCATTCAACAGCTCTCTAACATTTCCGAATTCAATCTGACCATAAATACTATAAATCTGGTTCCAGGCGTGTATATGCTGAAAATTGAAACGTCGAAAGGCATTGTAATAAGGAAATTAATCAAATCAACTATCCGATAATGAAAAAAATATTCCACAAAAATAAATTAGTTGGAAATGTAGTGTTTGCCTTACTTTTCTGGTTACCAACGGTGGTGAATGCTGCGCTAACTTTACCTGCAATTCCAAGTAATAGCAACCTTGCAAAAAGATTTGAATTGAGCACCGAAATGGTTTTCAGGGTAAAAGTAGGCGAAAATTATTTAACCAGCGGTGCATTGATTGCCTATATCAACGGCGAAATAAGAGGAGCGCAAACTGCTTCAGCAAATTTTCCGGGCACAGGTGTAAATGTATATAAGGTTTTGGTATTCAACGATAAATCAGGAGGAGATTCAATAAGCTTCAAGTATTATGATATTTATAATGATAAAATTTATGATATTCAGGAGAAAATCGAATTTACTGCCAACTTAGTTCCCGATTACGCAAATCCGCAGATATTGAGTGCATTTTGTAAACCGATTGACAAAGTCTCAGGTTTACTGCCTGAAAATGGAAAAGAAAATGTGAATTCAACTTTGGATTTGTATTGGCAGCCTTCTCCAAATACTTCCTATTATGAACTCTATGTTTGGGAAGATGGCGCTTCGGTACCAACCACTCCAACCTATTCGAACATATACAGCACAACAAGACGGGTTTATAACCTTAAATATGGTCAGTTGTACCGTTGGAAAGTTGGTTCGGTAAATGACTGTTCCTCGGTAGAAAGTCCTGAACAGACTTTTAAAGTCAGGCAACTTCCTGATTTAACGGTTTCTGAAATTGTGGCCCCAACCACCCTCGAATCAGGTAGCAACTTCAATATTAGTTTCAAAGTAAAAAATATTGGGACAGGAAATACTGCCGGTATTCAGTGGAACGATTTTGTTTATGTTTCAACAGATGCAACTTTCAGCAACGATGACAAATTACTTTCAAATACCACTAACATTCGTCAACTTGAGCCGGACAGCAGTTATACCAGAACGGTAACGGTTGCTTTACCAATCGACTATTCTGGATCGTACTATTTCATTGTTAAAACCGATTATTACAACTCGGTTGCTGAATTATTAGATAATAACAATGAGGCAGTAACAACTAATGCAACTGAGGTTACATTAAAAACACTTCCTGATATTTTGGTAAAAGATATCCAACCCGGATCAACAAATATTAATCCGGGCGATTCGCTTTCAGTGAGCTGGAAAGTTGAAAATGCAGGCGGAACAACGGCAACTGGGGGTTGGGCGGAAAGAATTTCGATTGTTCCGGTTTCAGGTTCGAAACTTACCATTTCCCTGAATACTGAGTACAAAGATTCTCTAAGCTCGGGAAATACAATTAACCGGAGCAGGAAAATTAAAATCCCCGATTTACCAAAGTTTTCTGGTGCAGCAAATATCGAGCTTGAGTTGATTCCATTCCCTGCGTTATTGGAATATGCTGCAAACAAAGCAAACAATATCGCACAATCTGTTAACCAGATTACTTTGGCAGATGTCCTTACTTTAGATATCCAAACAACTTCAATACTTGAAAATTCGCCTCTTGCAGTTCGATGCCTTGTAAATCGGAGTGGAGATATTGCAAGCGCTCTGATAGTTTCGCTTGTGGCATCAAAAGCAGGTCAGGTTACAATACCTGCAACTGTAACTATTCCCGCCAATCAATCATCGGTAGTTTTTAACCTTAACACGGTAAACAATACAATACTTGAAGGATCAAGAACGGTTGATATTACAGCAAGCGCAGCATCTTTTACGAATTCAGTAAAATCCATCACAATTTTAGATGATGAAATTCCTAAACTGACAGCCATTTTAAGTAAAACTTCGCCCACCGAAGGCGAAACAATAGATTTGATCATTAAAAGGGATTTGGTCACCAACCAGGATTTAAGTATAAGTATTGCAACAAACAAACCCAATCAATGGACTTTTCAATCACCGGCTGTTATTCCGGCCAACAAAGACTCGGTAAAAGTTTCAGTGTTAGTTACTGATGACAATATTCCTGAATTAAATGCTGATGCAACTATATATGTCAGTTCTGCCGGAGTTACTCCCGGGCAGGTTACTGCAAGTATAGTGGATAACGATATTCCACAGGTAACTTTCGAAATACTTTCCGACACGGTTTCAGAATCTGCCGGAGTTTATGCAACCTGGGGATTAATTACCCGTGTAAAAGGAGATGATAATATAACAGTCAATTTAACTCAGTCACCTGCAGGAGCGTTATTCTTTCCTGCAACAGTAAGTTTACCTAAAGGGGCTAATTCCCAAAAATTCAATATAGGAGTAGTAGATAACAACGAGGTTGACGGATACAGGAAAATAAAAATTAACGGATCGATTTATGTTTCATCGTGTAATTGCGGAACTACACCGGAGAATGGAGGGATTGTTACAGATAGCGTAGTAATTGCCGATAATGACGGTCCTTCCTTGTCAATATCCGTTTTCCCATTATCACTTCCTGAAGGAAAGTTAAATGCAGGAACGCTGACTATTTCGAGAAACACTCCAACTGATGAAGCTTTGGAAGTTACCATCTCGCACAATGATACCACTGAAGTAAGTATTCAGAAAACAGCAACTATACCTGCTGGAGAAAAATCGGTACAAGTTCCGATTGACACTAAAAATGACAACATTGAAGATGGAAACCAAATGGTTTCTATCCAGGTGAGTGCGCCCACTTTTTCATCGGGTTTTGGGTACGTATTTGTAACCGACTTGAATAAACCTGACATGGAAATCACGGATATCCAAATAGACAAGGACACTGCTGCAACCAACGACATGATTGAAATTACAGGTTCGGCCATCAACAGCGGATTTGGGACTGCACCGTCGGGTGTTAAGGTGAAATTCTATTATTCAAAGGATCAAAAGCTCGATTCAAACGACAAGTTACTTGGGGAATTTGCTTTTCCTTCGCCTATTTTGCAGGGGGCAGCAGCAAATATCATCACAAGTTTTGATGTGCCCGACGAAACAGGCAAATTCTTTGTTTTGGCAAAAATCAATCCTGATCAGGCAATAACTGAACTTGCTTATTTCAATAATGAATCAGACCCTGTCAACTTGTTTATTACACCGGAGTACAACGCTACAGCCATTGCCGACAGTGCACTATACAAACCAAATACAACAATTACAATTCATGGGGCTGCGGTTAATAACAATAATGAGAAAATTCCGAATGTTGATGTTGATGTTTATATTTTAACCGGTGGGACGAGAAGGGAATTAAAAGCAAAAACAAACAATTTGGGCGAATACACTGTAGATTTTGTGCCTCTTAGCAGCGAATCTGGGCATTACACAATTGGGGCATGCTTTCCAAAACAAAATTTGGATACAACTCAAGATGAATTCGATATTCCGGGATTAAAACGGGAATCAACTGCATACATTATTTGGAATATTAAGCAGGGTCAGCCTATTACTGGTAAAATTGGGATAACAAATACAAGTAATACAACTTTAAATAAACTGGTAATTGAAGCCGATAAATTGCCGGCTGGTTGTATTTTGGTTTTGGATACCATAGCAACTCTCCCGGGAAACCAAACCAAAGAATTTAATTTTACCCTTAAAGGAACTGAGCTATCCACCGGAAAGGACTATGAAATAATAAATCTAACTGTAAGCTCCAACGAAGGAATCACAACTAATTTTCCGGCCTACTATTATTGTCAGGCGCTCAAAGCACAACTAAAATCAGATCCGGTGAGTATCAACACCACAATGACAAAAGGGAAATCGAGACTCTACGAGTTGCGTATTTACAACAATGGCGCAGGTGAAACCGGTTTAGTTACCATAAGTTTACCAAACGTAAACTGGATGACTTTAGTTAGTTCAGCAACAATTGCCAATATGTCCCCTAATGATACATCTACTGTAATTTTAAATCTCTTACCTTCTGACGATGCACCTTTAAACACTCCAATCTCAGGAACTATTGCAGTGAATTGCGTGAATGGCAATGGAGTATCAATACCTTACAGAATCGAGGCAGTATCGGAAGAAACCGGAGGATTAAAAGTTGACGTTATTGATGAATACACTTATTACACGGAAGAAAAACCTCATGTAAAAAATGCACATGTTGTGGTTCGACACCCATTCTCAGGTAAAATTGTTGCCGATGGATTTACAGGTGATAATGGTATTTTTGAAGTTGGTAATTTACCTGAAGGAGCGTACAAAATGAATGTTGAAGCTGAAAAACATGAAGGTTTTCAAACAACGATAATCATTGATCCGGGGCGTGTAAATGAGCAATCCGTTTTCTTAAGTTTCCAGGCTATTACCTACACTTGGGAAGTTGTACCAACTGAAATTGAAGACAAGTATGAGGTACAACTGATAATGAAATTCGAAACCAATGTACCTGTTCCGGTAGTTGTAATGGAGATGCCAACGGAAATGCCACAACTTTTCAACGATGAAACTTATCCTTTCATGGTTACTCTTACCAATAAGGGGTTGATTACAGCTAAAGATGTGGAATTAACACTACCTCAAAATGATCCTGAATACGTGTTCTTGACCAATTTTTCTAAACTGGATCTCCTTGCTCAGCAAGCTATACAGGTTCCGGTTGTAATGAAACTGAGATCATCGTTAAAGTCAGCCAGTGCAGTACAATCCACTGGCCCATGTACTGATTATGCCTTTACCATCTATGGATGGGAGTGTGGTAAGGACAAACAATGGCATAAAACTTCGCATGGAATTACTTTTTCCGGAAGAATATGTCCAGGTGGCGGACCGGGAGGTGGTGGAGGCGGTTGGGGTCCAGGTTATGGTTATGGTCCGGGAGGTCCGGGTGGTGGAGGTTCGTACCATTATGATCCGGCAAATGGCGTTCCAGCTATAAGTTCACCGGTAGTAGGTTGCGATAACTGTTTAATTGATTTAGCTCTGGCAATTGGTGGCTGTCTTCCGGTTGCAGGTGCTGCATTTAGTGCAATTTCATGTGCAAAATCTGCAATGGATGGCGTGTCTGTTAAAGATGTAGCCGACTGTATTATAGGTTTTATTCCTGGGTATGGTTGTGCCTGGAGCCTGGCAAATGTTGCCTATACATGTTGGGGCGATCCACCTATTCTTAATTTACCTTCATTAAAGGATGCAAAAATCAGCAAAATGCCGCCTATCTTAAAAGAGGCAATGAAGGACATCGAATATTATATTTATAAACATGACGCAGAAGTCGAGTGGATGAGCGAAATAATGGGTAGCTTGGATTGGAAATCGAAAGAAAGTTTTCTTGATTTTGCAGCGTTAATCGATTCTTTTACTATCAACAAAAAAGCAATTAACCCAGCAGATGTTTCACTGATAAAAGAGAAAATGCAAAACTCAGATATTTCTGATGATGAAATTGATTCTTTTGTAAGCAGATGGAATAATTCGTTGATTGCATGGAACTTAGGAATATTTTCACCTACTGTAGACCATCCTGATATTATTGATAATAATTTACTTTTAAGCTATGTTGCAAAATCAGATTCTGCCCAGGCTTATGCAGTTTCAAAAGGATTTGGATCTGTTGGGGAATTGTACAATGAAGCATTGTCAACCACAAAGGAACAGATTGAAACCGGACGAAATTCAGTTTGTTCTTCGGTTACAATCAACATTACGCAGAAAGTTGTAATGACCCGCGAAGCTTTTGAAGGGACACTAACGATTTACAATGGCAACAAAACCACTGCGATGAAAGAGATTAAGCTGAACCTTGAAATAAAAGATGAAAATGGAGTTTTAAGCAACGACCTTTTCCAAATTGAAACCAAGGCGCTTTCAATCTTAACCGGTATTGATGGTACAGGAACTTTGGGAGCCGAAGAAAAAGGAAGTGCTTCTGTACTTTTTATTCCCGAAAAAGGAGCTGCTCCAACAGTACCTAAAAGTTATTCGTTTGGAGGTTCGTTCTCCTACTTAGATCCATTTACAGGCGTAACGGTTACAAAACCATTGTTCCCTGTAACACTTGATGTAAACCCAAGCCCCGATTTATTCCTGCATTACTTTATGCAGCGCGATATTTTGGGCGATGATCCTTTAACTGAACCAATTGAACCAATTGTTCCGGCAGAGCTGGCAGTTATGGTCCAGAATAACGGATATGGTACAGCTAAAAACGTGAGAATTGAAAGCGCACAACCTAAAATCGTTGAAAACGAAAAAGGGTTGGCAATTAATTTTGCTTTGATAGGCTCGAATCTAAATGGGCAGCCTACACAATTAGGATTGACCAATATAGATTTCGGAAATATTGCACCCCAGTCATCGACTATAGGGCAATGGTGGTTTACAAGCGATTTGCTTGGGCATTTCATTTCTTACGAAACAAAACTTACTCATCTTGATAGTCGGGGCAATCCGGATTTGAGCCTGATCAGTGGGACAGCGTTGCATGAACTGATAAAAAGTGTCCGTGTGTATTCAGGAGTTGAAGATAACATCAATGATTTCCTTGTGAATGAAATACAGGATTCCAAAGAAACGCCTGATATTATTTATCTGTCAAATGGCGGAACACTTGATGTTTATCCCGCAGTGAATTCAAGCACTACGGGTTCTATCGCTTCCGTTAACCACGAGATAGAATTACTGGTTATGCCAAAACAACCTGGCTGGAATTACCATAAGTTAGACGACCCGGGCAATGGGAAATACAAAATTATCAGTGTAACCCGCTCCGATGGGCAAATTATTCCGTTGGACAATGTATGGCAAACTCATGTTACCTTGCCCGATGGGAAAGAACCAGTTTACGAAAACAAAATCCATTTCCTCGATGTGTTCGCAGGAACAACCGCACAAAAATACGTCATTAGGTTTAGTCCACCTGCACTGAATCCTCCTTCTATCGTAAAAATTGAAAACATACCAACTGCGTTTGTTACCCAACCCGTAACGACAATTACTGTAATTTTCAATAAACCAATAGATGGAAGCACATTTGACCATGAAGATATGACACTGCGTGTGCAAGGTGGAGCCGATATTATGGATGCAACCGTAACTGTTACGGAAATTAATCAAACTACTTTTAAGGTTGACCTTGCAACGAAAACCACGTTAGACGGATATTATGCATTAAATATTCAAACTGCGGGAATCAAAGATTTGAACGGTATCGATGGAGTGGAAGGGAAGCAGGCCAACTGGACACAATTTGTTGGTATTCCTGCGATAAGCGAATTTATTGGCTTGCCAAACAACAACGTTGGTGCACCGTTCGATTTGTTGCTGTTGAATTTCAATGTCCCTATCGATAAAACTACCTTGCTGCCCGCCCGGTTGACATGGAAAAAAGATGGATCGCCTGTAACAGGTTCAATCACAATTGTTCCAATGGATACAGAAGGCAAGTTGTTTCAGCTTAGTGGATTGCAGTCATTTATGATAGGCGATGGGGATTATTCGTTGACAGTTGATTTGCAAAACATAAAATCTCTGGACGGGATAAATGGGGCAATTGATCAAAGTGTAGAATGGAAAATAGACAAAACACCGCCAACGGTGAGCGAAATTATCCCGTCAACTGAAGGCGGCTATGATTCGCAACACCGTACAGCTTTTACTGTCAAATTTAACGAGCCTGTGAACGGATTGGTGGTAAACTCGCTCGAATTGTGGAAAGACGGGCAACAACAACCCATTTCGCAACTTAATTTGAAAAAGATATCCGACTCAGAATATCTGTTTACACAGTTCAGGATGCTGACTTACTACGAAGGCAGTTACGAACTTAAAGTAAAAATGAAGGACATTACCGACATTGCAGGAAATTCTGGCACTGACACTATTAAGTTTAACTGGGTAGTATTCCGTAAAGCTCCTAATGCTGTAACAGATTTAAGGATTGCTCCTGACATGGGTTTCTCCGATACCGATGCTATTACAGCAACCAAAAATCTTGTTGTAAAAATGACAGTAAATGAGGATAATTCGCGGATAAAAATTTACCAGACAGATCAGGTAAATCCGGTGTTACTGGCTGATACATCGAATGTAAACGCGGGACCGCTTTCATTACCCGTTATCCTAAGTTACACGGGAAATGTAAGTATTGAAGCACATTGCCTGGATATTTTCACAAATACGGCCATTACAAAATTACCGGTGTTTATTGACGAAGCTGTATTGACCGGAACCTGGAAGAATACGCCTCTCGCAGCAGTTACAACGCAACCATCTTCAATGCAGTTAGAATTCTCCGAAAAATTACTCGATGATACAAACCTGAAGGATTACCTGAAGTTTGAACGTGACGGGCAATCATTGGGGACAGGAAACCTGAATGTTTCAAAATCAACAGATAAACTCTATTTTGTAACAGGAATGGATTTGGCCGGTAGTGCTTCCGGAATATATAGTTTGACGATTGATGTACAGAATTTGTACAAATATACAAGTGGTAAACAGGGCGTTTCGGCAAGCAAAACTCAATGGACGGTTCAGTCAGTAAACAAAGCGCCTAATGCCAATGCCGGAGCAAATCAAACGGTTGATGAGAATACTTTGGTAACGCTTGACGGTTCTGCATCCAATGATCCTGATGGCGATGGAATTACCTATTTATGGACTGCCCCGGCAGGAATAACTTTGAGTTCAACAACTTCTGCCAAACCAACATTTACAGCTCCTGCGGTAAATTCCGATCAGGTATTTATTTTCGGACTTGTTGTTAATGATGGAAAAGTAAATTCTGCTCCCTCCAATATTAGTGTTACCGTTAAAAATATCACTGGTACAAGGGAGCATACTATCAATATAAAATCAGGCTGGAATATCCTCTCATTAAATGTGATTCCGGGTAATTTGGACATGATGCCAATTTTCCAGCCACTGATAGATGATGGTTCGCTCGTTAAGGTTCAGGATCAATCAGGGAATGCACTTGAAGACTGGGGTATATTCGGCAGTTGGACAAACAACATCGGAAACCTGACAATTAAAGAAGGTTACAAAGTTAAGGTGGAGCAAAATTCCCGGCTGACAGTATCGGGTTCTATCCCCACTTACCCAATAAAAATTCCATTGAAATTAGGTTGGAATATTGTTGGATATCCGCAGAATATGGAAATAGATGCCCAATTAATCGTAAAACAATTAGTGGATAGGGGAACGCTCATTAAAGTGCAGGATGAAACAGGGGATTCCTTTGAAGATTGGGGGATTTTCGGAGGCTGGACAAACCACATAGGAGACTTTATCCCTGGAAAAGGGTATAAGATAAAAGTCAACTCTGCCGACACGCTTACTATTAATGAATCCTATGGCAAGAGTGCTATGGCAGTTCAGATTGAATCGAAAGCAACAAGCCATTTCAAGCCGGTATATAAGGGGAATGGCGTGGATCACATGAATATTAACTTAGTTGCACTGCCATCAAATCAATTGCATCCGGGCGATGAACTTGCTGTTTTTGACGGCGAAAACTGTGTTGGAGCCATAACTTTATTGTCTCAACATTTAATAAACCAGACCGTTTCAATTCCTGCTTCAGCTTCTGATGACATTGGCTCAATGGGCTTTACCGAAGGCAACAATATTTCTGTTAAGCTTTGGAAAAGTGAAACCAACGAAGAATATGATGTTTTACTTGAAATCATCACAGGTACTCCAACTTTCGTGAAAAATGAAACCACATTGGGCAGTGTTGAAAAGTTCAATGCTACCAACTTCAATGATACGCAATTATCAGACGAGATAGCGGTGAATTGCTATCCGAATCCGTTTAGAGATGAGATAACAATCGAGTTGCATATACCTAAATCCACCAGATTGACAATGGATATTATTGGTCAGGACGGTAGGCTGATAAGGCAACTCAGACGAAATGTAGAGATTCCGGAGGGGATCCAGCAATTCAAATGGGACGGTACGAATAGTCAAAAAAACACTGTGGTATCAGGGGTTTACATATTAAGAATCAAGGCAGGAGATCAGGAATTTTATGAAAAGATAATATTCAATAGGTAGAGTTTCCTGCAAATAACTATTGGAAATTCTTCTAAAATCCCGTTTATACTAGTGCAATTTAAAAGTTTACCGAACATTGATTCGGTAAACTTTTTTATATGAATTATTTTCCGATGCAGAAAGTGTTACTATGTTAGTAATCAGTTAATTATGGGCTTCGGGCAACAAATAGGATACAAAACCTATCGAAACATCCGAAATTGCAGGACAAAAATAAGAAAATAGGCTTTGCTTCAGGCTTTTACTTAGAACGAAATCTACGCTAATATATTGAAAACTTTCCAACTGGGAATAAATCTTTATTTGTAAATATTGATTGTTTTTAGCGAGTATTTAAGACCATCCAGTTCACCGCGAAGTTTCAATCTGTCTTCTTTGCTGTCCTGGTCGTTTTCAATTAATCTTTGCTCAATTGCCTTTTTACGTTTATCCAGTTGCTCTACAATATCTTTAAATGCTCTCTCGGCGGAAATGTCGAAGTTTTCAATTGTCTTTTCTTCTCCTGAAGCCAGTTTCTTGAAATTCTCAATTAACTGTTCGTAATAAATCAAATAGCTATCATGGTCAGATAAGAACTGCATGGACGCCTTAACAAATTGGCTAAATAATTCATAAGTGATTGGAGTTCCGTTTTTACGTGCTCTTGGTCTCCCTCGGAGCTCATTAGATGAGTAAACCGTGAAGCATAAATCTTCAACAGCATCTCTTAGGTCCAGCTTAATATTTCCTTTTGCTTTGGATTTCTCTGAGCTATAGGCTTCTATTTCAATCCAAGTCTTGGTGTGACGTGTAATATAATACTCCCAGTCATCAAAATCTTTTTTTGAGACAAACCTGAGTGTTCCCTGGTAGTGGTCCTCAAATAATTCTTTTAAAACCGGTCTGACTTTCTGGTAGGCATCTGATTTTGGCTTTTCATTTTTGTCTTTAAACTTAAGGATGTAGGTATCGATATATTGAATCCATTCATAATTTTCAAAAACTTCAATGTAAACAAGTTCATTCCATTTGGCGAATGTCGTTTTCAAATTCCCCATTTCGGAGTTTATGTAATAATACCTTTCTTTTTGAACCATATATAAAAATATAAAAATGGCATAAAAAAACCGCCTCGAATGAAGCGGTTTTAATTGAAATCCGAAATATACTGCTAAGCAACTACAACCGAACCAATGTATTTGCTGTTAGCAACTTCACCGTCAACGCTAATAAAAGCGATAAAACATTCAACAGAGTCACCGGAATAGCTGTCCGGTACGGTCAGCGTTTGGGTTCCGGCTGCTCGGGTAGAACCCTCAGTCGTGAATACTGCTTCGTTCTTGTCTGGATTCAGAGCCAGAAGCATAGTCAAATCGTCCACATTGGCGTTTGATTCTACTGAGTTATCATCCCAGGTGAAAGTAACTTCACCGGCAGCGGCAGAGTTTGCAGCCGGGTTCAAAGCTCCTGCTAGAGAGCCACGGCTAACCAATGCCTGGGCATAGTCCATGCTATAATTCGGGTAAGCGCCGAATATAGCATTCTTCACGTTGTAAGACATGGCACTGTTAAATGCCGTCATCTTAATGGCATAGTCTTTAAAACCAATTTTGACAAAAGCAGTGATTGGTTGCAAGAAAGACAAAACCATAGAGAACTTGGACCGTTGGTCCTTTTGAGCTTTCGAGTTCGGGTTGGTAACCTTAGATGCTTTGCTTCGCATGTAGTCGATACCTTTCCAGTTACCACCGATTACAGTTCCCACCTTTCCTGAGAACCCTCCTAAAATACCTTGAGAAATCTTTCCCATTTTCTTTATAATTTAATTGTTCAACAAATTGTCACTTGGAGTTGGCACGGAGGAAACTCGGCTCAAACCATGCGACTGTCGGAATGGTATAGGCAAAAAGTGGGCAATCAAGGTTTTTCAAGGTGGTTTGCATCGTTTTTCATTCAGTTGACTGACAATATTGAAACTGTCAGAAGGTAATGATTCAATGGGGCTTAATTGAATGCGTAAACACCAGAAAAATCTAAGGGATGAAACAGACAAAAGGAAACGGAATAAATAGCGAAGCGGCTTTATGCCGTAGTCTTTTGGTAGTTTCAGACCGACTTTAAATTTGTTTGCGCAATCAATTAAACCGGGTAGGGTTGAGGGGAATGCTTTTTAATTGGTTCAAACCGTTTACGGAATGCTGTATCGATGTTTTTTGCACGGGTGCGTCGGAAAAAATTCCACACAGGAGAAACAGCCTTGAGTCAAACGGCTGGGCGGTGGCTGCAATGAATGGAGCGTAGCGGAATGGTTTGCGGACACTGACCAAGCATCGCGAGCCGCCTGCGAGTGGAGCAAGGGTGGTGCAAAGAGATGGTTTGAGAATCCGATAACCCTTTGCAGCATATGTGCGAAGTGGAACGTCGTGTTTTGGGGTGGTTTCAGGGAAGGAAACACGGCGTGGAACGAGTACACAAGGCTACCGCTGAAAAATGCCAGAGCGAAGCGGAGGCAAAATAGACAATTCAGCCGCAGCCCGCAGCGACCAGCAGGCGAGCCTAACACGGGCAGCCGGTGGACTGCGAGCGGCTGAAACGAATGGAACTGGTACGGAGTGAAGTTGTTGAGGTACGAAGCTCTGAACGTAGTAGCGGTGAAATGAGTGAAGCGGCTTGCAGAACAGAGTAGGCTGCCGTGAGGACAACGACTGAGCTGCAAGAACTGTGACAGCCTGAGCGCAGCGAACCCGCAGGGCGGTTAGTGCTTTTTTACACCTTTAAAAAATTGACGCTTATAAAAAAGGGTTAAACGGGCTGGCACTGGGCTTGCCGAAGAAGGCGGACGAACACCGCTTTTCTTGTGTGGAATTGTGGGAGGGGTTAGTTATCTTTGGTCAGCGAAACAATATACCTATTGGATTAATGACAGCACTACAATCGACTTATGATAAAATCACCCAGGAGCATCCTAATTTGACTTTTGAGAGTTATCTTGTCGTCAAGCTTGTGAATGATTATCGTTTATACTGGAAACCTCAACGGATAAAAACCATCCTTTTCGCGGAATCACATGTTTTTACAGACGAGTTTGAATTGGTATTTAAACACACAATAAATCTACCTGATTATCCTACCAGTTATGTGCGCTTTGTTTATAATCTGGCTTATGGGCAAAGTGATACTTTACCAGAATCGCTGCCTAATAATGGTGGCACTCCTCAGTTTTGGAAATTGTTTAATGAAATTGCCGGAAACAAGTTTCGTGTGGTCAATAATCAAAATCCGAAAGATAAGCTTGAGCAAAAAAATCAACTGCTTCAGTTTTTGAAGGATAGTGGTGTATGGTTGCTCGATTGCAGTATTGTTGGCTTATATCAAAACGGGCAGAAGCCATCCATCAATGATATGAACGATATTTTAGTCACTTCCTTTCTGAATTACTGTAAACCTATTTTATTGGAAGAAAAACCTGAAAATATTTTGGTCATCGGGAAAAGTGTCTATACACTATTTCAGCATGAGTTGAAGCAGCTTAATGCCCATGTAGATTGGATTCATCAACCTAATGCGCGAGTTACTTCCGATAAACGAAGGGACATTGACAAAATAAATTTCAACTGTATTTAAGTTCATGGAGTAGTGCCGTGGTTGTTGCCGTGTGGGGCTAAGACAAGGGTAGCCTGGCATGGAATAAAATGCAATGCCAAGCTACTCTTGTGTGCGGTGCCGAAGTTGGTGAATGCAATGAGTGGTCCCGAATGAATTTCGGGTCAAACGAATGGAATGAACCGACTGCAGGCAGATGGATGCGCGAGAAAATATTTTATTACAAGGCTTACAGATTATTTAATTTATTACATAAATTTTGTATCTCATCAAGAGCCTTTGACTTCGATTTTTTTGATTTCCAGTAGCCTTTAAATTCTGGTTTCCATTCATAATCCATGGCTTCCATTAAATCGATAACTGCCTGTGGATACTTTTCCTTTTCATTATTTACTTTTTTGTACAATCTTATCTCATACGGATATTTTAGAAAATCCAGGTCGTGATTATCGTAGTGAACATCAATGCCAAAACGTTTCTTTTTATATGTCCATCCATCAATTTTTGCGCACGAATATTCTTCACTGCTTCTTATTTCATGATGCCATGAGTTGGTAAATGGTTTGTAGTAATTATCTGTTGATAAATCATTCAAAACCAATTCGTAGGAATACATTTCTCTGTGATAATGGTTTTGTTGCGAATGCTTGAATAATAATATTTTGGTTTCATCCTCAAAACGAATAAACCCTTGTTCGCAGTACCTGAAAAACTCTGGATTGGCGATGAAATATTGTCTCCAATCATTCGGTAGGTTCTTGCATATTTCAACTAATGATTCCTTTAAATTAGATGAATCAAACAATTCATCATCGAAAACCTTTTTGATGTATTTTCTTCTTACTTTCCATGCACCAGCTTCAGGTTCTTTTGTACCTGCCGGTGGTAAGCGTAGAAGTCGTTTCCAACTAAAATCCCTCATTTTCTTAGTGGTGCTTAACAGATTTCTACGCCATGCAGAGGCGTGAATCAAATAATCTCCCTTTGACAGAACTGCTCTTTCCCAAAGGTAATCGAGGTCAGCTGAACTTTTGAGTATTGCACTAAAGACAGCCTCGGCACCAGAAGCGTATTTTACAAATCGGTTGAAATACTTTTCTTCTTTTTCAACTTCCCAACCACAATTGTTGTTTTCTTCAAAGTATTTTAGAATTTTCGCAAATTCAAAAACAAAAAGTACTTGACCTTTGAAATATGAATGTTTTTCGATTTTAACAATCACATCTTTCCAATCCTGAGATTTAGTAATAAGATGTGCCTTAATTTGCTCTTCCTGTAACTGTCTGCTAAGGAAAAAATCAACTTGATTTTCTGAGTCTTTGAGGTATTCCAGAAAATTGTTACTGTAAGGAATAAGCTTTTCAATAGATTTAATTGCTCTAGCAACCTCATCCGCACCATCGATTACCGTGTTTTCAGAGAGATTGTGAATGACTCTCATCCATTGGTCGAAACCGTCCTTATTATCTTTATTATGAATTAAAAACTTTAGATAGGCATGAAACTGAACACGCTGCGGTAGGGTTAATTCATGCTTTAAGGCATTTTTGAAACATTGCTCTTCATCGAAATAGAATTTGTCCGTTAAATGCGTATGGATTTTATGGTCTCCATTGCTTAGGACATCCATAGCGTCAATTAAATAGTTTACAGCGCTATTGGTTAAAATACCAAATCGGTTGTAAATATGATAGGTTAATTTATCTGTGTAGTCTTTTCTTTTACGACCTACGAATGTGCCCATTAGATATTCCTGGTCACTGTCTTTCTCCTTACTCGTAATTGCGTATTCATTCGCCATAATGACACGAATAAAATTCATCAACTCATCATCGTAAGAATTATCTTTACCATTTACATTTCTATAGTTCCAGAACAGATTAGCCCAAACAGTGTCAATCTTATGGGCGAAGTATTCTTTTGGAGGTAAAAATTTCTCTGCTTCATCAAAAAGCAACTTTCTGTCATCTGCTTTGCTCCAATCCAGTTTGCCAATATGCTGTTCAAACTTTGCTTTAAAGTTCTCGAATGTAGTCAACGGTTTCCCTCTGGCATTCATTTTTATATACAAGTCATCGGTAAGTCTAAACTCCTGAAGGTTCAGAAAGAGAAAGGTGATAATTGGATTCTCCACATCAACTAACCTTCCATAAAATTCAGGTTTATCATTAAATTTTAAATGAATGGCATCGAGCATAGTAAGCATCGATTGAAT
This sequence comes from uncultured Maribellus sp., assembly GCA_964572085.1. Taxonomy (GTDB): domain Bacteria; phylum Bacteroidota; class Bacteroidia; order Bacteroidales; family Prolixibacteraceae; genus Draconibacterium. The sequence continues at coordinate 17,002 of CAZNEV010000004.1, read as the reverse complement.
GGTTGGGTCATTTTCCCAGGATAGATAATACCAACCACAATCCTGAATGGTTTTCGAGAGGCTGTTTGTCTTTCCATCATCTGATGGCAATAAGTTTTCAAAATCTATTGTATTTGAAATCAGCTCGTCACAAAATTCTCTTGAACTGGTGCGGGTTTCGTAGGTGAAATTGGATTTAACTTTATCTCTATCTACTGTTGCGAGAAATTTACGCAGTTCAGGTAAACTCCCAGAAATATTTGCCAAATACCAGTGCAATAAAAATAAGGTGGTCAATCGTTGCTGTCCGTCAAGAGGAATAAAACAGGTCTCTTCTTTCGATTGCCGGATGCTTCCATAGACAAAATCCAGGTCTCGATTTGGCTTGTTTTCTTCCAGATAATCGTATAAAGCATCTAAAAACATCACCCTAACTTCAGATGATGAATTTCGTCCTTGTGCGTAATCCCTTTGAATTATGGGGATTTCAATTTTAAATGCCTTTTGTGAAAAGAGTTTTGAAAAACTCAAGCGTTCACCTGATTGTATTTTATTATCACTACTCATCGCTCTTTTCTGTTTGAGTTGGTAAATATTCCATCAATGTTTGTTTAATTGCTGCAACATAATCACTTGCATCGTTCTGACTCCAGTGCATATTTTCACCGATTTGTTTTGAATAAAATTTTAGAAACACATTTTTGGTACAAATCGGAACAAAAATGCCATTCATGTCATTTTTGACTATTGTTTTGCGCTTTATTGGAAACATGGCATTCCCGTAACTTCGATTTGTCTTGGCATCAAGCAAGGTAAGATTGCCAATGTTATCCTTGTCGTCAAAATCAATATCTTCCTTAAAAAACTTAGATGTTTCAATGTACGCTGCATCAAACTCATCGTCATCAATTTCATCGGCTTTTAGAATATCTAAAATTTTGTCCGCAATTTCTTTTTTATCATCATCCAGTTCCTCAATTATAGACTCTTGTTTTTCAATTTCATCAGATGTGGTGCAAGACCTTTCACCTGTGAAATATTCCAATACATCAACCAGCCATTCTCTGCGATTACTTCCGGCAATCTGTTTATCGGTTTGAGAACGAATGTGTTCAATATCCCAATCTTCATCTTTGTATCGGAAAAAAGGAAAGCGAATATCTGCATGTTCAGTTGCCAATATTGTTTGAATATTGAATAAGAGAAGTACCTTTTTTATTTCCTTCTTACCATAGCTTAATTCGTCAATCTGAAAAGCAACCTGGTCACTGATTTTTCCCATTAACCATGTTTTAAATAACATCTTCGTTAATTTATGCGATTTTTCCTTTATTTTTTTTATTGGAAAACCACAATCAATAAGAAACCCGACCATGTGGTACAACTCTTTAGCATTAAACCACTCTTCAAAACTCAGAAAGTATTTTTTGATTTTAAGCCAAAGTCTATCAATGTCGGGTGGTGATTTTTTATCTTTTTTACTGTCAATGAAGTCTTTGTTGAACTCATAAAATGTATAATAAACCTCATGGTCTTTCGATTTCTTTTTCATTAAATCGAAAATGTATTCAATGCGGTTGTCGTATTTTATGGGATTATCAGGATTGTAGATAAAATACCAAAATGCATCGTTTTGTAAAGTTTTTTCTATTGCATCCCATTCCGCTGCTATCTGTAGTTGTTTTAAACTTGCTTTGTCTTCCTGAAAATTGCTCTGTTGTAAAAATAAGGCTTTAACCAACTCGGCATTAGTAAGTGGGATTTTACCGATGTTTAAACGGGTAAAAATATCAATGGCAAAACTATCGGATGTATTTTCTTCACTAACGTCGTACCAGATTACCTTTACATTCTTTCCCGATTCATTGTCATTCAACAGGGTAGCGAGGAAGTTTATTTTAGCTGTACCGTCTTTACCTTTAAACCATTCAGCTATAGTGTCGTGTGCATTACAAATATGGAAATAGTCGATGTTTTCTTCCTTCTTTTCAAAATCCATATTTTTTAGAAATTCCTCACTATCTGGGCGAGTTTGGTAGCGTATGCTGAAGTTTTGTTTGCCAAAAAATGCCAAACCTTCTTTTAAATATTCCAGAATGATAAAAATGGTTGTCAAACGTTGTTGACCGTCCAATACTTCCCATTCACCATTAGATTTTGAAACTACTATTGGTTGAAGGCAATAAAATGCTTTTTTATCTTCATTATCGCTATTTAATCTAAAATTCCAAATATCGTCCAATAGATTTTTTACCTGACGGTCAGTCCAGCGGTAGCCTCTTTGATATGAGGGAATAAAGAATTTATCTGAAAGAAGGTCAGTTACCGGTTTTAATATTAGTTTGGAATCGTTACTACTCATTTAGGTCGGGTTTTATTGATTTTAATTTGTATTTGTTTTTTTTGATTTTATCTCAATTGCCGTTGAAATTCCTTTAGAGTAATTGTAGTTATCCCCAAACCCTTTGCTTTAATCTGTAACCCATTATCCGAGGAGAGAAGTATTGGATTTTCGGATTTGTACTTTAATGCCACAGAAAGGATAAAATTATCCGGTGACCTTTTGTTAAAATCTTCAGGCAATAGTGTCAAATCAGCGATTTCTAATTTAATATCCCTTTTGTCAATATTCTGATTTATTGACTTTAAGGCCTTTTGCACATTTGTTTTTCCTACCTCATCCAAAGTTGCTTTTAACTTGTCTAATTCATCAAGAACTTTTGCCGAAAGAATAATAGGATATTTTTGCTCAATTTTTGTGATGATAAATGGAAAATCCACAAATACATTGGTGTCAATAATATATAAATTCTTTTTACCCTTTAGAATCTCTTTCTTCGGTTTCTCAAATTTTGATAAATCTATTTTACCTATGACTTTAACGCCTAATCCGTCTGATGCCATAGTTATATTAGTATCCTTTATATTTTCGTGATTTCCTGCTTTATTCTCCGTTGCTTTAAATGCTTCTAAATCATCTTGATTGACATTCTGTGCATTGTTTTCAATCATTCTCATACCGGCTGATAGGTAATACGAAAAATCCTGATTTAGTTTTTGGAAATACAGTCTGACATTTTTGTCAATATAAGAGTATGAAGAAATATCCTTATTTGTAATTATTAAAGTACACAATTTAGAGCGGCTTGTTGCAACATTAAATAAATTTGGTTGTAGAGAAAAATGAACTCCACTGTTTGGTATGAAAAATATGCATATATCTGTTGTCAAACCTTGAATCCTAGATATGGTTTCAACCAATACTTTTTCCGAATTATTAACTTTTGAATATATTGAACTTTGTAACCTATTAGTAGTCGCTCTGAAAAACGATAATACAGCAATTTCCTTTTCTGGATTCTTATTGTGCAATTCAACAACTAGTTGGTTAATAAACTCGTTTGCATTGTCAGGTAATTTATTATCAAGCTCTAAATCCATTTTAAGCCATATAGCACCACCATTATTGGGAAAATCAAATGCTAAGTTGTCGGGCTTATTAATATCAACCTTATAGCTTTCATCAGTATTTGAGGTTAGCATGTCGGCATAAAAACTATTTGTTAATTTGACTGCCCTTGTCGTTAAACGATATGATTTTGTCAAAATATAGGCAGGAATATCCTTTGAATAATAACAAAGGGTTTTTAATCCATCTATTGCTTCTTTTAAATTGTCTTTGTTTTCTTCATTTACTTGCTGTCCAAAAATCGGCTCTAATTGTGCTATATCGCCAACAATTAAACATTTTTTTCCAAGTCTACGGGCTGCTGCTATGGTTGATAAAAACGCCTGACTTGCTTCTTCGATAATAACATAGTCAAATATTTCGCCGTCAAAACTTTTATTTGAAATATCAGACATGCCGTAATATGTAGTCAACAAAATACTTTTCTGGTGTATATCATAATTTTTACCTTCCTGTAGTTTAGGTAATTGTTTTAATTCATCCGTAGATAAATTGGTCTTATAAACTCTTTTTTCATTAATATCGGAAACTAAATGCTCTTTTGATGCTAATTCAATTAAAGCCCTGTTTGTTAGCGCTGTTATTAAAATAGTTGCATTTTTATTCAATAAATGCCGACATAAGTCCGCCATTAAAAAAGTCTTTCCGGTGCCTGGTGGACCTTGAATTATTATTTCGTTTTTAAATTCAAAAGCCAACATTAATTCTTTGACCTGATTGGTGCACTGATTTAAGTCTCTGGGATGCCAATTTTTTTCTCCAATTTGTATGTCAAGAAATACACTCCCTTTGTCTTTTGAGTTTAAATTACCCACCAATTGAACAAGGTTATTCAAATACTCTAATGGAGGTTCATTGGGACCAACTATTACTGGACAATTTTTGGGAAGTTCACGCGAAAATTCTATTTCTGCACCTTTAAAACCTATGATTGTATTATCATTTTCTTTTGTGTACCAAACAGGAATTAGTTCTGTAAGCCTACTTGGTTGATTTCTTAATTCACCGTAAGATAGTTTAGTCCATGAACTTGATTTTAAAATCTCATTTGATGGGACTAAACCAATGTAATGTCTGTTTTTGAGTGGCACACCACGTTTTGAAGAGAATTTAAGTATTAGATTTCCACGCTTTTCATCCACTCCAAGAAATAGGGCTACAAAAGTTTCATTTTTTTGAACCAACTCGGCAAATTGTTTTTGCAGATAATCAATTTCAAACTGATTCTTTTGGTATGCCAATTCTTGCGATAGTAATGCTTTATGCTTATTTCTGTCTATTTGTTTCATTGTAGGTCAAGGTTGTCAAGATAATTTTCGTCAAAATCAACATCAATATCTTCATTTGTTGCTTTCAAATTTGATACTTCGTCTGAAATATTTGCAGGTGAATAGAAAACAAACTTAAAAGTAGAAATGTATTGATTAACAGATGCAAGGTTGGTAATTTGCTCTATTGTTGCGTCTTGTTTGTCTATACGAATAAGTGTATTCGGATTTTCTTCAATTAAAGTATTTTGTTCATTAATCTGCTTAAAATTAGAACCACCAAACCAAATTATCAGGATTGTATCTTTATCTGCCAGTGATAGCCATTCATTAGGGTTTATTTTTAAATTGCTCTTTCTTGCACTTTTAGCTATAATTGTTTTTGTAGAGTTGTTAAAATTAAATTCAACATTATTGATAAGAGAATAAGTACCAAGTTTTATATTGCTCTGTTCCTCAATTTTTTTTATTTCGTTTTGTGCTTCAAGCCATTGTAGAATTGCAATCTTTGCCTCAAGATTTGCACCAATACGGTTTTGCCCAGTAATACCAGGATTTAGTATTTCTGCTATTTCATAAAACCTATCATTAAAATTATTTTCTCTCTCAGATTCATTCTGTTTCTGTTTTTTGTTTTGTTTAGAATAATCATCACGACTTTCCTTTTTCCAGCGTTGGAACTCCTCGTATTCCGATTTACTTATTATTGTTTCATCTGCTTTAACCTGCCTGGTGAATAGTGCAGCATATTCTTCATCGGATAATTCATCTTTAAGCCAAATATGTAAATCGCTTATGGTTTTTTCATTCACAATAATTGTATTACTATCCGGGACGCGAAACTTATTCCCATTTTCATATTCAGTTATTGTTTTATCTAAGAAAGTTGTTTTAAGAGGTATCTTACCTGGATAAAGTTTTATCGTGTATTTGTCTTTAAAATGCCACGATGTCCATTTATCGTCTTCCCATTGTTTCAATTCATCAACGTTAAGATTAAGCTGGTTTTCGATTATTTCAATTTTGCCTGATTCTGTAAACTCTTTACAAAAATCTGCAACAATTAAAAATTTATTGTTGCCAGCGATTTCAAGTATTTTAGAATAATATTCTTTTTCGCATTCGGTTAATCCTACTAGTAATTTTTTTTGCTTAGAATTTACTAATTGGTAAGAAAAAGTTTCGTTTGTATAAGACTTATAGATAGCTATAATTTCAGTAGAAGAATCGTGTAAGTTGTGGTATATATCCCTAATGGTCTTTGATGTTTTGGTATTTTCAAGAAACAGATGATTGTTCATTTTATTCAGGATGAAAGCCAGTAATTCATTCGTAATTTCTTTAATTTCAAAGTCTATTTCAATTTTAGAATCTTCTTGTTTTAAATAGTGCAGTAACCTATATGCTCTTTCCCATAAAAAGTACATATTAGATTTGTCAACTTCAATTTTAGTATTGAGGAGCGTCTGTAAGTTATCTTTTTGCTGCTTATTTACATAGATTTCATTCTCAATAACTTCAATATTAGATGTTTTTTTTGAAACAGATATTGGCTCCGTATTATAACCTACAATGTAATCAAGGTAAGGAATTTGCCCGCTGAAGAAATACAGTACTAAACCAGTCATTTCAGACCATTTTTTTTGAAAATCAGCTTCCTGTTTTTCTGCCAATGTTAACTTTTGAATATCAGGCTTCTGTTCAACTCTGATTTCACTAGCGTCAATTTTGTAATTATCAGTCTTTTGTTCGTGTTCATTTTCAATAATATCAGAACTCTGATTTGATTCATTTTTCTTGTTAATATCATTCAGCCAACTTTGATGTATACCATTGATTATATCGCAATCGATGAGTAACTCGAAAGCTTTTGATTTCCCGTTTAGCTCCTCAAAACCATAAACCGGATTGTCTAAAGATGCTTTTAATTTGTAGGTGTAAATTTCATTTTCAACCGTGTTGTAAATTAAAACAGGTGTGCCTGGCTGGTACTCAGGAATAAATTGATAAACCTTTGTTATTGCTTCATAATTTTGACGTGTGATTACAATATCCTCACTTTCTACCCATTTTAACGTGTTATTAAGTAATATTTCGCTAGTCGGAATATTTGAAATATCAATACTAATTTCTGAATTTTTCAAATGTTTGCGAAGTTTAACGATATTTGAGTTAGAACTGTTTAATCCAAGTTTTGATAAATAAGTAATTTTTTCTTGTTCATCATTGTGCCAGGTTTTTAATTCGGTAGGGAGGTACTCAACTTCTTTGAGTGCAAATTCATTTGGATAAACGTAATTCCTAGTCCATATTTTTAAAAATGACTTTATTAATTCTAAAGGGTAGTTTTTCGTATAGAAATGATTTAATATATCCACTTCAGAAAATGGATTTTCAAAACAGCTCAAATAATTGTTGTCATTTTCCTTAGCGTAATAAATTGCAAAAACATATTGGTTTAAATCAGTAAATTTTGTTGTTGCTTTTAGTAAGTCGGCGGTTGTATGAATATCTTCTTTTGCTTTGTAGAAGAATTTACTTTCGAGTTCCTTATCGTTAAATTCGGTTATGAATTTATCAAACCATTTTGAGTTGTCTTCTGCTTTAATTATAGTGTTGTAAGGTAGTTTTGTATCACCAATTGAAATATCTTCTTTGGTTTCGATACCAGCGACACTGATTTCGTTTATAAAAATTTGATTCCGTAAGTTGTTTGCGGCTTCACTTGTATTATAGACACTCAAATACAACTTTAACAGCTTATATTCGAATGACTGCTGCGAATAAGTTTCAGAAGTTGACAACACTATATTCTTTATTTTACTTTCAAATTGTTGCCAAAATAATTTTTTAAAACTATCACCCCAACTAGATACCAAATTAATTAAATCTGCAAATTCTTGTTTTTGGGATAACTTATTGACAATTTCGGTTTTTAAATTATCATTTGAGATTAAACCTAGTTTAGATAAATCTGTTTCTCCGACCAAACTTTCCGGTATTGGGCAATAATTTTCTGCAAAATGTTTTACTATAAAAGTATTCAGTTCCAGCAAATTGAATTGCGTAACCTCTTTGCCAAAATTATAATTGAAGGTATCATCGAAATATCCAGAATCAAAAATTCTTAAATTTATGTTTGTTGCAAAAGCAATAAATGATATAGCTTCCTTCTCGGTTAATGCAGTACTACTACCACTCTTGAGTAAATCCAAAAGGTTATCAGCTTTTGCAATATGGAAGGGTGATTTATCATCGTTCAGGTGCTTTACAATATTCTCATAAGGTAGCTTCCTATTCGTTAATTTTTCAATCGCAGCCTCGGCCATTGAGAAGTTTGGATGCCAGAAGATAGCTTCCTTTAGTTCAAATGTGTTACCTGAATAGATAAATGCTCTACTTTCACCAGAAATAATTTGTTTACCTGTTTCAAAAAAATCGTCATTAATTTTATTGTAAAATAATGTGATGTCAGGATTCTCAATTGTCAGTAATTTTTCTGTGATTGTTTTCCAATTGGGTAATATGATTTCTGTATAAACATCACTATGCTCTAAAAACAAAGTTTCATAATCAATATAGTATTCGTTTTTAGCAATTTTAAAATCATCTAACCAGTATGGCAGATTTTGACTTGCGCTTGATAATAATCGACATAGTGATTTTATGTTTCCTTGTTGGTCGTGAAATAGTTCCAGTATTGGGGCTTTTTCACTATCAATCTTCTGAATCAATAAAAATAATTCTCTGATTTCGCCCACTGAAAGTTCATTAATCTTACTTTCTACGTTTTGTATTAATGACTGATTGTTTTCACTTGTCCTTTTTAAATTAAAGGGGTCTTTGGTCAGGAACTCTAAAGTTGTTAATTCGGGGACGGCAATATTCAGCACTTTCTTTATACCTGATTTTATCGTTTCATATTGATTTGTTTCGCTGAGATATGAATGATAAAAAACATCCTCTTTTTTTAAAAAAACATTTTGGCCATAAATAAATGCTTTTTCATTTAGTGAAGTTAATCCGTTTTCATCTTCCTTATTTGCAAGTTTATAGTATTGAATGACCTCTTTGTAAAAGAGGTTAATTGGATATTCATTATCAATTACATATTTGGTTAATTGTAACCAATAGGAAAATATTATTTCTTGGTAAATCTCAGAATCCTGAATAAAAAACTTATAACTATCAAGTTCTGAATAATATTCATCTTCGAAAATTTGAAATTGTTCTAACCATTTGGGATATTTCTTTTCCGGTGAACGGCTTAATAATTCATTTGTCGGAGTTAAGATTTTTATGGGGTTTTCGCTATTAAAAAATATTTCGAGTTTACTTATTTGATTTCTACTAACTCCACTAAACTTAGTCTCTCTCGACATAAAATTTTCAAAAATCTGTTTCTTATCGAGAGGGGTTAGTTTTTCATTATTTCCTATTGTTTCAATTCTATTTCTTAACAAATCGAAAATTGTCTCATGCTTTTTTATTTTCTCCTCAATGGCATTGTAAATATTTTCCTTTGTGTCAATTTTTAATGGAGTAGAAATAAAGTCAAGTTTTATGAGCTGTTTGAGTATTTTAAATGTTGGTTGTATTCTCGGAATAATATTTTGTTCATCGTGTAAATCATTGGCTGAATAAAAACTTTTATTAGTGCCAATGAAAATTTTAAGTTTCCAAAAAGTTGTTTGAAAATTAAGCTCGTCGTCTAATAAATATAATTTTCGATACCTTGTTTTATTTGATAAATATTTGTCATTAAGAATGCCAATAAAGTCTTCATATTGTTTTAGGTCAAGATTTTCAATCCATTCATTAAATGTTTTCAGACCTTCTAGCTCTTTAAGTTTTTCGCAAAAATCAGAAATTTCAATCCTCTTTATTCCGAAATCTTTATTTGAGAGTTTTGAAACATCAATTTCATGGTGTACTATTTTTAATTCACTCCCAAAAAGAGCGTAAAATAATTCCGAACTAAAATGTTTTGATATTTCGGCTTTATCAATTATTACTTCATCAGCCTTTTTTAATTCGTTGTCTATGGAAAGAATGAAAGGAATTTCTTGAAGTGCTTTGGCGAAACCTCTATTAAAAGCATTGCAAATTTCATCATGACCTTCAATTTTTAATTTTTGAGGAACAATAACATTTAGATAGGAACTATAATAATCTGATTTGTCTTTTAAAATTTGACTTGCCCAAATGATGTGGTTATAACCAATATGATAAAATAGAAAATGGTTCCATTTATTTTCTTTTAGTACTTTTTGCCTGTTTGTTTCAGTAACGAAATCTGCATTTACTAAAAACGGAAATTCGTAAACTGCATCACTTGTCGGCAAGTAATTGAACAGAATTGATTTTCCTTTGGGGTATTTTTTTATTCCTTCATGGTTTTCGCGTTTTTCTGTTTCTATTGCAAAACTAATTACCGTATTATAAGCATTTGCTAATTTTTCAGGAATGTTTGATACAGGTTGATTTTGAAAATCAATAAATTCTCTTTTCTGTGTGCTCTCATTTACTCGGATTTTTAGGTCTACATCTGCTTGCTGAAAATTATCTTCTGATATGTCAATAGGAAAACCTGGTTTGTCATTTTTATCTGATTTGTAATAAACAAACTCTAAATATGAGTTTTTGTAAAAAAAGACAGTATTATCAAAGGATTTAACATTGATATCAATTGATGAATAAGACAAATCCAGTTTTATGTTCCTAACATTTCTAAGGAACAAAATAAAACGCGGGTCATTAAAAAGATTAATAAGTTTCTGCTCGTATTTTTTCTCATTTAATTTTTGTTTCCCAATTTCAAGGGCGATGGAAACATTACTGGAAAAAAAACCTCTTGTTCTTAAATCATCACTATACTCATGATTTTCAACCCAAATTGGTTTAATTTGCCATGGTATGTTTTCAATTTTTTGATATTGATGTTTGTTCTTTTCTAAATCCTGCTTTTCTTCACGTTTTGCTTCGTCTGTTAGTTTAGATAAGTGCCATTCATATAATTTGATACAGTCATTATAGGTATCATAATTTTTGTCAAATTTGAATGAATAACCACCTGAATTAATGTAAACACAGTCAGCATCCGTGAAAACAGATTTAAATCCAATTCCTTTGTAACCTGTTTGGTTTTGTTTAATTTTCTTGGTGCTTTTAGCTGCATCAGCAATAGCTTTTACGTTATTCCTTAAGAAGTATTGTCCATTGTGCATGAACATCAAAAAGTCATCAGTTTTATTTATCTCTATTTTGACACCAGAATTATTTAAAGGCACATCATCTGCATTTTGAATAAGTTCAAATATAAACCTTTCTGTTTCTGTGTATAATTCTAGCCCATTGAGCGTCAATTGTCCTGCAATAGTGGAAGCATCTTCTGGTGTTCGTCCCTTTTTTGCAAACCAATCCTTTATGAATTCTTTTCTTTTGTTAAAAAAAGACCAAGATGATTTGACTGTAGATTTGTCAACTTTTAAAAGAAATGGGTTTTTATATTTTTGTCTGATTTCTAAATCGTTCAAAATTGGTACAAATTCATAATAGTGACCAACCTTTAAATCTGCATTTGATTCAATATAAACTTTTTCGACTATACCCAAGTTGTAGGGATATTCTAACAAACTCTCTTCATCATTGCTCCAATTATAGAATATCACCTCACTTAAAAAAGGTTGTCCAGTATATTTACCATAGAGTTTCAAATACCTTTTTTTAATACCCCAATTGGTCAATAATATTAAAAACAATTCATTATCTGATTTCTCAAAATATTTGTTAATGTCCAAGTTCATTCATGTTTTGTTTAAAGGTTTACAAAAACCACAAATTATCCTTCCCAAATTCGGGGATGTCGTCGCCATCGAAGTGGGGTGCAATTTGGGCTACCATTTCGGGGTATTTGATTGTTACGGGTAAATTTTGCTGGCGTACTGACTTCCAATACATGCGGCTAAACTGGTACACCTGGTCGATTAACTGACGGATTACTTTGATGTCTTTGAGCTGTTCTTTGTCGGTACAATCGATGTTTAGTTTGATGGGGAAGGGGTAGCCATCGGCTGCGCTGAAACTTCCATCCGGGTATCGGGTGTTATTGAAAAGCAAGTATTTATTGCTTCCGATGTTGATAAATGTCCCACTCTCCGGCATCATTTCTTTCCAGCTCATATCGAAGGCCACAATGTCTTTTGATTCGGTTTTATTGATGGAAATAATAAATACCGGAATTGGTATATCGATGCTGTGCAAAGCCGCTTCGATATGCTCCAGTTCTTCTTCATTCATGGTTTTGTAAAAATGAATGATTAGCCTGTCGGGTTGGTTGTTTATGGTGGCATAGTCCCGAACGGCTTTAGAAATTTTACCGGCAAGTAGCTTTATTTCATCTTTCATGAAATACTCGAAGCCGTTGAATTTCCCGTCATTGGAGAAGCTGAAAGCGCTGCCGATGTACTGAATGTTTTCTTCGACGTGTTTAAATGCTCCAACACCAACAATTAATTCGTTTTTAATCGGCGTATTTAAACGCCAGGGGATGCCGTCAAGTTTTGCCAGAATTGCGACAGCAATGTTTGGTAAACTGTACACCCATCCATCGCCCTGAGCATTCATCTTTTCTGGGTCGATGGCCTGAGATGTGATTTTCCGCTTTAAAAGCAACTCTTTTACCTTGTAGTATATTTCCCTGTTTTGCGGGTCGTTGTCGAATTTCCCGTATGGTGTGACGTAAATCCCAATGTACTTAATGTCGGGGTTAATATCCCGGTTGGATAGTGCCTGTTCAATTTCAGGGATAGGATTTTCTCTGTTGTTAAAGCGGATACTGAACCCATCCTCTGTGTGGAACAAGATATTCGCATACTGCAATAAGCCTTTGAACCAACTAAAGCCGGTTTTAAAGCTGGTATCTATTTTGCGTGTTTCCTGAAAATCATCCTTGTGAAAGATATAAAACAGGTGAACTGTTTTGTAAGGTGTGCCTTTATACGGTTTTAAATCCCGCAGGCAATATTTTGGCACTATTCCGGTTTTGTTCTTTCCGAAAACCAGCAGGTTGCTTTCTTTGGTTGTGGCATTGATACGTGATGAGCTGACATCCAGGAAGCCTTCCTTATGTAGCGGACAAATTGCTAAAAATTCAGGGGCGGTTAAATAGCGTTTATAAAAGGTATTGATGTACTTGTAATATTTTGGATAGCGGTTATCGCGTGGCGGCGCTTCCATAGGAATACCCAAAGCCCTTTCCAATTTCTTGTTTAAAACCGGATAGTATTTTGAGTAATCGGGAATTTCTTCGTCTTCTTCCAACCACTTCCATTTTCGAAGCGTTGTTCCGGTTAACACCCAATTGAAATTTGTTGCCGAGACTTGGTCAATTAGTTCTGCGACTGATTTCTTCAACACTTTGGAAACTCCGTCAAATGATAACAAAAGTTCCGGGTATTTGCTGACTGTCTTTAATTGGACTTTCAGTGAAAACTTCAGGTACACATCGAACTGGGTGGTAGATAGTTGCTTTGAGAAAATCCAAATCTGATTTTCTTTGATGAAACCGACTTTTACAATTTTTTCCTTTATACGACGGAAATAATGATTGATTTGGCGGTTATAGTACCGTTTTATCAAGTCTTCGTTTTCCTCTGTGAAGTTTACTTCCAGAGGCTTAAAACCTTCATTGTCGCCGGTGAAGGTGGTATATATAAAGTCGGTGCCATTATTGCTAAGCCCCGGGAATATTGAATCTATCTCTTTTGGGAAAAGTGTTTTATGGATTTTGTGACTTTTACCAATGTCATCTTTTGAAAAGTAAAACGTTTGGTTTTCCGAGGGAAATTCGAACGTTAAGATGTTGAAGTACAGCTTCTGTTTTTCCATGGCGTTGTATTATTTATTCCATAATTTGATTCTCTTTTGGCATTCGTTTTTTGGTAAGCCCAATTTTGGGTTTACCACATTGCATAACTCGTTCAATTTCTCGGTTGCTGTTTTTCCGGTTAAGATGGATTTGTTCACCAGGTTGTCGAACACCCATAAATGGCCATGGATTTCGATGTGGTTAGCCTGCGCAAATTTTCTGAGCGTGTTGTCGCTTGTTATCAGGGCGGCATTGAGTTTTTGCGCCTGGTAAAAGGCAGAGCAATCCTGCTCCGACAGGTTGGTTTTTGTTGCCCGAATCATTACTATTTCCACTAAATCTTCTTCCGTAATATCGTCAACGTTTAACTGGCCTGTTTCGATGTAGGGGAACAGAGCCTCTTTTTGCTCGTCGAAGAGTTCGTCGAGAATAATTGCGGTGGTGTGAAACTCAAATTCGAGTTGAAAGAAGTAGGGCAGGATTTTCAAGTCCACCAGGTCGATTAATATGTTTGCATCGTTGACAATTATCTTCACAAGGCAACAAACTCTTTGCGAAATTGGGCTAATTTCTGGTTCGACAAATTGGCGGCTTTGCTCAACGAAATAACCTCTTCGGCAGCAGCCCTATAGATTAATTGTTTAAAGCGAAAAGTATGTTCACTTCCTTTATAATTCCCCAAGCCTTCTTCAGTACGGTTATGACTTATCCATTTACGAAATTGAATAAACTGAGACTCAGAAATAACTCCCAAGTCTTTTGCCCTTGCCATTACTGCCTGAATAGAAATGCCATAAGTTTCTTTAATGGCAACTAATTCAGGAATTGAGAAATGAGAACGTACATCTCCAATTTCAGTTTTAAAAGTGGGTTCCGGTATCAACATCGCACCGGCAAACTGAAAGCAAAGTCTTTCTTTTTCCCTTTCTGAGGTTGCTTCATTTAGTTTCAGGATAAGATGCCCTAATTCGTGTAAGGCAGTTAAACGCTTGCGTTCGACAGGATAGTTTTTATTAATTACAATAATTGGAATCTTGCCGTCCGCCCAGCCTGAAAATCCATCAAATTCATCAGGAGCATCTACTTCAATTACTTTTATCTCATTATCTTCCAGCAGGTCGATTACATTTGGAAGTGCATTTAAGCCCAATTTCCATTCGGAGCGAACGATTAATGCCGCTTTATCAATGTCCTGAATGGTAGAAATATCTATGTTTTTAACCGGATTAACGAAAGAAGAGGCGATGTTTAAAAATTGTTCTACTTCGATGTAACGCTCTACAAAATCGGTTACGGTTTGTTTAATTGCACTCACGCTTTTAACTGAAAGCCGTTGTTTCTTGCGAAATTCAACATTTTCTATTTCAACAGTAAAAGGACGGAAAAAATAATCAGGTTTTACATTTAATGCTTTTGACAGGGCAATCAGTATGGTACTATCTGCCATCATCTGACCTTTTTCGTATTTGGAGATCGCATTTTTAGACACAATATTTCCCATTTTCTCAACTAACTGGTCTTGAGAAAGTGCTGCCAGAGTTCTGGCACTTTTAAGCCGTTTGCTAAAAATCTCCTTCATGGTTAAACTTTCTTTTGGTTTACATTATTGCGCAAATATAGTAATTTGTAAACCAAAAAGCAAATATATTTTTTAAGAGTGTACTAAAGAAATCTTATTAATTAGTTTGAGTTTAATTGTTAATGGTATTAAATTGGGGTGAAAGGCTTTTGATTTTTTAAATTTTTAAAGTAGTAAGCTTATCTCCATTTTCTGTAATTGTTACACCTTGCCAAAAGCTAACTTCACCTGTTTTGTCAGATTTCCCATAGCAATAATCATAGAGCTTATTAATAGAATTGTACTCATGTCTCCAATCCCCAGCATTTCCATCTGCAGGAGGCAATTCTATGCCATCCTTATAAAGTTTCATATTAATATTACCTTTAGTTAAAATCTCATCTTTCCCTGCTTCTTTAATTAAATGAGCATTTTCCTGAATCACAAGTTCATATCTCCAATTATTCCCATGCTCAGCGCATATTACTGAAAACTCAAGTTTATCTCCTTTTTTCAAAAGATTTTGAGATATTTCTATTTTACGTAAATCAGTTAACGTTTCTATGCAATCCTTTAATTCACTGTAGAATTTTGGAACATCATAACTATCATGACTTGCTGGATTTAATACGAATTCCCTATGAGAATTAAGCTTCTCAAATATCGCTTTTTCTAATCCATTGCTTTCTGCAAAAATTACTGCTTCGGATAGCAAGTTGCCCAATGCTTTTAATTTGCCTTCATCATTTAATTTAAACTTGTTCGGTAAAATTTCTTTTAAGAAATTCTCAGCTTCTTTACGAAGGAAATTACCGGCAATCTCATATTCATTAATATCAAGATAGTGAATTGCCTTTCCCAGGTAAGATTCTGACTTATAAATTAATGGAATCGGAATGTCATTTTTTTTATGAGAATACATTTCTATATATTCCCAATTGGTCTGCTTATAATGTTTTATTTTGTTTTGTGCCATTTGAAAAAAGAACCGGTCATGAGTCATTATCAATAACTGATGTTTATCTGCTTTCTTTAAAATGATGTCAAGGACAATATTGCGATGGCTCATGTCCAGGCTAACCAGTAAATCGTCTAAAACCAGCATACTACAGGCATCTGTGAAGGTTCCCCGCTCATCCAGCATTGCAAAACGAATTGAAAGCGCAATTGCTGTTAAGCGTGCCTCATTCAGAAAAGTATGTGGATTTGGAATGGCTCTCTTGCCTTCATCGATTTTTTCATCTAGTAAAGTTGCAGTTAGCATTATTTTTGGTTCATGTAACTTTTTATCTCTGGTCCTTGCACTAATTTTATCATTAAATGTACAATTGATTGAGTTGATATTAAAATCAATAGCAAAAGGTTCCTTAAATTGTTTTTTTAGATAATCATTTGTCGATTCTGTTAATTTTAGAAGATAAGATTTAAGATTATTTAGAAACCCAGGAATAATAACTTCAGTAAAATGTTTGTATTCTGGGGAACTAACACTATATGTATTTTTTGTATCGTTAATAGGCAATTTCTGTGGTTGCTCAATAATATATTGCCACCAATCTGACGCATAGGATTTGCGGGATGATTCCCCATTAAGCAAAATATATTCATCTTCAAAATCGATAAACATCAAAAGGTCCCTTACAAATAGGGGGAAAAGATTTATTTGCACACTGTTTCGGAAGTCGTATAATTTTGAAAGATACTTATAATTGAGAAAATCGCTTGCATTCAGAGTTTTTCGCACTAGATTACCACCTTTTGTATTTACATCATTCTTTGAGATTACTTTTTGTGTTACTGTTCCATGAGCCCAGTTTAAAAACGTGTTAATTTTAAAGTTTGCATCAGTGGCATATTTG